>JAFUFY010000005.1 GCA_017469645.1 Campylobacter sp. | reverse complement strand
AGTGAGCCGTGTGTGATTTTTGAAGCCGTTATCATCGCCGTAAAAATAAAAGGCAACGCAAAAACAGAGTGTTTGAAAACAATGAGTTCGTTAATGTCGCTTAAAATTTCTTTGAATTTTGCCATTATTTCCCTTTTTAAAGCGTTATTGTATCACAAATTCGCAATAAAACAAAAACAAATTAAAATTTGATATAATTTTTCCTAAAAAATTGACTAAATTTAAGGAAAAAAATGTTTTGTGAATTTGCCCTTATCGGCACGACCGCAAGCGGAAAAAGCGATCTAGCTTTAAAAATCGCAAAGGAATTTAACGGCGTGATTTTAAGCCTAGATTCTTTAAGCGTTTATAAAGAGATAAATATCGCAAGCGCCAAAGTTAGCGCATTAGAGCTTGAAAGCGTGAAACATTTTGGTATAAATTTGATTTTTCCAAACGAATATTTTAGCGTTGGCGAATTTATAAAAGAGTATGAAAAAGCAAAATCTTACGCGCAAAATTTGCAAATTCCACTCATTATCACGGGCGGAAGCGGGTTTTATTTAAAGGCGATGATGAGTGGTCTAGCTCCAAAAATAGGGGACATAAAATGTGATTTAAATTTGGAGCAAATTTATGAACTTATTTTGAAAATTGATCCAGAATTTGGCTCTAAATTTAGCAAAAATGATAAATTTAGACTTGAAAAATGGTATAGTATTTACAAAACAACGGGTGAAATTCCTAGCAAATTTTTGCGTGAAAATACCGCCGAGCCGATTATTTCAAATTTGCAAATTTTTGAAATTTTGTGGGACAGGGAAGTTTTGCGAGATCGCATAAAAATTCGCACTGAAAAAATGTTAGAAAATGGCTTGATAGACGAGGCAAAATATCTTTTTGACAAGTATGGTTTTGAAACTAAGTCTTTAAATTCAATCGGTCTTAAAGAGTGTGGCGAATTTTTGCGTGGAGAATTAGGCAAAGATGAGCTATATGAACAAATTTGCACTCATACCGCACAGCTGGCAAAAAGACAACGAACTTTTAATAAATCGCAATTTTTAGAAAATAAAATTTCACAGGATTTGACAAATTTGGAAAATTCGATAAAAGAATATTTGGATACAAAATCATAATTTATTTGTTACACAATATATGATTATACAAAGCAATATTATTATACTAAGCAGTCTAAAATGTGGGTAACAATGTATGCCTTTGTTTTCCAAAATATTTTCTAATTTTTTTATTTCGGCTTCATCAAATATACTAAAACTAATAAAAATTACTCGCATAAGGAAAAATTTGCGTTTTTTTGAGTAAATAGTAAAATAATCATCCAGTTTCATTATAGAATAATGATAATATCTTATATCGTCGTAATAAAATTTTGATTGCCAAAATGGATATTTGATAATCAAAAAGTTATCAAAACAGATAATTTTTTGAATTGTCACAAGATGAAAATAACAAAACGGAGCAAAAATAATCAAAATTATTCCTACAATTTTATGTTGAATTTCATCTAAAAAAATACTGCCCACACCAAGACAAAAAGTAAAAGCAAACAAAGCCGTCATAATCAGAACTATGAATTTTGACCATGCGGTATCTAGTCTTTGTAATATTAAAATAGGATTTATCTGCTTATCCATCAATACCCACTTAAAAATACAAAGCTATTTATCGCAGGTATCGCAAATTTAACAATAAACGGCGATAAAGCACAAGCAGTTGCGGCAATCGCAATAATAATTCTAAGCGGATTTGAAACATTTGATAAATAAACGCTTTTATCTTTGATAATCGGCTCATGCAAAAACATGCAAACAATTAGTTTTAGATAATAATACATCGCTATTGCGCTATTTAACGCCATTATCAAAGCTAAAAATATAAAGCCTGAATTTATTGCAGCGCTCATTAGATACATTTTGCCCCAAAACACGCTAAATGGCGGAATTCCGGCAAGTGAAATCATAAAAATCGCCATTACAATCGCAGCCATCGGAATAGTTTTGATTAAGCCGTTAAATTTCTCATACGGGTGCTCGTAGCGTTTGTGCCAGCTGTTTTGTCTTGTTCTTGTTACCCAAAGCATAGAAAATGCGCCCAAATTCGCAAATGCGAACAAGATCCAATATAAAAATAGCGAGATATTTGCCTGAGTTGAACCAATCACAATAGCACTTAGCACGAAACCTGCGTGTGAAATCGAGCTAAATGCAAGCATTCGCTTAACATCGATTTGCACGAGCGCCATTATATTTGTTAGTGTCATCGTTATAACAGCTACTATGTAAAGCACCGAATTTAGCCACGAAACCTCAACTCTCATAAGCCCTTCAAAAAGTCTTAACGCAACGATAAAACCTGCGATTTTAGGCACAACCGAGATAAATCCGGCAAGGGCAGCACTTGCTCCTTCATAAACATCGGGCGCCCAAGTGTGAAACGGAATAAGTGAGAGTTTAAACCCAATCGCACATATCATAAAAACACAACCCAAAAGTAAAATTATATTATTTTGCGAATATGAAGCACTGCTTATGATTTGCGAAATCTCAACGCTTCCGCTAGATAGATAAAAAAGTGCCGCACCAAAGGCAAAAAAGCCTGAACCAAGTGCGCCCATAGTAAAATATTTAACCGCTGCTTCGATTGATTTATTTCGATTATTTAGTGCAATTAGCGTATAAAGCGAAAGACTAGAAGTCTCTAAACCCACAAAAATCAGTATCAAATTTCCCGAACTTACCATAAATTCAAAGCCGATTAGCATAAATAAAAATAAGGCAAAAAATTCAGGCAAGGTGTATTCGTGAAAAGTTTTAGCACTAAGCGCTAATGGAATAAACAACGCCGATGAAATAAGTATAATAAACATCGATAAAATGGCAATTCCGTCTATAAAAACAAGCCCAAAAAATCCGCTTACCCCACCGTTATAACCAAATAAAATTCCAATATCCAAAACTACGGCAATAACCGTTAAAACGGTATAGAATTTAGTAGATAGCTCGTTTGTTATCACGCTAATGCAAAGTATAAAAATCGCAAACGCACAAAGCACCGCCATAGGGGCGATACTATAAAAATTTAACGCACCAAAATCCATTATTTTGCCCCTTGTGTTGAATTTGCTTTGTTTAAATGCTCTTTTGTTTTAGCTTCACCTTTGTCATACATAAGCATAACCAAATCTTTGCTTGATATGTCAATATGCTTTAAAATCGGTCTTGGATAAACGCCAAAAAACAAAACCAAAGCGCAAATCGGCACGATAGCTAAAATTTCTGTTTTATTTAAATCTTTTAAGCTTTTGTTTTCTTCTTTTGTGATTTCGCCAAAAAATGTCTTTTTGAATAAATTTAGACTATAAATCGCTCCCATGATGATACCAAAACCACCCAAAAATGCAAAAGTCGGAGCAGTTTTAAAAATTCCTAATAAACTTAAAAACTCGCCCACAAAGCCAATCGTCAAAGGAAGCCCAATGGAAGCTAGCAGCACCAAACAAAACGAAAACGCATAAAATGGCATTATTTTTGCTAGACCCCCAAATTCGCTAAATTCCTTTGTATGTTTTCGCTCGTAAATAAAACCGACAAGCATAAAAAGTCCGCCGCTAACCACGCCGTGGCTTATCATCAAAAAAACAGAACCTGAAATTCCTTCTACGCTAAATGAGAAAATTCCAAGCATTATAACGCCCATATGCGCAATCGAGCTATAAGCGATGACCTGTTTTATATCTTTTTGCGCAAAGGCGATGAAAGATGTATAAATCACCATGATTATGGCAATTATGCACATTAAATTTGAAAAATACAGACTTCCGTCCGGAAACATAGGTAATGAAAAACGCACAAAGCCGTAAGTTCCCATTTTAAGTAAAACAGCCGCTAGTAAAACAGAGCCTATCGTAGGGGCTTGTCCGTGCGCATAAGGAAGCCAAGTGTGAAACGGAAATAGTGGCGTTTTGATAGCAAAAGCGATTCCAAACGCTAAAAATAGCCAAATTTGCAAATTTAACGGAAGTTTTAGATATTGCCATTCTAAGATATTAAAACTATATGCTCCTGTCGCTTCGTGGTAAAGATATGACATAAAAATAAGCCCAAAAAGCATAAAAACAGAGCCAAAAAATGTATATAAAAAGAATTTAACAGCAGCATAAATTCGCTTTCCGCTTCCCCAAGCTCCGATGATATAAAGCATAGGAATAAGCGAAAGTTCCCAAAAAATATAAAATAAAATCGCATCAAGAGCTGCAAAAACTCCAACCATAGTCATTTCTAAAAATAAAATAGAAATAACCAAATTTTTTACTCTGTCGGTTATTGTTAAACTAATCAAACTAATAAGCGTCATAAATGTGCTTAAAATTATCAAAAATAGCGAAAATCCGTCGATTCCGATGAAATAATTTATACCAAATTCTCTGATAAATGGGAAAAATTCGACAAATTTAAACTCTCCGTTAAAATTAGAAAATTCAAACCATAAAAATAGCGAAAGAATAAATTCGATAAAGCTTACCGAAATGGCGTAAGCTTTGACGCTTTTTTCATCTATCAAAAATCCCAAAATAGCAGCAATTGCAGGAAAAAATATAACTAAACTTAAAATATGATCCATTATTATCCTTTATAAACAAACGCTAAAACAAGCAAAATCACAAAACCACAAACCATATATCTAAGCATCAAAGAAAGCTCTCCGCTTTGCATTGTGCGGTTCGCTACGCCACCGCTTTTTAAGATATATTTTGCGATCAAATCGACACTTTTATCGATAAAATTTGCGTCCATTTTGGCACAAAATTCACTAAATTTGAAGTAGTTTTTAGTAATAAATTTCTCATAAATTTGCGGAATATAATATTGATTTGACAAAATTTTATAAATAGTTTTTTCTTTTATGCTATCTTTAAAAATTCCTTTTTTATATGCAAATATCGCAAAAGCCGTGCTTAAAGCCACACACAAAGTCGTTATAAAAATAAGCAAAATAGCAACGGAGTGATTTAAGATAAATTCATACTTCGGTAAAATCTCTCCTGCAAAGCTTTCAAATTTATGCTCAAAAAATCCGGCACATATCGATAAAGCTGCCAAAAGTCCCATAGAACGAAGCATAAATCCTTTTGCTTCGTGTGCATGATAGTGTTTTCTTTCTTCGCCAAAAAATACAAGCATAATCAACCTAAAACTATAAAATGCCGTCAAAATCGCACCACATAGCAAAACAAACCATATAAAAAAGCTGTTTTCATTAAATGCTACTTCTAAAATTTTATCTTTTGAGAAAAATCCCGAAAGCGGGTAAAATCCCGCAAGGGCTAAACTTGCGATTATCATCAAAACGGCTGTCGGTTTTAAAAATTTATACAAACCGCCCATTTTTTGGATATTTAGTTCATCGTTTGTAGCATGCATGATATTTCCTGCGCCTAAAAACAGAAGTGATTTAAAAAATGCGTGTGTCATAAGGTGAAAAAGCGCAATCCAATACGCTCCAAAACCCGCAGCCACAAACATATATCCAAGTTGTGAAAGCGTTGAGTAGGCGATGATTTTTTTAAGATCGTTATGCACAAGTGCCATACTTGCGGCAAAAACTGCGACAAAAGCCCCAAGATATACGATAAAATGGCTAACTTCTGTGATTTGCGAAAAAATTTCATTTGAGCGAATTACTAAATAAACCCCTGCTGTTACCATTGTTGCAGCATGTATCAAAGCTGAAACAGGCGTTGGTCCTGCCATAGCATCAGCTAACCAAGTGTGGAAAGGAAACTGAGCTGATTTTCCCATAGCGCCGATGAAAAGCAAAATTCCGATAACACTTAGTATAAAATAGTCTAAATTTGCAACTTCATTAAAAACTATATCATAGCGAAGCGAACCACACTGACAAAAAATTAAAAACATAGCTAGTAAAAGCCCAAGATCGGCAATTCTATTCATAATAAAAGCTTCATTTGCGCACCATGCGTAGTTGTGTTTGTCATACCAAAAGCCGATAAGTAACCACGAGCAAAGTCCTACGCCTTCCCAGCCGATGAAAAGTCCGACAAAGTTATCGCTCATAACCAAAACTAGCATCGAAAACACAAAAAGTCCAAGATAGCTAAAAAATTTGTTAAAGCCTTTATCTTTTTCCATATAGCCTATGGAATAAACATGAACAACACTTGAAACAATGCCCACAGTTACCATCATAATAGCACTTACGCTATCTATTAAAATGCCGTAATCAACGCTTAAATTTCCTGTTTTTATAAATTCAGTGAAAAAAATGCGAATTTGCAAATTTCCTATGTAGATATATTCAAGCAAAGCAAAAGATGAAATAGTGCTTAAAATGATTAACGCACTGCAAATCACGCCGATTGCGAAAGATTTTTTCTGCGTAGCAAAAATTCCTGCTATGATAGAGCTTAAAAGCGGTCCAAATAGCGATAAAATAATATAATAATATTGTCCGCCCATTATTCGCCTTTCATATTAGTTAAACTTTCAAGCTCAATCGAACCTGTCTTTTTATACCACAAAATAAGAAGTCCAAGTCCAACTGCCATCTCGCTAGCCGCAACTGCGATAATAAAAATGGCAAAAATTTGCCCGTCTATATTTTCTAAATATTTGCTAATCGCCACAAGTGCGACATTTGCCGAATTTAGTAAAATTTCAGTCGAGAAAAAAAGCATTATTAAATTTTGTCTTTTCAAAACGCCAATAAGTCCTAAAATAAACATTAACGAAGCCAAAATTAGATAGTGATTTAAGCTTATCATAAATTTTCCTCTTCTAAATTTAGAGATTTATCCATCTGTTTGTGAGCTAAAATAATCGCGCACACCATCGCCACAAGTAGCATAAGAGCTGCTAACTCAAACACGATTAGATAATTTTGAAATAAAACTCTGCCTATCATCTCTGTATTTTCTAAATACTCGATATTTGGTGTTTTTGAATTTATCAAATTTATCGGCACAGCAAACGCTAAAACAATCAAAACCGCCGATAAAACGCCTAAAAAATATATAGTTTTTTTGCCTTTGATTTTTTCTTTTACGCTTTTGTTTGCGTCAAAAAACATAATCGAAAATCCATACAGCACCATAACAGCACCACAATAAACCATAATCTGCACAACGCCTAAAAACTCGGCACCCAAAAGAAAAAATAGCCCCGAAATAAATATCATTCCCGCTGCTAAGGCACTCATCGCGTAAAGGACATTTTTACTAAAAATGCTTATCGCAAAAAAAGCAAGGCTTAAAGCTCCAAAAAAATAAAATGAAAAAATCTCAAACATTTTCTTCCTTTTCATCGCTTTGTAAATACGCGCTCGGCGTTAGTTTGACAAAATTTTTAGCATTTTTATCCAAACTACCATAGCCTTCAAATTCGCTTTGTGAATTTAAATTTTCGCTTTTTGTAAGCAAATCTTTTTTAAATCCAAAATAAGCTCTTTGCTCACTTGCTAGTTCGTATTCGCCGCCATGGACGATTGCGATTTCAGGGCAAACATCGGCACAAAGCCCACAATATACACACCTACCAAAATTTATAGAATAATTTTTTACCTTTTTTCGTCCATCTTTGCCAAGTTCGGTATCAATCGCGATACATTTGCTAACGCAAATTTTTTCACAAAGCCCACAGCCGATACACCTTTCATCGCCACTTTCAAGTAGTCTCATTAGCCTATGAATTCCCCTGTAACGAGCATTAAATTCAAATTTTTCGGTAGGATACATAAGTGTGTGCGAGTTGCCTTTTTTTAGCATTTCACGCAAAACCACCCAAAGTCCGACGAAAAGTTCAGGTTTTACGCTTTTTTTCACAAAATTTTTAAATTTAGAAAAATTATCCCCAAGCGGTTTTCTAATATCAAGTTCTACATATTTTCCCATTTTCGCACCTTATGAAATCGCAATTCCGGTTAGAACTATGCAAAGTAATGCTAATGGCATACAAACTTTCCAGCAAAGTGCCATTAACTGATCCGGTCTTAAATGCGGCCACGCAGCCCTTGCCCATAAAAACAAAAAGAAAAACAAAGATGCTTTCATGATTATAACAATTCCGCCCGGAATAAACCAAATAGGATTAAATCCGCCTAAAAATATAAGCGAAATCACAACCGAATAAGTTATCATATTTGCATACTCTGCGATAAAAAACATACCCCAGCGCATACCTGAATACGCTGTGCTAGCACCTGCGACTAACTCGGTTTCGTTTTCGGTTAGACAAAGCGGGGTTCTATTGCACTCGACAAACGACGCTATCAAAAACAGAACAAAGCAAATCGGCATTTTCCATATAAACCAGCCGCCAATGCCCGAACTTTGAGCATTTACAATATCAATTAAAGATAGCGATCCAACTACCATAATAATCGGAATCAGGCTTAATCCGTTGATAAGCTCAAAGCTGATTAGTTGCAAAATGCTTCTAACTGAGCCTATTAAGCCCCATTTATTGTAACTTGAAAGACCGCCAATAAGCGTCCCATAAACGCAAGTTCCGCTCGCTCCAAGCAAAAATAAAATTCCTACATTTATATCGCTTAAAATCGGTCTTATTGTATGCCCAAAGACGGTAAATTCAGGCAAAAAAGGCACAACAGAAAGTGCTACAAATGCCCCAACGGCTGATATTATCGGAGCGATTTTAAATGTGATTTTATTAGCACCTGCCGGAATTATATCTTCTTTTGTAAAAAGCTTTATCATATCGGCTAAGACCTGCAAAAGTCCAAAAGGACCCACCACACAAGGTCCGATTCTGCGTTGCATATAGGCTAAAACTTTTCGCTCGGCATAGGTGCCAAATCCGGCTAGTGTCGCAATCACGGTTAGGATTACAACTGCTTTTACTATGGTTTCGATTATCAAAAATGTTGTTTCGCTCATGCTTTTGCCTTTTCTACGCTAACTACGCTATAACGCCCATTTTCAAAGAATTTATCAAATTTAATCTTTTCATCAAAATACGGCAAAATCGCGCCTTGTAAATTTTTGTCTAATTTCACAGCAATTGCAAGTGCAAATTCGCCTTTTTTTAGCGTTACAACTTCGCCGTCATTAACTTCAAATTTAGCCAAAAATTCGCTTCCTACTATCAAATTTGCTACTTCGCTTAGCTGCGAAGTGGCGTTTGTGAATTTTGAAAACTGATGAATAGGATTTGCCTTGTAAATTTGAACTTCGTTTTCATTTAAATTTAGCGTTTCATCTGAATTTTTGATTTCAAATTCATCTGTTTTGGCTTCATAAATTTTGCTTTCTAGTTCGTAACCACGATGATTTACACCGCCGTTATCATAAAAATTTTCCAAATCATCAAATTTGATATTTTTGAAATTTTTTCCTAAATTTGAAGTGTAATCAATCGCAAATTCGCTTTTTACACCAAGAGCGTTTGCAATGTCATTTAGCTCAAATCCCCCATAGCTCAAAGCCGCATTTGTAGGCACTACGCGTTTGTCGTAGTTTGTGAAAGTGCCTTCTTGTTGGATTAGGCTAGGCATATCAAGATCGCCTTTTAAAACGCCCATTGTAATGTCGCCGTTTTCGTTATAGCCTAACACTTTGCCTTTTGCGTCTTTATCTAAATCGCAAATCAGCGAAACGCCGAGCGAATTTGTTCGTGGCGGAATTATTAGAATTTTAAACGGCGTAAATTTTTGAATTAGCCCGGCAAGTTTTGCCAGAGTTTTGGCATTTTCACTAAAAATAAAATCTTCACCGATGATGAGAGAAAATTTCTCTTTTTTGGCTAAAATTTCGCTAACTTTTGCTTCATCAAGACCAAGCATTTTTGCAAATTTGCTTGTTTTTATTTCGCTAGTTTGCGTGATTTCATCGCCGTTTTCATTTTTTTGGGTTTTTGAAATTTGCGAAATTTCAAATTCGTTTTGCAGTTTTTCATTTAACCAAGACGGCAAATTTTCGCCAAATTTTTGCAAAATCCAAAGCAAAATTTGTGTATCAAATTTGCTCTCATGTTTAACGCAAATGAAGTTTTTAGCGTAGTTTTCTACCACTTTATCATTTATGGTATGAAAATAAATTCCACCTGCTTTATTTATTTTTAAGGCATTATTTATTTTAAAGCCTAAATTCGGGCTATCGCTTCGTAAAAAACTACCACAAACCACTATAAAATCGCTATTTTTTATCATTTCGCTAGTCGCATTATATAAATTTTCACCGCTAAATTTAGCAAATTCTTTCATGAAATTTTGATATGCAAAAGCTTCGTCGTTTATCAAATTTAGACCGAATTTTTCCTTTAAAAGCGAGAGAATTTTAGCTTCTTCGTTTGTAATAAAGCTATTAAATTTAATCGTTTTTATCTCGCCGCTTGCGATTTTATCAACGATTTTTTCAAAAACTTCTTTATCTTTTACGCTTTTAGTTTTGCTAAAATCAAAGCCAAACCTAGCAGCAGTGCTTATCTCGCCAAAATCGTAGTCATTGCTAACTCTATAAATTCTTTCTTTTTGGTCTTCAATACCGCTTCGCTTAATGTCGTAATAAATCAACTCGCAGTCGCTACTATGCGGATTTGAAGCAGGAATTTTAGTTAGTTCCCACGCATTTGAGCTGTATTGAAATTTACTTCCCACTAACGCTCCAACTGGGCAAACTGCGGTGCATTCGCCACAGCTTGAACACTCCAAATTCTCTCCATTTGCAGGTGCGATTAAACTTTTTTGAAATTTATTCCACACGGCAAACGCGTCTTTTGGCATACTATCTTTTAACGCTTTATCTGGCATATCGCCGCCACGAGCCGTAGTTTTTAGCGCAGCTTCGCCGATTTTATCTTTACAAACCGTAATACATCTTTCGCAAACTATACACAAACTTGGATCGTAGTTGATTAAACCCCAGTTTTTTGGCGTTTTGTGCGTATCTTTGATAGCATAAATTTGCTCATCAACGCCTAAATGATGAACGAAATTTTGCAACTCGCACTCGCCACTTTGATCGCAAACGCCACACTCTAAGGGGTGATTTATGCAGTAAGTTTGCATTATGGCTTTTCGTTCAGACGCGATTTCAGGCGTATCTGTGATGACAACCATGCCGTCTTTTGCCTTTGCGTTACAGGCATAAACCCTTTTTCCGTCTGCTTCAACCATACAAAGCCTACACGCCAAGGTCGGACTACAACCGCTTAAATAGCAAATCGCAGGGATAAAAATTCCGTTAGCCCTT
Source organism: Campylobacter sp. (assembly GCA_017469645.1). Lineage (GTDB taxonomy): Bacteria > Campylobacterota > Campylobacteria > Campylobacterales > Campylobacteraceae > Campylobacter_B. Next base: position 128,614 of record JAFUFY010000005.1, on the reverse strand, counting down.
GCGATTTGCAGGATATAATCGTTTTCTTCACACTCGCAAATTTGGTTATTTATTGTGATTTTAGCCATTTACAACCTTAGTGATTTTTGCTACTTCGTAGTTGTATCCTTGCGGATTTTGCAAACCCAAAAGCGCAATCGTTCCTTTTAAATTAGCATTTAGTTCAAATTTTTTGCGAATTTCTAAATTTTTTGTTTTTATTATAACTTCATCGCCGTTAGCGATTTTAGCGACCATACAAAAGTAGTTTCCGCCCACAAATTTATCGTCTTTATCGTGTTTAAAAACAACTGCGCCGTCGTAAATTTCAAGCTCTTTTAGTTCGGTTAGCTCATTTAAATTTGGAGTGATTTTTTCATTTTTTAAATTTATTATTTCAAATTTAAACTCTTCCTGCAAAATCGCCAAAAAGCTCTCTATATTTTTGGCTTCATTATGCGAATTTAGCAAATTTTCATCGATTATCACAAGTTCGCAGCCATTTAAAAATTCATAAATTTCATCAATCTCTTCTTCGCCGACATTGCTTTCGCCGCTTAAAAAACCAATGTCTAAATTCGCAAAATATTCTCTTTCATCGAATTTAGCACAAAGCATAGCCAAAACATAGCCTTGTGCGCCAATTTCGCATTTTATAAATTCGCTCTCTATCGCATCATCATCATTTGCGCTGAGCGTTAAAATTTCATCGTTTGCGTAAGTTTTTGCCAGATTTGGTGCTTGTAAGCTTAAAATAGAAGCTAAATTTAAAATTTTCATATTCGTCCTTTCTTTACGACTATGCTCCAATCAACTTGATTGTATCTAAGTGAATTTAAAAGCGTGGAATTTAGCCCATCAACTAAATTTGCGCTTTTTTGAACTCCGCTGAAATCGCCGATTTCAAATAAAAAAATCATCACATCGCCTTGATTTGAATTTTTTATTATCTCTCCCATGCGATTTAAAAAATCACCTTTTAAACGGCGTAAATCGTATCTTTTCATCTATCAACCTCGCCAAAAATAATATTTGTGCTACCAATTATCGCAACTGCATCTGCTAAATAATGTCCCGGCAAAATCTCTTCTAAAACCGCACAATGAAAAAAGCTTGGAGTGCGAATTTTTAATCTATACGGGCGACTTTCGCCTTCGGAGCGAATAAAAAATCCAAGTTCGCCTTTTGGACTTTCGCTTGCATGATAAATTTCGCCAATAGGCGGTTTTAGCCCTTGCGTAACTAATACAAAATGTTGCATAAGCGAGTAATTTTGCGTCATCAACTGCTCTTTTGAAGCACTTACAAACTCAGGATTATTTGCCAAAATTTGCGAATCGCTAAATTTATAAAGCCCTGCACATTGGGTTAAAATTTTCAAGCATTCTCGCATTTCTTGCATATAACATTTATATCTAGCGTAGCAATCACCCGCACTAGCATAAGGCACATCAAAATCAAGCTCATCGTAGATAAGATATGGCTCTTCTTTTCGTATGTCCCACTTAACGCCACTTGCTCTTAGCATAACACCGCTACAACCGCAGCTTAAAGCCTGTTCTTTGCTTAAAATTCCAACGCCTTGCGTTCTAGCTAGCCAAATTCGGTTTTGATCCAATAAATCTTCATAATCTTTCAAATCGTTTGGAAATTTATCGCAAAATGCTAACATCTCTTCTAACCAACCATCAGGCAAATCAACAAAAACGCCGCCGATTTTGATATTGTTATGCGTTAGCCTTGCTCCGCTATATTTTTCGATTAAATCAAGTATATATTCTCTTTCTCTAAAACAATACAAAAATACGCTCATAGCACCAATGTCAAGTGCATGAGTGCCTAAAAATAGCAAATGCGAAGCAATCCTTGCAAGTTCAAGTATGATTACTCTTATGATTTGTGCGCGTCGCGGCACTTCGATACCGCAAAGCTTTTCAACACTGGCACAAAAGCCGTAGTTATTTGCCGCACTTGCGATATAATCAACCCTATCGGTAACCGGGACAAATTCGTTATAAATCATATTTTCAGCCATTTTTTCGATACCACGGTGCAAATAGCCGATTTGCGGTCTAGCTCGAACAATCAACTCGCCGTCCATTTCAAGCACAAGTTTTAGCTGACCGTGAGCTGATGGGTGTTGGGGACCGAAATTTAAAATCATATTTGAACCAATTTTTTCAAATTCGATATTTTCAAAACTAGGTCTTAAAATAGTCGCTTTTTGCATTATTTTCTCTTTTTGATTAGTTTAAATTTATCTTTTTTTAGCTCTTTTACAAAAGGCACACCGTCTTTTTCTTGATACTCTTGCGAAATTGCGTCATTTGGAATTTCTCCGCCAAATTCGCACTCGTGATAAATTCTTGAAAAATTAAATGTATCTTTGCTATCGATGAAGCTAGGATCACGATTTTCTTCGCCAAATTCATCTCTTCTATTTTTGCCAAAAATTTTATCTATCTCATACCAGTGTGCAAATTCGTCGCCTTGCAGTGGATAAGATTTTAAAAGCGGGTGTCCGTGCCAATCATCTGGCATTAGAATTCTTGCCAAATTTGGGTGATCTTTAATCCAAACGCCCATCATATCATATAGTTCTCGCTCAGCCCAGTTTGCACTTTTGTAAATTTCGCTCACACTTTGCAAAAATGTTTTATTTTCAACTAAACATTTGATTCTTGCTCTTTTGGCTTCGTTTGTGTTTAAAATTTGGTAAAAAACTTCGATTCCGTTTTGTTTTTCTGTCAAATCAACACCGCTTAACTCGCACAAAATTTCATAACCTAAATCTTTAAAAATTTTTAATGCTTTTAAATTATCATTTTTTTTGATATAAACAACTAAATTGTCAAATTCTACATACGAATTTAAAATTTCAACGCCAAATTTGGCTAATCTTTCTATTTCGCTTTCAAATTTAGTGCCTAATACTCCAAATTTAGTCGTTGATTTATTTACAAAAAATCTATCTTTGTAATAATTTTGCTTTGATTTGTCGCCTTTTGGATTATATTTTCTCATCACACAAGCCTTTTTGCTTTTTGTTTGCGATTTGCTTTTTCGCTTCTTATTTTTTTCTGCAAAATCATAAGCGCATATTGCAAAGTCTCTGGCCTTGGCGCACAGCCAGGCAGATAAATATCCACAGGGATTACTCTATCGCAGCCCTGCACGACTGAATAAGTATTAAACATACCGCCTGTGTTAGCGCAACTTCCCATACTGATAACCCATTTTGGCTCAGGCATCGCATCATAAAGTCGCCTAGCAAATTCGGCATGTTTTTTTGTTAGCGTTCCTGAAATTATCATAACTTCGCTTTGCTTTGGACTAGCTCTAAAAATCGTTCCAAATCTATCAAAATCGTATCTACTAGCCCCGCTTGCCATCATCTCTATCGCACAACATGCTAATCCGTAAGTCATCGCCCAAAGCGAGTTGCTTCTGCCCCATTGCACAAGTTTATCAACAGTTGTCAAAACGACAGGAAGCCCGTTTTCTCGTCTAAAATCTATCTTATGCTCTGCCAATCTAACGCTCCCTTTTTCCATGCATAAACAAAACCAATCGTTAAAAGCACGATAAATAATACCATTTCAACAAGCCCAAAAATGCCTAAAATTTTAAAATTCACAGCCCACGGAAACATAAAAATAATCTCAACATCAAATAAAATAAACAGCACGGCAACCATAAAAAAGTTCGAATTCATCTGATTTGGCTGTTTTACACTTTCCGGACCGCTTTCGTAAATCGCCGATTTTAGTCGCTCGTCGTTTTGGTTTGCAAATTTGTTGCCGATGATTGATGATAGCTTTACAATTAATCCAAAAATCACAAAGCTTAAAATAAGCATAAAAAATGCACCAAAATACGGGTGAGCAAATAACATTCTAGACATTTTTACCCTTTTTTTAAAATAAGCACAAATTCTATCCTAGAAAAAATTTAAATTTCCTTTATGATTATATTTTTATGCAAATTTAAGCTAAAATTAAACGAAATTTACACACTTTGGTTTTATTTTTAAAAATAATTTATTAGAAATTTTTTTTGCAAGGGGGAAGTGGGCTGACTTTCGAAGCGCCCCCTTCCCCCTTGCAATCCCCCAACCCCTGCACGATAGAAGTGGTAAATTTAAAAAGCGTTGCTTTTTAAATTTACAAATTTTTACTGACGGCTTTGCCGTCTAATGGCATTGTAATAAATTTCATTTAGCAAAGATTAAAAATTTATGCTAAAATAGACAAATTTTATTAAATTTTTGGGAGAGAATTTATGAAAAAAACTATTTTATTTGTCGCTTTTGCCTTGTTTTTGGCAGGTTGCACTCACACAGCCCAGTATAATAAAAATGCAGAAACGGCGCCTATAAATGAGAATATCCAAATAGAAAAAGCTTTGCAAAGCACGATCATTTATGTAAGTCCCGAGCAGTTTAAAAGCCAAAAATTTAAAGCTTCAAGTAGGCTCGGAAATGACGAAAGTGTAAGCATAAATTTAGGCGAATTTGCTTCCGGGGAAACCCAAAGATTTTTTTCAAATTATTTAACAAATTTAATCACAAGCAAAGATCAAAACTCGCTAAATTCGCAAGGGCTGGTTATCATACCAAATATTAGCTCATTTAGATACGGATTTTACAGCGCAGATGGTTTTGATGTAACGGCAAAACCTTTTGTGAGCTATGATTTTAATCTTAAAATTTTCAAAAATCAAAAATTAATCTATAATAAAAATATCTCTTCTGATGAAAGACATTTTGGCGAAAGTGCATTTTACGGCGGCGGGGACGCTCATCACGCTCAAATCGCTCCGATTTTCCAAAAAGCCATTTCTACCGATTTAAACGCTCACGCCGAAGAGATCGTAGCGGCGATAAATTCGGTAATGTAAGGAAAAAATTTGAGAGCTCAAATGGTTTTAATCTCGGTTGCGTGTGTAATCATCATTTTAGCAGGTCTTAAAGCAGCTTCAAGCGTGGTTGTGCCGTTTTTACTGGCAATTTTTATCGCTGCAACTGTTTCGCCTTTGGTGCTTTATATACAAAAATTTGGAATTCCAAGACTTATCTCGTTTTGCGTTGTTACGGCGTTTTTTATAGGAATTTTGATATTTTTTGGCGATATTGTTTTTAATGCCGTAAAAGGCTTTACAGCACAACTCCCAGAACTCCAAAGCAAATTTAGCGAATTTAATGAAGCATTGATAAATAAGATAAATTCATACGGGATTATAGAGCTTGACGGAAACAGCGTAGGTTTTGATATAAATTTAATCATAAATCAAACAACGGCCGTGCTGAAAAAAACAGGGACGCTTCTTTCTATGGGCTTTTTTGTTTTTATAATGGTCGCTTTTATGGTTTTTGAAAGTAAAGAAATCAAAGAAAAAATCGAATATTTTTCAAGCAAAAATGAACAAGCGGGAATTTTTGCCGAAAATTTTACGACAAATTTGAAAAAATATCTACTTATAAAAACGATTGCTTCTGTTGCAACAGGGCTTTTGATTGGGCTTTTGCTTTGGGTTTTAGGTGTCCCTTATGCTGCACTTTGGGGAATATGTGCTTTTATATTAAATTATATTCCGACAATCGGCTCGATAATGGCGGCAATCCCAACGCTTTTTGTAACGCTAAGCACGATGAGCGTGGGTGTTTCGGTTTGGGTTGTTGGAATTTACCTTTTTGTAAATGTTTTAATCGGCAACATAATCGAACCAAGATTTATGGGAAAAGGGCTTGGGTTATCGGTCGTGGTTGTTTTAGTAAGTTTGCTACTTTGGGGTTTTGTTTTTGGAATCGGCGGAATGTTTTTGGCAATTCCGCTAACAATGAGCTTACAAATCGCTCTAAATTCAAATCCAAAAACAAAATTTTTAGCTGTTTTGCTAAGCAATAAAATAAATAATGAAAATAGCGTTGAAGTGGCAAATTCAGCAAATTCGCAAGAAAAAAGGGCTTAAAATGAAAATAGCAATCATCGGTGCAGGAAAGTGGGGAAGTGCGTTATATAACGCATTAAGTGAAAAAAATAGCTGCGTTATCACTTCAAGAACGCCTAGAAATATCCCAAATTTTGTTAGTATCGATGAAGCATTAGATTGCGAAATGATTGTTTTGGTTATCGCAGCTCAACAAACCGCTTCGTGGCTAGAAACAAATTTTGTAAATAAAAATCAAAAAATTCTTGTTGCCTCCAAAGGAATCGATGCAAAAAGCGGTAAATTTTTAAATGAAATTTTTGAAAAACATATAAATAGAGAAAATTTAGCCTATCTTTCGGGTCCTTCATTTGCTAGTGAAGTTATACAAAAGCTCCCGTGTGCTGTCGTCATAAATTCCACAAACGATAGTGTCGCAAGCGAATTTGCAAATTTATTTCCTGATTATATGAAAACTTACACTTCTAGTGATGTCATAGGCGCAGAAGTTTGTGGCGCGTATAAAAATGTAATTGCGATTGCTAGTGGAATTTGCGATGGACTAAAACTTGGAAATAACGCAAGAGCAAGTCTTATCGCAAGAGGATTAGTTGAAATCACCCGTTTTGGCAAATTTTTTGGCGCACAAGATGAGACATTTATCGGGCTTAGTGGCGTCGGGGATCTATTTTTAACTGCTTCTAGCGAACTTTCGCGTAATTACCGCGTAGGGCTTGGCTTAGCACAAGGAAAGAGCAAAAGCGAAATTTTAAGCGAACTTGGCGAAGTAGCCGAAGGCGTTTTTACGGCAGAAGCGATTGTAAATATCGCTAAAACTCATCAAATTTATACGCCGATTGCGAACGAAGTTTTTGCCATTTTAAACGGGAAAAATGTCAAAATCAGCCTTAGCGATTTGCTAAGAAAGAAATAAATTCATTAAATTTTTGATAGAAAATTCGCCGAATTTAAAGATATTTTTTAAATTCAGCGAATTTATGATTTAAATTGATTTTAGAATTTAAAGTTATAGCCTAGATATAAGCCGACAGTGGTTTTATCCATATCAACCCAATCATTCTTGCCCTTGTGCCAAGCCTTATCGGCTTTTACACCTGCTTCAAATTCGCCAACACCGGTATCGACTATGGCACCGACTTTACCGCCTAAAATCCAACCATTTTCACTTGTGCTATCAGGATCTACATTATCTTTAACTTTTAGAATAGAATATCCAAAATATGGTCCTACTGCAAGTTTAAGATTTTCATTTATGCTTGGAGTCCAGTCAGCGCCAACTAAAAATTCATGTCCTTTAAATTCTGCCTTTTCCATATTGCCTGCATATACAAAATCTTTTGTGAATTTTAGATTGTAGTTGTATTGTCCATAAGCTCTGTAAGCACCAAAGTCATAGCCACCTTTCAAGCCAAAAAATCCTTGTTTGTCTTTAATTGTTACATCTGTATCTTTTGTTTGAACTTCTGCTTGGAAGTTATACCCACCTACAACACCTACAAAAACACCTTCGGCAAATGCGCAACTTGCCACCAATGAACTTGCTAAAACCAATTTAGCTAATTTCATGATTATCCTTTAAAAATGAATTTTTTGTCAAAATAAATAATTAGACAAAATTAGTTATAATTATACAATCCCCCCCCCATTCCAAACTTAAATTTGTAAAATTTTCACAAATTTTTTAAAAAAATGTGAAAATTTGTAACAAATTTAAAAGAATTTAGGAAATTTGATAGTTTGAATTTGTTATGAATTTAAAAAAATTATAATATTTTAAAATCAATCAAATTTAAAATATAGCTCTAAAAACCAAAAACCAAAAACTTGCCATTAAGGCTGATGCTGGTAGTGTGATAATCCATGCTAAGCCGATTGGCTTCATCAATCCCCAATTTGTGCTTTTATTGACTAATCCTATGCCTAAAATCGCCCCGATTAAAACATGCGTCGATGAAATCGGTAGCCCAAAAATAGAAGCCGCCATAACCACAGCAGACGAGCTAATCTCGGCACTAAATCCTGATGCCGGGTGAATTTTAGTCAATCCTCCGCCCACAGTCGAGATAACCTCTCGCCCCATAAACCAAAGTCCTGCTACTAGGGCTGCTGTAAAAGTTAGCATTATCATCGGGTTTGTAGGGGTGTGCGGATTTATCGAATTTGTAGCAAGTGTATCTAAGATCGCTACAAATGGACCAACGGCATTTGCTATATCATTTGAGCCGTGCGAAAAAGCAAAACCAGAAGCAGTAAAAACTTGAAGCCATGAAAACATTAAAAATGTCGATTTATCCAGATCCGAGCGACGCAAAGTCTTAGCAAAAATAAACATTGCAAGCCAAACTATCAGCGTTATCATGCCGATTATAAGATAATTATGAAGATTGCTTAGCCCTAAATCTAAATTTTTTAAACCTTTGAAAATAAAAACGCCAGAAACCACCATCGCTCCACCAGCTGCAACCATAGGAATTCCAAGTTCGAGTGCTTTATGCGATTTTAAATTCTCTTTTTTCTCATCAAGCTCATTTAACTTTTTATAATACTCACTATCAAGCTCATCGGGCGTAAAATCAGGATTTTCCATAGCATTTATATCGTGATTTATGGCTTGTGTGTAAGCAGCTTTTTGAATATCGTTTAGGGTTTCATAAATTTTTTTCTGTTTTTTTCGAAGCTCTTTTTTCTCTTTTTTTATCCGTTCGATTTTAATCTGAGCGATTTTATTATAATTTATAATGTATTTTTTAATGACAGAATAAACAGCGTAAGATAAAATTCCACCAATCAGTGGCGAAGCTACCCACGAAATGGCGATCGTGCCTACTTTTTCCCATTTTATCAAATTTGTCGGCGATATGTCGGGATTTTGCATTAAAAATCCAAGAGTTAATCCGCCACCGACTATGCCACCGACGATTGCATGAGTGGTTGAAACTGGAAGTCCTTTTTTACTAGCAAAAAGTAGCCAAAGTCCCGCTGAAAAAAGCGCACCCATCATCAAAAATATAAAATCATTTGGATTAACATTTAGCCCGTCAATTGCGATTATTCCGCTTCTTATCGTTGAAGTTACTTCTCCGCCTGCGATAACTGCTCCGCTTGCTTCAAAGATAGCCGCAATGCAAAGGGCTTGTGTAATGCTTAAAGTCCCGGCTCCAACACTTGTGCCAAAGGAGTTTGCGACATCGTTTCCGCCGATATTAAACGCCATAAAAATGCCAAAAACAGTGGAGAGCAAAAATACAATCTTGTTTCCAGAGCCGATAAATCCGAAGCCCCAAATAATAAAATAGATAGAAAATCCAAACAAAATTCCGAAAAACAAAAGATTAAGTTTTGATGTTTTTAAATTCATAAATCTCCTTTCAATTCTCAGAATTGTAGTCAAAAAAACTTAATGTTAGATATATTAAAATTTGCTGAATTTAAAAATTTATAAAGAAATAAATTGCGAATTTTGCGTAAATTCAGAGATTTTTATAGATAGATTTTTGAAAATTATTCCCACCATTTTTCATTTTTGAATTTGCTTTTATCTAACGGAAGAGATATGATTTGACCGATTTTTGGCGTTATTAAATCAAAATTAAATTTTTTGTTTTCGTAAATACTGCTTATGTCGCGAAGTGGCGTATCCCAAGCGTGGTAAGAAATACGGTATTTTGAGTTATGAATCGGCATTAAAATTTGCGTTTTTAAATCCACTGCTGCTTGTAGTGTTTGGGACGGAAACATATGAATTTGCGACCATGCACTATCATATTGTCCGTTTTCTAAAAATGCCAAATCTAGTTTTCCGAATTTTTCGCCAAATTTTTTAAAGTGTTCGCCGTATCCGCTATCGCCACCGAAAAATACCTTAAAATCATCAAATTCAACCAAAAATGAAGCCCAAAGACTTTTTCTTTGATCAAAAATCGCTCTACCCGAAAAATGTCTAGCACTTAGGCAGTGAATTTTCAAATTCGGCTGAATTTCTAGGCTTTCGTTCCAATCAAACTCAAAAATTTTAGCTTCATCAAATCCCCAGCTTTTAAGATATTTTCCCACGCCAAGCGGAACAAAAACTGCCTTGATTTCGCCTTTTTTTGCCAGTTTTTTGATAGTCGTGCGATTTAAATGATCGTAATGATTGTGTGTAATAATAAGATAATCAATTTTAGGCAGATCTTGCACGCTAAAAATGGCGCTTCCGCTAAACGGCGATACTACAAAAGGAAACGGCGAAGCAGAATTTTCAAAAAGCGGATCGACTAAAAATGTTGAATTTTTAAATTTAAACAAAATGCTAGAATGCCCAAGCCACGCAAAATAATCGCTCTTTTCATTTTTAAAATCTCCTTTTACGCTTGGCACTTTTTTTGGATTGTTTGGATTAAAAAACATTCGTCTGACTTCGTTTTTATCGTTACTTTTAAATTCATCATTTTGAACCATAATCGCGGTGTTTTGGAGATTTTTTGCCTTGCCATCAATGAAATTTGGTGAATTAAAAATGCGTTGTTTTGTTGAAGAAATTTCGCTTAAAAAAACACCTTCAATGTCAATCCAAAAAATAACCAAGCCAAAAACAAAAACCAAAAAAACTAGCATAATTCTTTTTAAAATCTTTCGCATTGTGTAAAATCTTTTTATAAATTTAGCGAATTTTACCAAATTTGAAACTAAATTTAATAGAACAATTCTCCAAATTTATTGCCTAATCCTACAAATTTTTTGTATCTAAGACTAGGTATCTTTTGCAAATTTAATTTTATAGTGTAAAAATCAAGACGGAAAATTCCGTCTTGAATTGATTTATTTTTGCGTCTCATCGACAGCAGTTTGCTTTTGCTTATTTTTTGTATCGACCCAGATATTTGGCACCGCTCCGCCTGGGGTTAAGAAAATTTGAGCGTCGTTATTTTCACGCAAAGCTTCGTTAAATTTAGCCTGAGTTTCGATTTGTTTTAAATTTAGCAAATTTCCGTCCAAGCTTTTTGCGATTTCTTTGTTTGCGTAAGCTTGTGCGTCAGCTTCGATTTTAACGGCATCAGCTTTACCTTGTGCTTCGATTTTAACGGCGTCTGCGTTACCTTTTGCAAGAGCAGCTTTTTTTAGTGCTTCTTGGTTAGCTCTTTCGACTTCGTATTTAGTTCGCTCGGCTTCTTGTTTTGCGATTTGAACGCGCTCGATCTGCTCTTTTACCTTTGCAGGAAGTATGATTTCACGCAACTGAACCGCCCTTAAATCAACAGGTTTGTTTTGCAAACCTTCGATATTTTTTCGAATTCCGTCATCAATGAGTTTTGCGATTTCATCGCGTTTGGTCGGTAGCTCTTCTGCTGTGTAGTTACCGATGACGCTTCGCACGACATCTTTAACGACCGGATCTATCATCTTATCTTCCCACGCAAAGCCCCATTGAGCGATAGTATTTGGCACAGTGTCTTCATTAAGCTTATATTGAACCGTAATGTCTATGCTAACTGGTAGGTTTCTTGAATCCAAAACCGAGAGCGAATTTTTCTTTATAATGCCGCCGCTTGCACCTTTTGCGAGCGCCGAGTTCATATCTTCTGTGTTTGTGTAGTTGATGATTCTAACGCGCGTATCGACCACGAAAACTTGTTGGATAAACGGCAAGAAAAAGTGAAGTCCGGCGCCAAGCGGATCTTTATCAAATTTACCCAAATTTGCTTTGATTCCGACTTCGCCTGATTGGATTGTAACAAATGGTTTTGCGATTATCAAAACGGCAATAATGCCGATTATGACATATAAAAGCCCTGAAAATTTGTTAAAATTCGGCAAATTTGGTGTTTTGAAATTAAAATTTCGATTTTCTCCGCCGCCGTTGCCGCTGCCGTTTGAACCGCGTTTGTTAAAATAATCATTTAAATCTGCTGGCATTAACGCTCCTTAATTTACATAAGTTAGATATTTTTCAAATTTAGGGTTTTCGCCCATAACTACGGCAAAATACGCTTTTTGCAACTTGCTTGTGATTTCGCCCATTTCGCCTTTGCCTATGATTCTACCGTCAATGTTGCTAATTGGGGTAACTTCGGCTGCCGTGCCTGTAAAAAATGCTTCGTCTGCGTTGTAACACTCGTCTCTTGTAATGCGTCTTCGCTCAACTTTAAAACCCAAATCTTCGGCAATTTCAATCACGGTTGCTTGTGTGATGCTTTCTAGGCTTGTATCATTTGGCGGAGTTATAATAACGCCGTCTTTAACGATAAAAAAGCACTCTCCAGGACCTTCTGCTACAAATCCTTGCGGATCTAAAAGCAACGCTTCATCATAACCTGCCTCTGTGGCTTCAAAATTTGCCATTTGTGAGTTGAAATAGTTTGCACTTGCTTTTGCTTTTGCCATCATCGAAAACGGTGCAGGTTTCATCCATGAGCTGATTTTTACCTTTGTGCCTTTGCGAAGTGCTTCTTCGCCCATATACGCACCCCATTCCCACGCTGCTACGATGACATTTACAGGGCAGCCTTTAACCGCAACGCCCATTTTGCCGTATCCTAAAAACGCTAACGGGCGAATATAAATAGTTTCTTTAAAATCGTTTGCTTTAATAACTTCGATATGGGCTTTTTCAAGTTCTTCGGCTGTAAAAGGAATATCGATTAAGCAAGATTTTGCAGAAGCAAAAAGTCTTTTTGTGTGTTCTTTAAGTCTAAAAATCGCAGGACCTTTTTTAGTTTGATACGCTCTAACGCCTTCAAAAACCGCGTTTCCATAATGCAAAGAGTGAGTTAAAACATGCACGGTGGCGTCTTTCCAAGCGACCAATTTTCCGTCCATCCAAATAAATTTAGCTTCGTTCATAGCTGATGCCATTTTTTTTGCCTTTCATAATAAAAAATTTGCGTAAGATTTTATCTAAAAATTTATAAATTTTTGGTTATCTTGTAAATTTGGTCTTTAAATTTGGTATAATTTGCCAAATTTTTTTAAAAAGGATAAAAAATGCCGTTAATTAAAGTAAGATTGGCTAAACCTGCACCGTCAAAAGAAGTTCAAGACAAAGTCGCAGCCGAAATCGCAGAAGTTTTTGTGCGAAATTTAGGAAAAAATCCTGCAAGAATAGTTATAAATTTCGAGTATGACGAAAAAGAAAATTTCTATATCGGAGATGCACTCCAAAAAAAAGATAAGTAAATTTACAAAACAGTTCAATGTAAATTTAAATACCAAATGCCGACGATTTTTCGTCAGGCAAACGAAGGACTAGACCAAATTTCGTCTGTCCAAAGTTCGCATAACGAAAAAGCTAGGCTGATTTCAATTTAAAATAAAGGATAAATTAATGGCTTGTTGTAGAAAAAAAGCAGACGGCGAAAGAAAAAGCGAAATTTGCGAAAGCGAATTCAGCAAGGAAGATTTAGAGCGAAAAGTAGTTTTAACTATCGGCGATAAGGCGCCTGAGTTTAGTTTGCAAAACAGCGACGGCGTGAGTGTAAATTTGAAAGATTTAATCGGTAAAAAGGTTGTTTTGTATTTTTATCCAAAGGATAACACGCCCGGTTGCACCACAGAAGCGTGTGAATTTAGCGCGCTTTATGATGATTTTATCGCCAATGATAGCGTTATTATCGGTATTTCGCCTGATAGCGTGAAATCTCATACAAATTTCATAGCAAAACAGAGCTTAAAGCATATTTTGCTAAGCGATGAAAACAAAGAAGTTAGCAAGGCTTATGGGGTGTATCAGGTTCGTAAAAACTACGGCAGGGAGTATCTTGGCATAGTGCGAACGACCTTTGTCATAGATGAAAAAGGTAAAATCGCCAAAGTCTATAAAAGCGTCAAAGCAAAAGACCACGCCGCAAAGGTTTTGGCGGATTTGGTGAAGTAAATTTGAAAATCGAAATTCAACTAAAATTTGTATATATCTAATTTTAAAAATTTAATCCAACTGAATTTTATTTTAAGGGGGAAGGGGGCCGACTTGCTCTGCTTCGTGCTTTGCACTTGCAAGAAATGTCGGCTTACGCCGTCGCTACGCTCATTTTGCGAAGCGCCCTTCCCCCTTAACAACCCCCAACCCCTGCACGCTAGAAGTGGCAAATTCGAAAAGCTTTTACAAGCTTTTCGAATTTGATTTAAACAAAGATTTGTAAAACAAATTTATATTTTTATTCTTTTATAAAATAATCCCCGTCAAAGCTATCAAGCGAATATTTTCGCTCATTTCCTAGACCTGCGATTAGCTCATCTATACTTAAAAATGTCAAGCTATCGGCTCCTATAAATTTGCGAATTTCTTCTATACTCATATTTGCGCTAATTAGTTCAGCGTAACTTGGCGTATCGATTCCGTAGCGACAAGGGTGCTTTATTTCAGGACTTGCTACGCACATGTGAATTTCTTTTGCTCCTGCATTTCGCAAAAGTTCTACGATTTTTTTGCTTGTCGTTCCACGCACGATACTATCATCAACCACGACAATTCTTTTATCTTTTAGAACTTCGCTCATAGGATTTAGTTTGAGTTTTACCTTTAAATTTCGCATTTCTTGTGTGGGCTCGATGAAAGTTCGTCCTACATAGTGGTTTCGCACAATCGCCATTTCAAAAGGAATTTTGCTTTCATTTGCAAAGCCAAGTGCGGCAGGAACGCCACTATCAGGCACAGGGATAACCAAATCAGCCTTAATATCAGCGCATTTTTTAGCCAAAATTTCGCCTAGTTTTTTACGAATATTATAGACATTTTTACCATCAACCATGCTATCAGGTCGCGCAAAATAGATATATTCAAAAGCACAAATTCGTGGATCGATATTTTCAAAAAGCTGGACGCTTTTAAATTCGCTTTTTCCTTCTTCAAAAACCACCATTTCACCGGGACACACATCTCGCACAAACTGGGCCCCTACCAAATCAAAAGCACAAGTTTCACTAGCTACGATGTATCCGCCGTCTTTAAGCCGTCCGATACTAAGTGGGCGAACGCCAAATCTATCACGCACGGCAAACATTTTGCTTCTACTTAAAATAAGCAAACAATAGCTTCCCACGCATTTTTTCACAGCTTCTATAATGCGATCTTGCAAATGCGTTTCTTTGCTTCTTGCGATTAGGTGCAAAATGTTTTCAGTATCCATGCCACTTTGAAAAATCGCACCTTCTTCGATGAGCTTTGTTCTAACTTCGTTTTTATTTACCAAATTTCCATTATGCACGATTGAAATCTCGCCAAGAGCGTAGTTTGCAGCAACGGGTTGCGCATCTTTTAGGCTATCGCTTCCTGCTGTTGAGTAGCGATTGTGTCCGATTGCGATATTTCCTTTTAAAAGCTCAAACTCAGCTTCTCCGAAAATCTCGGTTACTAAGCCTTGTGATTTTATAGTTTTTATATGGTGGTTAAAACTAGCACTTATTCCGCTTGATTCTTGTCCGCGGTGCTGCATAGAAAATAGCCCGTAATACGCCTTTTTAGCTGCGTTTTCTGAATTTATAACTCCTACAATCGCACACATTTTAAATTCCTAAACAATCATTTATATCATATAAGCCGTTTTTTTGTTTGCTTACCCAAATTCCTGCTTTTATCGCACCTTTTGCGAAAGTCGCTCGACTTGTAGCAGTGTGATTTAGCTCGATATATTCTCCGTCATTATAAAAACCCACCGTGTGGCGACCGACTATATCGCCGCCGCGAAGTGCCATAACTGCGATTTCATCTTTGCTTCGCTCTCCGATTAGCCCGTCTCTGCCACTTACTCTGACATTTTTTAAATCCAAATTTCTTGCTTTTGCGGCACTCTCAGCTAGTGTTAAAGCCGTGCCGCTTGGAGCGTCTTTTTTATGTTTGTGGTGCATTTCTACAATCTCACAATCAAATTCACGCAAAGCCTGTGAAGCTAGGCTTACAAGTTTATTTAAAACAGCAACCCCAAGGCTCATATTTGTGGCATAAAGTATCGGCATTTTTTCGCTACATTCTTTTAAAAGTGCCATGCCGTCTTCACCTAAACCGGTCGTTCCCATACAAATCGGTTTTGGGTGGTTTTTTGCGTAATTTAGTAAATTTAACGCCCCTTGTCTTATGGTAAAATCAATCACGACATCACAATTGTTAAAAAATTCATCAAAATCTTCGGTAACAACGCAACTAGGCGTATAACTAAGCTCTTCAAAAGTCCAAATAGCACTTACTTTTGCATCTTTGCTACCTTTTAGGCACTCATAGATCATAGTCCCCATTTTACCGCTTCCGCCGTGAATTCCGATATTTATCATAAGCTTTCCTTTTGTGGCAAATGCCGATTTTATGAAAACAAAGAGTATATCAAAATTTAAATAATAGGTTTATTAATTTTTTAATCCAAGTTTTAAAGGGACGAAAATATCTTGTTTTGGTTCGCTGTTTTGGGCTTTTTCGATTATGATTTGATTTTGCGGGACACCTAAATTTAGCAAATTTGATTTTAAATTTTCTACTCTTTTAAGTGCTAATTTTTCTAAACGCGAAGTATCAAATTTAACGGCTTTTATAACTTCATTTTCGTAGTTTTCGCTCTTTTGCACACGCAGTTTTGCACCAAAATTTGCAACCGCATTATCATAATTTAAATCTTTTTCGCTCATTAAATTTGATATTTCCCTATCAAAAATTTGCTTTTTAAATACAAAAGCGTCTGCCTTTTCGCTGTAAGTCGGCGTTAAAATGAGTTTAATATCCCCTTTTTCTTTGGCTATTTTGGCTAAATTTGCTATTTTTTCATTTTCACTAGCTAAAATTTCAGCTTCACCTGCGTTAAAATCGATAGTATCAAGCCCCTTTGTATCGATATTTAAAACATTTCCGATAAGTTTAAACGGGCTTAGGGCGATGTCTGAGAAAAGTTTTAAAATCGTTCCGCCGATAACTCCGCCAAAACTAAATTTTGGATCTTTTAAATCCCCGCTAACAGGCAAATTCACATTGATTTGATCTTTTGAATCTTTTAGCACAGAAATCGCTAAATCAAGCGGTAAATTTATGGCATCTTTGCTCTCCACTGCTTCTCCAAGCGTGAAATTATCCAAATTTACTTCATTTGTAGCGTTTAGCTTTGAATTTTTTATTTCATAATTTAGCTTTAAATTTGCCTTGCCGCCGTCTATTTTGCGACCGATGAATTTGGCACTATACGGCGTGGTTTCGCTTAGACTAACGCCTTTTGTAATGAGTGAAAGATTGGTTTGTTTTTCGTATGCAAACGGGTATAAACTCAAATCGATTTGAGCGATACCGCCTTTGCCGACATTGCCGTTAAATTTGAGCTTTGCAGGGCGTTTTTGGTTGATTTCATCGACACTTGTATTGATTTTAGAAATCAAAAAATCAAACGGAATATCTAGGCTTTGATCGACGAAATTAACCCTGCCGTCTTTGATATTTATATTTTTAATTAAAATGTCAAAATCGCCTTTTGAGCCTGAATTTTGCGGTTGTTTTGGTTTTGACGAAGTTTTTACCAAATTTGCTAAATTTAGCTTTTTATTTTTTGATACTACGATTTTTGAAAACGGAGAGTTTAAATTTATATTTTCTAAATTTAGCGAATTTTGAGTAAGTGCGATTTTGCCGACTTTTAGATTATCAAAACTAGCGAATTTATCGCCATTTGCAAAACTCATTGCCAAATTTGATACTTCGCTTGTGCCATTTAGGCTAAAACCGCTTTGTAGCGTAAAATTGCCGTCAAATTTGTTTGCTCCGCTAGTGATTTTTGCATTTAAAAATTCGCCTACATAAGGGTTAAAATACTCTAAATTTGGCAAATTTGAATTAAAATTTATGCTTAAAATTAAAGGCATTATGTTTATTTTTGCGTTGGAATTTAAAGAAATTTGCTTAGAATTTATCGAGCTTTGCACCGAAAAAGGCGAATTAAGATTTATATTTTTTGCAACCGAGTTTATATTAGAAATTTCATGCGTAAAATTCGGCGCGACAAAGCTTTCGGTGATTTTTACATAGCCGTTTTTTACTTCTGCGTTTTGAATAAGAAAATCAAATTTCGTTTTTGGTTTTGATGAATTTTTATCTAAATCTGCCGTTTTTTTAGTAGAGTTAAATTCTCTTGCGAATTTTAAAATCGCAAGAGAATTTATGCTTTTTACTCCGTTTTCATCGATACTAGAAATAAATTTTGGCGAATTCACAAGCGAATTTTGAATTTTTAAAAAAAGTTTATTTATATCAAAACTAAGATTTTTAGCCGCCGAGCTTTCAAATCCGCCAAAATTATCTTGCCCTGAGAAAACGCCTGTTTTACCGAGATTTGCCGTATTGATTGCGGCACTAAAATTTTGATCGTTTAAGACAAAATTTACGCCGTTTAGAGCCAAATTTTCGCTTCGCACAAAGTCGTGGTTTTGGAAATTAAATTCAATATTTTTATGATTTACATTTTCATTTTTGACACTTAAATTTGTAGAATTATTCTCAATTTTTAAATTTAAAAGTGTTTTTTCGAGTTCGTTATTTTGAGAGCTTACTTTAAAATCAGGATTTGTGTAAGCAAAATTTGGCAACGAAATTTGATCTATATTTAAATCCAAATCCAAATTATCGTTAAAATCCAAATCTAAATTTAGATTTTTAGCCGTTATTTCGCTAAAACTTATAATGTCGCCAAATTCGCTAAATTCGTTATCTGCAAGATTTAAATTTGCATTTTTTACACTCAAATTTACGCCGTTATCCAAATTTAGCTTGTATGGAATTTTGGCACTTAAAAAGGATTTTGTTAAATTTAAATCTCTCAAATCAACAAAACTTTGCCAAATGTGGCTTAAATTTAGCTCAGAAATTTCTAAATTCCCTGTTATTTCAAGCGGATTTAGGCTGATATTTGCGCCGTGTTTGATATTTTTTGCGATTTGCGAGTTTGAATTTAAATCATGCGATCCGATTGAATTTTTACCTAAATTTAGATTTTTTATCTCATAATTTAAATTTTCTAATTTCGCTAAAAACGGCTTTGCAAAGCTTTCATCGCTATAAAGTGCGCTTCCGTTTTGGATTTTGAAATTTTCCAAAACGAGATTAAAAAAACTAGTTGAATTTTTATCGCTATTTGCTTCATCGCTAAGAAAACTATCAAAGTTAAATTTGCCGTTTTTATCTCTGTAAATTTGCGTATTTGGCGAATTTAGCGTTAGATTTTTGATAAAAATATCTTTTTTGAAAAGCGACTTTGGGTTTAATTCCAAATTTGCTTCACCTACGCTAAAAAGCGGTTTATTCGTGGTTAGTTCTAAATTACGCAAATCAAGTTTAAAAGAAAAAGGGTTAAATTTGGCTTCTTTTATACTTAAATTTGCTTTATCGCTAAGCAAATTTGGCAGTGTATTTTTTAAAAAATACGGCACCCCAAAAAAGCCTACAATGGCGTAAAATGCGAAAAAACAGGTAACGCCGAAAAGAAATTTTTTCCAATGTTTTTTAAAAAAATTCATATTTTTACCAAAATTTTAAATTCAAATCGTAAAATTATAGCTAGAATTTGTTTATAAAGGATAAATTTGCTAGTTCATATCTGTTGCAGTGTTGATAGTCATTATTTTTTAAGAAAATTGCGCGAAACTACGGACGAGCCGTTAATCGGCTATTTTTACGATCCAAATATCCACCCGTATAGCGAATTTTTACTCCGCTATGAAGATGTAAAACAAAGTTGCAAAGAACTTGGTATAAAGCTATATTTAGGCGAGTATGATTTTGCGTCTTGGCTTGATGGCGCAAAAGGGCTAGAAAATGAGCCTGAAAAGGGTAAAAGGTGCGAGTTTTGTTTTGATTTTCGTATGCAAAAAACGGCAGTTTTTGCTAAAAAAATAGGCGAGAAAAAAATCACAACAACGCTTTTAATGAGTCCGAAAAAATCGCACTCTCAGCTTACCTGTTCGCTAGAAAAAATTTGCAAAAATGAGAATTTGGAATTTATCACTCCTGATTTTCGTAAAAACGGCGGCACGAACGAGCAGTTTAGTTTAGCAAAAAAAGATAAGCTTTATCATCAAAATTTTTGCGGTTGCCTTTATGCGTTATCAAAACAGCGTGAAAATTCGCAAATTTACGAGCTTATAAGCCCAATAGATAAGCAAATTTTGCCAAATTCGATTGAAGAAAAATTAAAATTTTACAAAAAAGTGCATAAACTAAAAAACAAAGGCGTTAAATTTGAAATCGTACGAGATAAATTTATGAATTATCGCTTGCTTAGTGGCGTGGTTAAATTTGACGGAGCGGCGATAGAAAGCTACATTTTGCATAATTCTCATTTTAAGAGAAATTATAATAAATTTAGCATTGAGTATTCTCAAAATTCAAGCTTTATTGATAGAGATGAGATTAAATTTATAACACTAAATTTTTTCAATCAATTATCAAATAAAAATTATAAAAATATGGACGAAATTTTAAAAAATCCGCCGAGCCTAAAATGCCAAGAAAAAGTGCGAGAAAAAATCGCTTTTAAAGGCGGTTTTTCGCCGATAATTTTGGTTGAAAAAATCCCGCAATGTCGCGTTGAAATTCTCGCAAATTCGGATTTGTATTTAGATGTTAGGGAAATTTTAGTAATAATTTGATAAAATTGCAAGATTTTTAAAATAATCAAAGGATAGCGATGATTGACATTAACGAAATTTTAAACATTTTACCACACAGATACCCTTTTTTATTGATTGATAGGGTTACGGATTTAAAGGTAGGCGAGAGTTTAACGGCTTACAAAAATGTAACCTACGGCGAACAAATTTTTCAAGGACACTTTCCGGGACACCCGATTTATCCGGGCGTTATGATTATCGAAGGTATGGCACAAGCAGGCGGCGTTTTGGCATTTAAGAGTATGCCAGACGATGATTTGAGCGATAAAGTTGTTTATTTTATGAGTATCGATAAGGCTAAATTTAGAAAACCTGTCCGTCCCGGAGACAAACTAGAATACAAAATCAGTGTTATCAAACACAAAGGTAGAATTTGGGTGCTTAAAGGCGAAGCCTATATCGACGGCGTTTTAGCCACAGAAGCTGAACTTCAAGCGATGATAATGGATAGATAAATGAAACAAATTCACAAAACGGCGATTGTCGAAGACGGAGCGATTTTAGGTGAAGATTGCGTAGTCGAAGCTTACGCTTTCGTTTCAAAAGACGCTAAAATAGGCAATAATGTCGTAGTCAAACAAGGCGCAAGGATTATCGGTGATACAACAATCGGCGATAATAGTAAAATTTTTTCTTATGCGATTGTCGGCGAAATTCCGCAAGATATGAGCTTTGAGATCGGCGAAAAAACAGGGCTTATAATCGGCAAAAATGCTACAATCCACGAATTCACAACTATTAGCTCAGGCTCTCACAAGGGCGATGGTTACACGCACATAGGCGATAATCTTTTTATGATGTCATATTGTCACATAGCGCATGATTGTATCTTGGGAGATAATATCATTATGGCAAATTGCGCTACACTAGCAGGACATGTCCAAATGGGCGATTATGCGGTTATTGGCGGACTAACACCTGTTCATCAATTTGTCAAAATCGGCGAAAGCTGCATGATAGCAGGAGCTAGTGCTTTAAATCAAGATGTGGTGCCGTTTTGTCTAGCAGAAGGCAATCGCGCTTATATTAGGGGATTAAATTTAACAGGACTTCGCCGTAGATTTGATAGAGAGCAG
The DNA here is from genome assembly GCA_017469645.1 of Campylobacter sp. Taxonomy (GTDB): domain Bacteria; phylum Campylobacterota; class Campylobacteria; order Campylobacterales; family Campylobacteraceae; genus Campylobacter_B. Next base: position 107,006 of record JAFUFY010000005.1, on the reverse strand, counting down.
GTTGAGATCATAAATAAAGCTTATAAATTTTTGTTTAATACTGGCGGGGATTTGAAGTATCAAGCAGGTGTTTTGCTTAATGAAACAAAAGATGAAAATGTCCGAAAAATGTGCGAATTTATACTAAATACAAAACGGGGAATTCCGCTAAATAAAGGTAGAGAATAATGGAAAAAATTTGCAGTTTTTGTAATGTTTCAAGTAAAGACGGAAGACGAATTTTTCCTAATGAAAAAGAGAATTCTTTCATCTGCGAATACTGCGTAGATGCAGCTTATGAAGTGCTTCACGGCGGAGAAAATGCAGAAAATTTAACGCAAAAAGAAAATATAAGCGAAATAAATTATGATGATATAAAACCAAAAAAACTAATGGAAGTTTTAAATAACTATGTCATCGGGCAAGAAAGAGCCAAAAAAGCTTTTAGCGTTGGCGTTTATAACCACTACAAAAGAATTTTTAAGCAAAATGAAATCAAAGATGATGATACAGAAATCGCAAAATCAAATATCTTGCTAATCGGACCAACAGGAAGCGGAAAAACGCTTATGGCACAGACTTTGGCAAGATTTTTAGATGTTCCGATTGCTATTAGCGATGCAACAAGCCTAACAGAAGCTGGATATGTCGGCGAAGATGTGGAAAATATCCTTACGCGCCTACTTCAAGCAGCAGGTGGCGATGTTAAAAAGGCAGAGAGAGGAATCGTTTTTGTCGATGAAATCGATAAAATTTCACGCATGAGCGAAAATCGATCAATCACGCGTGATGTCAGTGGCGAAGGCGTTCAACAAGCACTTCTTAAAATCATCGAAGGAAGCGTAGTTAATATCCCGCCAAAAGGCGGTAGAAAACACCCAAACCAAGATTTTATACAAATCGATACGACAAATATTTTGTTCGTTTGTGGCGGTGCGTTTGACGGATTAAATGAGATTATTGCCCATAGAATCGGCAAAAATGTTCTTGGTTTTGGGCAAGAAAAACGAAGCAAAAAAGAAAATGAGAATTTGCTTTTTATGGTTGAGCCTGATGATTTGGTTCATTATGGTTTGATACCTGAACTCATCGGCAGACTTCATGTAACGGCAACTCTTGAAGCAATTGATGAAGCAAGTATGGTTAAAATTTTAACAGAACCTAAAAATGCTATTTTAAAACAATATCAAAAACTTTTTGCGATTGATGGCGTGAATTTGAAATTTGATGATGAAGCTTTAAAAGCAGTTGCGAATTTAGCGATAAAACGCAAAACAGGAGCCAGGGGCTTACGAAGCATAATGGAAGATATTATGACAGATATTATGTTTGAGTTGCCTGAACTTGCAGGTTATGATGTCATAATCTCAAAAGATGTCGTTTTAAAGACGGCAAAACCGATTTTAGTAAAACTAAGTGCTTAATAAAGGAAAAAAATGTTGTTAGATTCAGTTTTAGGACTATTTTCAAGCGATATGGGGATAGACTTGGGAACGGCTAATACTTTGGTATTGGTCAAGGATAAAGGTATTATCATTAACGAACCAAGCGTTGTAGCTGTGCAAAACGAAAAATACGGCAAACAACGAATTTTAGCAGTTGGTCATGAAGCAAAAGAAATGGTGGGAAAAACTCCGGGCGATATAGAAGCTATTCGTCCTATGAAAGACGGAGTTATAGCAGATTTTGATATGACTGAAAAAATGATAAGATATTTTATTGAAAAAACGCATAAACGCAAATTTTTTATTAGCCCACGCATTATCATTTCTGTTCCTTACGGACTTACACAAGTTGAGAGAAAAGCCGTTAGAGAAAGTGCGATGATAGCAGGTGCAAGAGAAGTTTTCTTGATAGAAGAGCCTATGGCGGCAGCTATTGGGGCTGGACTTCCTATAAAAGAGCCAAAAGGATCGCTTGTGGTTGATATTGGCGGCGGAACTACCGAAATCGGTGTTATTTCTCTTGGGGGACTTGTTATTTCAAAATCTGTTAGAACAGCAGGTGATAAAATCGATAGTAGCATTGTAAATTATGTAAAAGAAAAATATAACTTGCTTATCGGTGAAAGATTAGGAGAAGAGATAAAAATCAAAATTGGAACAGCAATCCAACTTCCAAAAGAGCTTGAAATGAGCGTAAAAGGACGCGATCAAGTGCGCGGTCTTTTAAGCAGAATCGACATAACTAGCGAAGATGTTAGAGAAGCCATGAGAGAGCCTTTAAAAGAGATAGCCGATGCCTTAAAAACAGTATTAGAAATGATGCCACCTGATCTTGCAGCCGACATCGTCGAAAACGGCGTTGTGCTAACAGGCGGTGGGGCTTTAATCCGTGGAATTGATAAATATCTAAGTGATGTTGTTAAGCTTCCTGTTTTTGTTGCAGATGAGCCACTTTTAGCAGTCGCAAAAGGAACGGGCAAGGCGCTTGAAGAAATTGGTTATTTAAAACAACTAATAAATGACTAATATAAAACCGCTTTTTTTAGCCGTAGTTTTTGTTATTTTATCGCTTGTTTTTGGATCGCAGATAAGAGGTAGCGTGGTTGAATTTTCCGGTTTTGTTATAAATAAATATTACGAAACAACCACTTTTATAAAAAATACGATGAACGAGCATTTTAGACAAGCCGAAGAGATAAAAATTTTAAGAGAGCAAAACAAAGAATTAGAAAAATCCGCCGCTTTGCTCTCAACTTTTGCTTGGGAGTTAAATCAAATTTTAATAGATAAAAATTCATCTAAATTTGCTCCCGATGTAAGACTTGTAAAAATTTTAAGCTACGCCCAAACGAGCGATTACAATAAATTTTGGGTCGAATTTCCCGAATTTAAGCAAGATAAAGTCTATGGGCTTATTAGCGAAGGAAACACGGCTGGAATTTTGTTAAATAAAGATAATAAGCCCTTAGCGATTTTGCAAAGGGATGAAAAAAGCGCTTTTTCTGTTTTTGTAGGAGAAAATAAAATTCCCGGACTTGCAAACGGAAATTCAAATGGTATAAGTGTTAAATTTATACCACAATGGTTAGAGCCAAAAGTAGGAGATGAGGTCTTTACTAGTGGGCTTGATGGCGTATTTTTCGCAGGAGTGCCGGTTGGAAAAGTAAAAGAGATAAAAGACGAACAGCTATACAAAAGTGCCGTCGTTGAGCCGTATGCAGGGCAGAGTATGCCGACATTTTTGTATGTTGTTACAAAGGATAAATAATGCCAAAAAGAAGCGATATAAATACAATTTTGTTGATAGGTTCTGGTCCTATCGTCATCGGTCAAGCGTGTGAATTCGATTATAGTGGAACACAAGCCGCTAAAACGCTTAAAAATTTAGGGTATCGTGTGGTTTTAATAAATTCAAACCCAGCTACCATTATGACAGACCCTGATTTTGCCGATGCGACATATATCGAACCGATAACAAAAGAGAGCATTTTGCGTATCATCGAAAAAGAGCGAGTTGATGCGATACTTCCTACTATGGGCGGACAGGTTGCACTCAATGTAGCAATGGAAGTTTATGAAAGCGGAAAACTAGGTGATGTTAAATTTTTAGGCGCTAAGCCAGTGGCTATCAAAAAAGGCGAAGATAGAGTAGCGTTTAAAGAAGCGATGATAAAAATCGGCATGGATTTACCAAAATCAAAATATGCTTATAATATCGAAGAAGCGATGAGCGCTGCTAGTGAAATCGGCTTTCCTTTGATAATTCGCGCTAGTTATACACTAGGCGGAGCAGGTTCTGGCGTAGCATATAATATCGATGAATTTAAAGAAATCGCACAAAACGGCATTGATATAAGTCCGATTCACGAAATTTTGATTGAAGAGAGTTTGCTTGGCTGGAAAGAGTATGAAATGGAAGTTATCAGAGATAATAAAGATAACTGCATTATTGTCTGCTCTATCGAAAATCTTGATCCTATGGGCGTTCATACGGGCGATAGCATTACGATTGCACCGGCTCTAACTCTTACAGATAAAGAGTATCAACGAATGCGTGATGCGAGTTTTGCGATTTTGCGTGAAATCGGCGTCGATACAGGCGGAAGCAATGTGCAATTTGCCATAAATCCAAATACCGGTCGCATGATAGTAATAGAAATGAATCCGCGCGTCAGCCGTAGCTCAGCCCTAGCTAGCAAGGCCACAGGCTATCCGATAGCCAAAGTCGCTACTATGTTAGCTGTGGGATTTAGCCTAGATGAAATCAAAAACGACATCACAGGCACTCCTGCAAGTTTTGAGCCTGTGATTGATTATATCGTTACAAAAATTCCGCGTTTTGCCTTTGAAAAATTCCCGGGATCAAACCCATATCTTGGCACGGCGATGAAAAGTATCGGCGAGGTAATGGCGATAGGTCGCAGTTTCAAAGAGAGTATCCAAAAAGCACTTTGCTCTATGGAAAAGAGTTTTTACGGCTTTATCGAGCTAAATTTAAGCAAAGATGATTTGATTTTTGGGCTTAGAAACGCACAGGAAGCTAGAATTTTATATGTAGCACAAGCTTTTAGAAACGGTTTTTCGCTTGATGAAGTCTTTGAATTTACAAAAATTGACCCTTGGTTTTTACGCCAAATTCACGAAATCGTCGAATTTGAAAGCAAAATCGATATGGATATTATAAATAACCCTGAATTGCTTAGACAAGCCAAAACTATGGGCTTTTCAGATCGTATGATAGCGTATTTGATAAATAAAACAGATAATGTTGAACTAACGCAAAATGATATTTATTTTGCTAGAACTAAACAAAATATCACTCTTGAATATAACGAAGTCGATACCTGTGCGGGAGAATTTAAGGCGCTTACGCCATATTTGTATTCTAGCACAAATATAACGGCTGGGATTCCAAGCAGAGTGGTTGATAGCTCAAATAAAAAAGTTCTAATAATCGGCGGCGGACCAAACCGCATAGGACAGGGCATTGAGTTTGATTATTGTTGTGTTCATGCAAGTTATGCGTTAAAAGATATGGGTATTACAACCATTATGTATAATTGCAACCCTGAAACGGTTTCTACTGATTATGACACTAGCGATATTTTGTATTTTGAACCTATTGATTTCGAGCATGTTAGAAGCGTAATCGAAGCAGAAAAGCCTGACGGTGTAATCGTGCATTTTGGCGGTCAAACTCCGCTTAAATTTGCAAAAAGATTAAATATAATCGGAGCTAAAATCATAGGAACCAGTGCTAGAACAATCGATATGGCAGAAGATAGAAAGAAATTTAGCGAATTTATAAATAAAATCGGCGTAAAACAGCCTAAAAACGACACAGCTATAAGCGAAGCCGAAGCGATAGAAAAAGCGGCAATCATCGGCTATCCGGTTCTCGTTCGTCCTAGCTATGTGCTTGGCGGTAGAGCTATGAGAAGAGTGCATAATGAAACCGAACTAAAAGCTTATATGAGCGAAGCCGTAAGCGTTAGCTACCACTCGCCGGTGCTAATCGATAAATTTTTGCTTGATGCCGTTGAGCTTGATGTCGATGCCATAAGCGACGGAAAAGATGTTTATATCGGCGCGATTATGGAGCATATCGAAGAAGCAGGAATTCACTCTGGCGATAGCGCTAGTATCTTGCCGCCGATGAGTTTAAGCGATGAAATGATAGATTTGGTAAATCATCACACAAAAGAAATTGCATTAAATTTAGGCGTTGTTGGTCTTATGAATATCCAGTTTGCCATTTATGAAAACGAACTTTATATGATAGAAGTTAATCCTCGCGCTTCTAGGACCGTGCCGTTTGTAAGCAAAGCGACGGGAATTCCTATGGCAAAGGTCGCAACGCGTGTAATGTGGCAAGGAAATTTAAGAGAAGCCTTGAAATTTTACGATCAATTTGGCGTTCTAAGCGAAGAAAAAGGCATTTTAAAACCAAAAATCAAAAACCATATCTGCGTAAAAGAAAGCGTTTTTCCTTTCAATAAACTTACGGGAGCGGATTTGATTTTAGGACCTGAGATGAAAAGCACTGGCGAAGTTATGGGCATTGGCGAGAATTTCGCAAAAAGTTTTGCAAAAAGCCAAATCGCTGCAAACAATGTCTTGCCAAGCGACGGGCTAGTATTTTTGTCTTTGGCAGAACATGACAAACTTAGAGCTGTCGAACTTGCCACTGCTTTAACAAAAATCGGCTTTAAAATTTGCGCTACAAGCGGAACGCACAAACTTTTAACTGCTAACGGCGTTGAGTGCGAATTTGTTTATAAGATTAGCGAAGGCAGACCAAATATCGAAGATAGGCTCAAAAACGGCGACATTGCGTTAGTGATAAATACAAGCGACAATAAATCAAGTTCGAGCGACGCGGCTAAAATTCGCCAAAGCGTATTAAGATTTAAGTTGCCGTATTTTACAACGGTCAAAGCTGCCCTTGCTGCGACGCTTTCGGTTTGCTCTATGCAGGATGGCTCTGCGCTAGAAGTAAAAAGTTTGCAAGAGTATTTAGGTCAAAAATAAACTCACAAATTCGGCAAATTTGCGTGAAATTTACGCTAAATTTGCCGAAATTTTATAAATTTAATTCAATTAATATGAAAACGCAAAGTATAATTTTTGGAATTTTCATAACACTTCTTGGCGGAATTTTTTGGGGGTTTAGCGGAGTTTGCGGTCAGTATCTTTTCGAAGTAAAGGGCGTTAGTGCAAATTGGCTTGTTCCGTATCGACTTTTTTGCGCTGGGTGTGTTTTGCTTTTTTATTGTGCATTTCGTTTGCGCGATAAAAGATTTTTTGCACCGCTTAAAGACAAAAGGCTTTATCCGCAGTTTTTAGCTTTTTCGCTTTTAGGTTTAATGCTAACGCAGTATTTTTATTTTTATTCTATCGAGCTTTCAAATGCCGCAGTCGCTACCGTGATCCAATACACAGCACCAGCTATGATTTTAGTGATTGTATGCGTAAATGAAAGACGATTGCCAAAAATCAGCGAATTTATCTCTTTGATTTTAGCAAGTTTGGGTGTTGTGATTTTAGCTACGCACGGAAATTTAGACTCACTTGTTATTAGTCAAAAGGCACTTATTTTTTGTTTGCTTAGCGCAGTTTGTGTTTGTGTTTATAATCTTGCACCAAAAAAACTAAATCAAAAATATCCTGTTGTGCTAAATTTAGGTTGGGGTATGGTGCTTGGCGGAGTAGTTTTGGGTTTGTTTTTGCAAGTTTGGAATTTAAAAGGTATTAGCGATTTTAGCGGATTTTTAGCACTCATGGGCGTTGTGTTTTTTGGAACGGTTTTAGCATTTAGTTTTTATATGATTGGCGTGAAATTGATCGGCGCACCAAAAGCAAGCCTAATCGCAGCGATTGAACCAGTTAGTGCAGCATTTTTTGCACATTTTTGGCTTAAAACGCAGTTTGTGTTTTTGGATTTTGTTGGCTTTGTTTTGATTATTTCGTGTATATTTTTACTAGCGAAAAAGGGTTAAATTTACCAAATTCGGTTAAAATCATCTGAATTTTAAATTTTTTCAAGGAGATTTTTTTTGAAAACTATCGGACTAATCGGCGGAATGAGTTGGGAAAGCACGGCTACTTACTACAAAATCATAAATGAAGAGATAAAAGCTCATCTTGGAGGTTTGCATAGTGCAAAAATTCTGCTTTATAGTGTGGATTTTGCTGAAATTGAAGAGCTTCAAGCAAATGGCGAGTGGGAGAGAGCTGGTCGTATTTTAGCCAGTGTCGCTAAAAATTTAGAACTCGCAGGAGCCGATTTTATCGCTATTTGCACCAACACAATGCACAAGGTTGAACCACAAATCAGTGCGAATTTGCAAATTCCCATTTTGCACATCGCCACAGCCACTGCTGATGAGCTAAAAGCCCAAAATATCGATAAAACCATACTTCTTGGCACAAAATATACGATGATGCAGGATTTTTATAAAGAAAAATTAATCGAACAAGGTATAGAAGTTTTTATTCCAAATGATGACGAGATCGAATTTATAAATTCAGTCATTTTTAATGAGCTTTGTTTAGGAAAAATCTTGTCATCTTCAAAAGATAAATTTTTAAAAATCATCGATAGACTTGCGAATTTAGGGGCAAAAAGTGTGATTTTAGGTTGCACAGAAATCGGACTTTTGATTTCGCAAAATGATTTGGAAATTCCGGTATTTGACACTACGATAATTCACGCTAAAAAATGCGCCAAAATGGCGTTATAATGGGATTTTAATCTCCCATTATAAGCTTATTTGTGATTATATATTTGATCTTTTGGCGATTTAAATTTGAAACAGGATCGAATTCTCCCTCATAAATTTCATTGAAATTTTCGTCCAAATACCTAGTGTAAATTTCGCCGATTAATTTCGTCATTTTTGCCGCCACAGACGAATTTATAAGCCCGTCAGTTAGCAAGTCATTAAACGGCGCAAGTCGTACAATATCGCCGTCGATTGATTTTATTTCAAATCCAACTCCGATAATACGGTCAAATTCAGAGAGAATTTTTAAAATATCTTCCCTTGAAATTTCTAGATTATAAATCGAAGTGATATACTCTATCATATACATTTGCACCGGCAAAAGTAGCGCAATATCCGAAAATGCGATATTTTCAGCCGTCATACTGGCTGCTAAGACTGAGTGTTTTAGCGTGATTTCAAGCGCAACCGATTTTTTAAGATTTTTATTATAAGTTTGAAATTTGGCAAACATAACCTTTTTACTGGCAGCAAGGCGCTGAATTTCGAAAGTTTTTGTAATCAAATCATCAATACCTGTGATTTTTTTAATAATACCGTCATCATCTTCGATTTCCAATGCTCTAACTCGTTGCAAAATCGAGCTTGAAATTTCCAAATTTGCTTTTACAATATCTGAAAATTTTTCTCCGTTGTAATCTTTGTCTTGTTGAGCTTTTGTGATAACGGCTATGATTGGTAAATTTTTATCTTTTATCATATTAAATAGGCGTTTTTCTTTAACTTCCAAACGCCTACTGCTTTCGGCGATACAAAACCAAACTATATGAATAGGATCTCTTGAATGGGCTTTTTGCTCGATAAAGCTCTTAATATCGTCAAGCGTAGCTTCAAAATTACTCATTTCAAGCCCCTTTGTGTCGTAGATACTAAAAAATTTGTTGATTTTAATTTCAACGATTTTTTTAGTAACAGGTTCGCCTGAACCAGTCCTAACAACATTTCGTCCAAAAATCGTATTTATCAGTGTGCTTTTCCCGACACCAGTTTTACCGACAATAAGAACATTTAATTTATCAAGTTTTTTTTGATTTTGGATTAGAAGTTTGACTTCCATAGGAACTTTTTTTTCGATTTCATTTAAATCGACAATTATATCTTCAACACTCATTTTATGCCCTTTAAATTTTTGCATATAATTTTACCACAAAATAAAAGAAAATTTTAAAAATTAATATTAAATTAACAAAATTTAGTTAAAACATAGATTTTTTTGAAATTTTATAAATTTATTTAACAAAAAATTTATAAGTAAATTTTTGATGATATAATTACTTTTCTATCAAATTTCGCACTACAAAACTAGCGATAAATAGCCCAAAACTAGCCGTTACGCCCATAAAAGAACCTAGTTTTTCGCAGTTTGGTTCTTCTTCTGAAAAAACGCAAGGAAAATCGCCTTTAAAGCCGGATTTTTTAAGCTCATAACGAAATTTTCTAGCAAATGGGTCGCTGTGGGTTTTCCAAATAGAAGTGATTTTAATTTTACTAGGATTTAGGCGTTTTGCCGCTCCAAGTGAGCTAATAAATTTGATATTTTTTTCACTACATTTAATGGCAAGTGCGATTTTAGCGCGAATATCATCAACAGCGTCAATAACAAAATCAAATTTGCTAATATCAAATTTTTCTAAAAATTCATCATCTATTTTAGCAAAAATAGGCGTTACTCCGTCAAATTTTTTCGCAAAAACTTCGCATTTTTTTTCACCCAAATTTTCGCTTCCAAACTGCCTGTTTTGATTTGTAATATCAAATTTATCGCAGTCAATCACGCTTAAATTTATTACGCCTGAACGATATAAACACTCTATGGTAGCGCCACCCACGCCGCCACAGCCACAAACCAAAACTTTTGCGTTTTGTAGTTTTTTAAAACTTTCGCCAAAAAGCCAGCGAGAGCGGGTAAATCGGTCGATGATTTCTGTGTTTTGGCTTGGATTATGAAGCGATTTCGAGCAGGTTAAATCATCTATAATAGCCATTTTTCCACACTTTTTAGCTCATTATGTGCCGTTAAATTTAGACTTATTGGCGTTAGCGTTGCATATCCTTCGGTAAGTAAGCCAATGTCGGTATTTAAATTTAAAGATTTATCAAAATTAAAATCCGTTAGTCCTAACCAGTGGTATTCCCAGCCACGCGGATTGCGATTTGTTTGGGCGTCGGTGGAGTAAAATTTATCTCCACAAGCAACGACTTTTAGCCCCTTAAATTCGGCTTTGCCAACAGCCGGAAAGTTTAAATTTAAAAATTGTTTTGACGGCAACGGAAAGCCATTTTTAAAGATCTTTTCCACCAAATTTAGCGTAATTTCACAGGCTAAGTCAAAGCCGTATCTATCTAGGCTATCGTTCATATAAAATTGGCTTATCGCAAGGGAAGGAATTCCTTGTAAAACGCCTTCCATAGCGCCACCACAAGTGCCGGAGTAGGTTATGTCTTGGGCGACATTTGCGCCGTGGTTTATGCCTGAGATGATGAGATCTGGTTTTTTTGCGTTAAAAAGCATTTCTAAGCCCAAATAAACGCAATCTGATGGTGTAGCGTCATCAAGCTTAAAAAATCCGTCATCAAGCTTTATAAATCTAAGCGGTTTTGTAAGCGTCAAAGAGTGCGAACAAGCCGATTTTTCCGAGCTTGGAGCTACGATTGTAACATTTGCGATTTTTTTTAGCGCCTTGGCTAGTTCGAGCATTCCCCTTGCTTCGAAACCATCGTCATTTGTGATTAAAATTTCCTTCATTTATAAACCTGCTTTAACGCAAATTTGCTCATCGACTTTTAGTTCAAAAACGGGACTTTGCGGGTATTCATAAAAATATCTATGCACTTCTCTTTGTCCGTGTTTTAGCGAATTTCGTGCAGTTTGCAAACTACAAACCCTACTAACTAAATCTTTTTCGGCAAAAGTCATAAATTTTTCTCTATCTTTCATCGATAAATTCGCATAAGCTGAACTTAATGAGTAGTTAAAAATCACATTTTCATTTTCGGCAAAAATCTCTTCAAATGTAACAAAACCATCGATTTTTGTTCGCACTTTTGTTCCGCCTAGTCTTTTTGCGACATCTTCGACACTTAATTTGGCAACTTCGCTTGGACTTTTGCCTTTTATTAAATTTTCATAATAAGCTATTTCTTGCGGAGTTTGTTCTATTGCCCTTTTTTCGTATTTTGGCTCGCTTGTACAACCTATTAAAAAAAAGCAAGTTGCAATTAAAAGATAAATTTTTCTCATAAACTTTCCTTAAATTTAAAATTTAGCAATTTTAACATATCTTTGCTATAATTTCCGTAAAAAATTTATAGGAATTTTATGAAACGATACCTTGTTTCTTGTTTGGAAGCTTCGGCAAATTTGCATTTTGAGCAGGTTTTAAATGAGCTTGGCGAGTGCGAAATTTGTGGAATTTTTGATAAAAAATTTGAAAAATTTGGCAGTGCGATTTATGATAGTAAGGAATTCTCTGCAATGGGCTTTGTAGAAGTTTTGCCGCTTATTTTCAAAGCAAAAAAAGCGATGAAAAAAATGGTGGAACTAGCAGATACTTGCGATGGAGTTTTGCTAATCGATAGTCCTGCTTTTAACCTGCCATTAGCTCAAAAACTAAAAGAAAACGGCGTTAAAACGCCGATAACTTATTATATTTTACCGCAGGTTTGGGCGTGGAAAAAGGGCAGGGTCGCAAAAGTGGAAAAGTATTGCGATAATTTGGCTTCAATCTTGCCTTTTGATAGCAAATTTTATAATCGCTCGACTTATGTTGGGCATCCGCTTTTAGATGAGATTAAAATTCAAAAAAATAGCTACGAAAAAAACGGAAATTTGGTTTTTATGCCGGGTTCTCGTAGAAGTGAAATCACGCGTTTAATGCCGATTTATAGGGAGCTTTCTTGCAAATTTGCAAATCACAAAAAAACACTTGTGGTTCCGAAATTTTTAATGCCAAATTTGGCTGAAATTTACGGCGATACTAGCTTTTTTGAGATTTCAAACGATACGATAAATTCGCTAGTAAATGCTGAATTTGCCTTTATTTGCTCAGGAACTGCCACGCTTGAAGCCGCGCTAATTGGCACTCCGTTTGTGCTTTGTTACAAGGCAAAGGCGATTGATATGTATATCGCTAGAAAATTTGTGAAGCTAAAATTTGCAGGACTTGCGAATATTATTTTTGATTTTATGGGCAAAAAACCACTTCATACCGAGCTTTTGCAAGATGAAGTAAGTGCTGAAAATCTGTATAATGCGTATAAAAATTGCGATTATGAAAAATTTAGTCGTGCATGTGCCGATTTAAGGGAGTATTTAAAATTCGGCAGTGCAAAAAATGTTGCAAATTTGCTTAAATTTAAACAAGAAAAAGTATAATTTTAAAAAAATAAAGGCTTTATAGAATAAAAGTATTGATTTTATTTACTGCAAAAACGGTAAATCTGTTGTAAAACTAGCAAATTTAAAAACGCAAGTTTTTAAATTTGCCACTTCTAGCGTGCAGGGGCTGGGGGATTGTAAGGGGGAAGGGGGCGCTTCGCAAGTCAGCCCCCGTCCCCCTTACAGAGCAATTTGTAATTTGTTAAATTTACAAAATTTAATTTCAATACTTATACTTTATAAAGTTAATTTAATAAAGGAAAATTTATGGAACAAACCGAACCAATGACACTTTATGGATATGAAAAAATTACCGCGGAACTTAAAGATTTAAAAACAGTTCAACGCCCAAAAATCGTCGAAGACATCGACATTGCTAGGAGCCACGGCGATTTGAAAGAAAACGCAGAATATCACGCAGCACGCGAAAAACAGGCTTTCATAGAAGCTAGAATTGCCGAAATTAGCGATATAGTGGCAAGAGCAAAAGTTATTGATCCTAGTTCATACGAGCATGATAAGGTCAAATTTGGCTCGACCGTTACATTTATGGACATTGAAACCGAACTTGAAGAAACCTATGTCATAGTCGGTTTTAGCGAAGCCGATGTTTCAAGACGGCTGATAAATATAAACACGCCGCTTGCAAAACAGCTTTTAGGCAAGAGCGAGGGTGATGAGATAACGCTAAATTTGCCAAACGGCAGAAAAGATATAGAAATTTTAAGCGTTTCATATAAGCCTATCAAATTTGCATAAGGAAATATTATGAAAAAAGTCGGAATTATCGGAATTAGCGGTTATACAGGATTGGAGCTTATAAAAATTTTACTTCGCCACGATGAATTTGAAATTTCTTATCTGGCAGCCACGAGCGAGAGCCAAATTTGTGAAATTTTCCCGCAACTAAGCGGCGTTTTAGACATGAAAGTCGAAATCGCCGACCCAAAAACGGCGGCGCAAAAATGCGATTTGGTTTTTTTAGCCTTGCCACATGAAAAAGCTATGGAATTCGCACAGGCGATTTTGGAATTTGGCACGACAAAAGTTGTGGATTTATCGGCTGATTACCGCCTAAGTTTGGAACTTTATGAGAAAAATTATACGACACATTTGGATCCAAAAAATTTAGCCCACGCTGTTTATGGTTTGGTTGAACTTAATCGCGAAAAAATCAAAACGGCAAATTTGGTGGCAAATCCGGGCTGTTATCCGACTTGTTCGATTTTAGGGATTACGCCGTTTTTAAAATTTATGGATAATAAAATCGGTGTTTTTATCGATGCTAAAAGTGGAGTAAGTGGCGCAGGAAAGGGCTTAAAAGCTACAAGCCATTTTGTAAGCGTAAATGAAAACGCAAATGCCTACTCGCCAATTTTGCACCGCCACGCAGATGAAATCAAAGAGCAACTTTCAATTAGGGCAAACGCCGAATTTAACACGATTTTTGTGCCAAATTTACTCCCTTTGACCAGAGGAATGCTAGTTAGCGCATTTGGCGTTTTAAAAGAAAAAATCGACGCAATGGAAATTTTAAAAGAATTTTACAAAGATGAAGAATTTATTCGCGTTAGAAACGAACCCGTGCATATAAAAAATGTCGCAGGAACGCACTTTTGCGATATTTTTGTAAAAACTGACGGAGATAAAATTTGGATAAATTCAGCCATTGATAATTTACTAAAAGGCGCTTCAAGCCAAGCTGTGGCAAATGCGAATTTAATGCTTGGCATAAGCCAAAACATGGCATTGCCAAAAATCTCTTACGGAATTTAAAGCGTGGCAAGAATTTATAAAATTAAAAGCGGTGCGATTTTTTTAAGCGACGCTCACGCAAATACAAACAGAGCGAATTTTCGTGCATTTTTGCAAGAGTTAAATTCGCTTGAAAATGAGAATTTGCCAAGCCAAATTTTTATGCTTGGCGATATGTTTGATTTTTTGGCGAATACGACATATTCGCAAAAATTTTATGAATTTGAGATAAATTTGATAAATGAAATTTCAAAAAAATGCGAGATTTTTTATTTTGAAGGCAACCATGATTTTAATCTAGCAGAGATTTTTTCTGGCGTAAAAGTTTTTGCAAACAAAGAACAGCCCGTGAGCTTTAAAAGCGATATGGACGAAATTTTGCAAATTTCTCACGGCGATATTTTTTTACCAAAACAGACGCAAACCACGCTTTTATTTTTGCGAAATAAAATTTTTTTAAAAATCGCAAACGCCCTTGATACAATGTTAAATTATGCTATCACAAAAGCTATTTTAAACGCTCAATCAAAGAAAAATTTGGACAGAAAAGCTGAAAATTTTGCAAATTTTATAGAGCCAAAAATTCATAACTATACCGCTAAAATCGTGGTTGAAGGGCATTATCATCAAGACAGCGTTTTGGAATTCGGTAAGAAAATTTATATAAATTTAGCTTGTTTTGGCGTTAAACCAAAAATTTACAAATTTGATGATAAAACAAGTAAATTTGATGAATTTTGTCTAAATTTAAATTTAAAATAGTTATAATAAAGCTTTTAAAAGGAAAAATATGATTAAACTTTGTGTTTTTGATTTTGATAGCACACTTATGGACGGCGAGACTATAACCGAGTTTGCTAGAAGTGTCGGAAAAGAAAAAGAAGTTGCCGATATCACAAGAAGAGCAATGGCTGGCGAGCTTGATTTTTTTGAAAGCTTGGTTGAAAGGGTTGCGTATTTAAAGGGCGTTAAAGTAAGCGAAATAGAAAAAATTGCTAAGAATTTGCCTTTTATTACGGGCGCAAAAGAGCTTATAGCTTATCTAAAATCAAAAAATATCAAAGTCGTTGTTTTTAGCGGCGGCTACCACATAGCAACCGATTATGCCAAAAAAGTTTTAGGATTTGATGCTAGTTTTGCAAATATTTTACACGAAAAAGACGGCGTCCTAACGGGACTTGTGGGCGGAGAGATAATGTTTGGCTACTCAAAAGGGGCTATGTTAAGAGAGTTAAAATCGCTTTTAAATTTAAAATCTGATGAAGTTATGTGCGTTGGGGACGGCGCAAACGATGTTTCGATGTTTCGTGAAGCTGGTCTAAAAATCGCATTTTGTGCTCACGAAATTTTGAAAAAAGAGGCAACGCATTGTGTGGATACAAAAGATTTAAGGGAGGTTATGAAATATGTATAACGAAAAGGTTAAATTTAGCCTTTGGTGCGACTTTTTGGAGCGTGATTTTATCGACGGCGAATTTAACGAGCTTATAAAAAACGGCACGATTAACGGAGCGACTTCAAATCCGTCGATTTTCAAAAACGCTTTTTTAAATTCTCCTGCTTACGCAGAAGCAAAGGAAGAATTTAAGAAAAAAGAGCCAAAAAAACTTTATGAAATTTTAGCTACGCAAGATATACGAAGTGCAGCAGAAAGCCTACTTAAAAACTACATAAACGCAGATGACGGCTTTGTTAGTATCGAAGTTGATCCAAATCTTAGCAACAAAGCAGAAGCCACATTTAAAGAGGGCAAACATCTCTACGGTGCAATCGGTATGCCAAATGTGATGATAAAAGTCCCTGCCACAAAGGACGGATATGAAGCGATGAGCGAACTAATACGCAAGGGCATAAATGTAAATGCGACTTTGATTTTTTCGCCAGAGCAGACCAAAAAATGCCTTGAAGCCTTTGAAGAGGGCATTGCAGGATTTAAAAGATACTTCCCAAAAGCAAATTTACCAAAAGCGGTTATCAGCATTTTTGTTAGCCGTTTTGATAGATTGCTTGATGAAAAAATGGCTAGTGCGGGTCTGCCAAAAGCAAAAGTGGGCATTATTAACGCTATGAAATGTTACAATATCATAAAAGAAGCGAATTTAAGCTTCGTTAAACCGCTTTTTGCTAGCACGGGCGTTAAGGGCGACGAATTAGCAAAAGATTATTATGTGAGCGAACTTTTGTTTGAAAACTGCATAAATACCGCTCCACTTGATACAATAAAAGCGTTTATAAAAACCGAAAATTCGCCAAAGATGCCACTAACAAACGAGCAAATCGACGAATTTTTCGAAAAGGTCAAAAACGCTGGAATTGATATGAAAAAAGTTTATAAAAAGTTGCTTGATGACGGATTGGAACAATTCATCATCGCATTTGACGATATAATCAAAGCTTTAAAGAAAGGATAAAATATGCGAGGACTAGAAGGAAACGAGAGCGTTGATTTAAACAACCTAAACTACGCTCAAAGGGATAGATTAAACAAATATCTTGATTTTTTGGTTCAAAACGGCGGTAGCGATTTGCATATCAAATCAGGCAGCGTGATTCGCGGTCGTATCAACGGAGAGCTTGTTAAATTTAGTAAAAATGTTTTTACACAACAAGACGGCATTGAGCTTTCAAAAGTGCTTCTTAGAACGAGATTTGAAGAGCTTTTGAAAAACAAAAGCGTGGATTTTACATACGCGTTAAATGAAAATTACCGCTTTCGTGTAAATATTTTCTTTCAAATTGACGGCATTAGCATGGTTTTTAGAACGATTCCTGTTAAAATTCCTACTATTGACGAGCTTGGACTTCCTGAATCGATTAAGAAAATTTGCGATGAGACAATGCGTGGTATTATTTTGC
The DNA here is from genome assembly GCA_017469645.1 of Campylobacter sp. Lineage (GTDB taxonomy): Bacteria > Campylobacterota > Campylobacteria > Campylobacterales > Campylobacteraceae > Campylobacter_B. Next base: position 89,808 of record JAFUFY010000005.1, on the reverse strand, counting down.
TAACAGGACCAACCGGAAGCGGTAAAACAACTACAATCGCAAGTATGATAAATCGCATAAATCAAAGCAGAACAAGCCATATCGTAACTATCGAAGATCCTGTTGAGTTTGTTTTCAAAGACGATAAATGTGTCATAAATCAAAGAGCTATTGGCGAAGACTGCAACACTTTTGCCGACTCAATTCGTGCGGCTTTGCGGGAAGACCCTGATATTATTTTCGTGGGCGAGATGCGGGACTTAGAGACTATCGAAACAGCACTTCACGCCGCTGAAACAGGACACCTTGTGTTTTCGACACTTCACACTGTCGATGCAAAAGAGACAATCGGTCGTATCATAACTATGTTTGAGCCAAGCGAACAAGAACGGATTAAAATCACCTTAGCTGCGGTTATCGAAGCGGTTATTTCTCAACGCTTAGCCAAAACAACGGACGACAAGCGATGTGCTGTTGTTGAGATTATGCGAAAAAATACTCGTATCAAAGATATGATACTTGAAGGTAGAGACGGCGAAATCCCTGATGCGATAGCCGACGGACGACACACTTATGGTATGCAGACATTTGACCAACACTTGCTTGATCTTTATGATACGGGTGTGCTTACAAAAAGCGAAGCGCTCGATAAAGCTTCAAAACGAAGCGACCTTGACTTGATGATGAAAAATGCCGATTTAGCCAAAAAACAAAAGGCGAATTTAGAAGCAGGGCAAGATATAAATGCCGGTATGGAAGACGAAGTCGTTCAGTTAAAAGAGTTATAAAATTCAATAACCTAATTTTTGCGTCAAATTCGTAATGAAAAATTTGTGAATTTGGCGCAAATTGTAGATAATTTTTTTAAATTTAAACGGATTTGTGTGAATAAATTTAGCTTTATTGACCTTTTTGCTGGTGTCGGGGGATTTGCCTTTGCTCTAAGTGATAGGGGGGGGGGATTGTGTATATTCATCTGAAATAGATTAAAATGCTTGTAAAACTTATGCCTTAAATCACAATATTACACCATTTGGCGATATTACAAAAGATGAAATTCAAAGTAAAATTCCAAAAAATTTTGATATTTTATGTGGCGGATTTCCGTGTCAGGCTTTTTCGATTGCAGGTTATCAAAAAGGATTTGACGATACTCGTGGAACGCTGTTTTTTGAAATAGAAAAAATTACAAAAAAACATTTGCCAAAGGTTTTGTTTTTAGAAAATGTTAAAAATTTAAAATCACACGATAAAGGTAGAACTTTTTGTGTAATTAAAAATAGTTTGGAAAACTTAAATTATGCCGTTTTCGACGCAGTTTTAAACTCAGCCACTCACGCAAATATTCCACAAAATAGGGAAAGAATTTTTATCGTAGCTTTTAATAAAAATTTAGTAAAAAACTATAATAAATTTGAATTTCCGAAACAAATTCCACTTACAAAAACAATTCATAATATTTTACTAAAAGAAAAACAAGACGATAAATTTTATTACACTCCAAAAAATTGTTATTTTTATGAAAATTTGGAAACAAATTTGACAAATTTTGACACTATTTATCAGTGGCGTAGAGTTTATTTAAGAGAAAATAAAAATAATCTTTGTCCGACTTTAACCGCAAATATGGGAACAGGTGGTCATAATGTGCCGATAATCAAAGATAAATTTGGATTTAGAAAATTAACTCCGTTGGAGTGTTTTAGATTTCAAGGATATGAAAATATAAAACTTCCAAATATTACAAATTCTCAACTTTATAAACAAGCAGGAAATAGCGTAACTATGCCATTAATTAAGCGTATAACAGATGAAATTTTAAAGGTAATAAAATGACTTTTGCCGAGCAAGATTTAAAAGAAAATCGTAACTATATAAAGCTTTTAGAAATTATGTGTAATTTAAGCAAAATTTACAGCGATAGCGATATTCCGTTTATTTATTATAGAGCTCATGAAAATCTGTTTTGTCGCTGTTTTGGAGCAAATAATATATCTAGAAGCGATACAGCATACGACGCAAAAATCAATACTTGCGGTATCGGGTTAAAAACTTTTACTTGTAACAGCAATAGTAGTAGTGAAAAAATCGCTGAATTTAATGCTTTAAGTAGCGAATTTAAAGGCTTAAATAAAGAAAAATTAGCGATAAAACTTGCCGAATTTAGAAACGAAAGAATTGAATTTGCAAATTCCACTTATGGAATTTCAAATGCTATTTATCATATTGCTGTGCGAAAAAATGGGAAAATAGGGCTTTTTGAAACTGATTATTCAAAAATAAATTTAGATAAAATAAATAGCATAAAACAGACAAAAGCTGGAATTACATTTAAAGACGACTTGCACGAATATAGTTTTAACGCTTCAAAATCCACACTTTTTAGAAAATTTGAAATTCCAAGTGATACATTTTGGCGTGAAGTTAAAATTTTAGAAAATCCGTTTGATTTGTTGTTAAATTTAGTAACTAAAAATGCCACAGTAACAACAAAACGAGAATTTGTAATTATTCCACTTTATTCGTATAAAAAAGGCGAAAAATTTGTCTATCCAAAAAGCGGGTTGAATATTTGGAATGCTGGTGGTAGAAAGCGAGATTTAAATGAAATATATTTGCAAAATCCATCCGAAGTAAGAGAAATCAAGCCAAATTTTTTCCCAAATTTAGAAACTTCGTTTAATTTAAGAACACCAGACGGCGAAATTTTATCTGCAAAAATTTGCCAACAAGGCGGAAAAGCAATAATGACAAATCCAAATAAAGCTCTAAGCAAGTGGCTTTTGCGAAAAGTTTTAAAACTAAATGAAGGCGAATTATTAACTTATGAAAGATTAAAAATTTTAGGAATTGATTGTGTGATAATTTATAAAAATTCAGATTTAGAATATGAAATAGATTTTGCAAAAATTGGCGATTATGAAAAATTTATAAGTGGAATAATTTAAATTTGCAAATTCAATAAAAATTTATTAAATTTTCGCTATACTCTCAGACTATTTTTTACGAAAGGACAACGATGTTAGAAGGTATCGTTAGAGAGAGTATCGGTAAAAGGTCTTCAAAAGCCTTGAAAAGAGATGGTTATCTAATCGCAAACATTTACGCGAAAGGATTTGAAAATATAAACGCTGCGTTTAAATCAAATGATTTTATCAAAGCAGTTAGAGCCAAAACTACACTTCCTTTTGAAGTAAAAGTTGGCAAAAAAACCTACAAAGTTGTTATCCAAGAATATCAAAAACACCCTGTAACAAACGCTTTGTTGCATGTTGATTTGCGTGTTGTTGATGATAAAGAAGTCAGCAAATATCTAATCCCTGTTAAAGTCGTAGGTATCGCAAAAGGTCTTAAAAACAAAGGTGTTTTAGTGCAATCAAAAAGACGCCTAGCCGTAAAATGCGCAGGAAAAGATATTCCAAATGATTTCACGCTTGATGTAACTGAGCTTGATGTGGGCGATTCTATCCTAGTTAGAGATATTGTGCTTCCAAAAGGCGTTAGCATTATCGAAAAAGAATCAGTCGCAGTTGTCGGAGTTTTGACAGCTAAATAAGGCGTAAAATGATACTTATCGTAGGTTTAGGAAACCCGGGAGATGAGTATAAAAATACAAGGCATAATGTAGGATTTATGCTAATTGACGAGCTTATATCGGGCGGCGGTTTCGACGCCGTCGGAAGCTTGTCGAAATTCAAAGGCGAACTTTATAAAAAAGGTTCGCTTCTTCTTTTAAAACCACAAACTTTTATGAATTTAAGCGGAAATTCGGTCAAAGCCGTTAAAGATTTTTATAAACCTGAGCGAATTATCGTTATTCACGACGACATCGACCTTAAATTTGGTGCTATGAAGTTTAAATTTGGTGGCAGTAGCGGCGGACACAACGGCATAAAGTCAATCGATAATCTAATCGGCAACGAATACGAGCGAATTCGCATAGGCGTGGGACGAAGCGAAAATTCTTTGCCGAATTCGGCGAATTCAAAAAATTCAGCGAATTCAGCAAATTTAGCAAATTCTCCGCTTTCGCAAATTTCAAATTTATCAAATCTAAATTTGCCAAATTTCAAACCAAACACGGCAAATTTTGTCTTATCAAATTTCAATGCAAACGAAAAATAGTGCTTAAAAGAGATTTTAAAATATGCCAAAAATGGGCTTTTAGAGCTGATAAAATCAAATATTAACGAAATTTCGGCAAAATTCAACACGAAAAACTGCTTGAAGGATTAAGTTTGAAGCTTTACTCGCGATATGTAGGCTATGTTTATTTTAAATATGTTGTTATTTTGTTTATCGCATTGGAGTGCTTTTATGTCGGCATCGATGTGCTGACAAATTTAAAAGACTTCCCGCAAAGCGCAAACACGGCTCTTTTATATATCGCATTAACCGCGAGTGTAGCTGTAACCTACACGCTTCCTTTAAGCCTGATTTTTGCGTTAATCATCACAGCTTTTAATATGATTCGTAGCAACGAATTTGTCAGTTTTTACGCGCTTGGAGTTAGTAAAAATTCATTTATAGTTCCGCCATTTTTGATAGCTTTAATCATAACGCTTATTTATATCGGTTTAAATAACACCCCGTTTGCATACTCGCTTCGTTTTCAAAAGAATTTGACGAATTTCTCGCAAATTTGGTCGCTTAGCAATGATATGTTTTTGAAATTTGAAGGCAAATATATCTACATAAAAGAGCTAAATCCGGGAGCGAAAGCTGCAAGTGATATTGCATTTTTTGAAGTTAAAGATAATGCTTTGATTTCAAAATCAAGTAGCCAAAAAGGCGTTTATGAAGATAAAAAATGGCATTTTAGCGAGTTAAATACTACCATTTTGCCGAGCGAATTTGAGCTTGGAAAAGATGGTTTGAAATACGAAATCCAAAACGACATAACCGCTCTTGGCGGATTTGATCCAAACACAATCGAAAGCGTTTATGATTCGGCAAATGTTTATACCATTTCAGAAGCCGTAAAATCGATAAAAACCTTTAAATCACAAGGTATAAATGTCGGTTCAATCAAGGCAAATTTATACAATATGATTTTCTTTCCGCTTTTTGCACCGCTTATGGTTTTGATTTTGTATTATTATTTGCCGGTTACCGGACGATTTTTTAACCTTGCACTTTTAAGCTTTGGATTTTTTATTGCCACACTTTGCATTTGGGGCGTTTTATTTGTTTTGATAAGATTTTCCCTAAACGGCGTGATTATCCCTGAACTTGGTATCATAATGCCAATTTTTGCAATGTTTTTGTTTGCATTATATCTCGTTTTTAAGCACCGTTAAGCTTTTTTCGCTAGAATTTATAACTTTTTTATTTTCAAGGAATTTTATGAATTATAATGAAATAGCCGCTAAATTTGGCACACCGCTTTATGTTTATGATTTTGACGCGATAGAAAAAAACTATTTAGCTCTAAAAAATTCATTTAACGCAAGAAAATCGCTCGTTTGTTTTGCCGTAAAAGCAAATTCAAATTTAAGCGTTTTAAAGCATTTAGCAAATTTAGGAAGCGGATTTGACTGCGTTAGTATCGGGGAAGTAAAACGCGCCCTAGCAGCAGGAGCAAATTCTTATAAAATCGTATTTTCAGGTGTGGGCAAACAAGATTTTGAGTTAAAAGAAGCCTTAGAAAACGATATTTTGATGATAAATTTAGAAAGCTACGCCGAAATGCTTCGCCTTGAAAGCGTGGCAAAAGAGCTTGGCAAGGAAGCTAGAATTTCAATCCGTGTAAATCCAAATGTCGATGCCAAAACGCACCCATATATCTCAACAGGTCTTAATGAAAATAAATTCGGCGTTAGCATTGACGAAGCAAAAAAAATGTATATTTATGCAAAAAATAGCGAATTTTTAAACCCTGTTGGAATTCACTTTCACATAGGTTCGCAACTAACCGATATTTCCCCTATTATCGAAGCTAGTGGCATTGTAAGCAAACTTTTGCGAGAGCTTTTGGCACTAAAAATAGAGATTAAATTCTTTGACATCGGTGGAGGAATAGGCATAAAATACCAAAGCGAAGAAGAGATAAATTTATACGATTATGCACAAGGAATTTTAGCTAATCTTAGCGGTCTAGATGTAACAATCGTATGCGAACCAGGGCGATTTTTGGTAGGAAATGCAGGAGTTTTTTTAACAAAAGTTTTATATGAAAAGAAAAATAACGAAAAACGCTTTGTCGTGGTCGATGGTGCGATGAACGATTTAATAAGACCAAGCTTATATGGCGCTTACCACGAAATAAACGCACTAAATTCGGCTAGTTCGCAAAATTCGCCTTGCGATATAGTGGGGCCAATTTGCGAAAGCGGAGATTTTTTGGCAAAGGGCGTAGAGCTACCAAATTTAAATAGTGGCGATTTGCTTTGTGTAAAAAGTGCAGGGGCGTATGGCTTTACTATGTCGAGTAATTACAATTCGCGTGGCAGAGCCGCAGAAGTCGCCGTTCAGGGCGGCAAAGCTAGACTTATTCGCAAACGAGAGAGTTTTGAAGATTTAATTGCACTTGAAAAGGAATATTTGTGAGCTTTTTGATCGATGTTCAAGGAACTTTGCTTAGCGATAGCGACAAAAGCCCGATAAAAGGGGCAAAAGAGCTAATAAATTTTTTGAACGAGAAAAATTTGCCCTATGTGGTTATCACAAACAACACAAAGGCAAAAAGTGATGATTTTTTAGCAAATTTGCGTAGCAAAGGGCTAGATATAAAGGACGGCTCTTATCTTGATCCATTTTGCGTTTTAAATCGCTTTATAGCTCCATGCGATGCGGCACTTTTTGGGGCGGACGAATTTAAGCAAACTATGCAAAATTTGGGTTTTACACAAAATTTAAAATCAAAAAATGCAGTCCTTGTAGCAAGTTGGGACGATTTTAAATTTAGCGAATTTGCAAATATGATTGAGCTTGTTTTGGGTGGAGCGAAATTTATTCCGCTACATGAAACTAGCATTTACAAAAAAAACGGACGGCTCTATCCGGGCGTGGGCGCGGTCGCAAATATGATAAAAACAGCCACAAACTGCGAATTTAAGGCAGTTGGAAAGCCAAGTTTGGCATTTTATGAAGAGGCGTTAAGGTTGCTAAATTTACAAAAAAATGGGCTTAAATTTAGCGATATAACTATCATTAGCGATGATGCGCTTGGCGATTTAAAAGGCGCAAAAGCGCTTGGTATGAAAACGGCTTTGGTGCTGAGCGGAAAAGTTGAAAAGGTGGAAAATTCCGGCGTTGAGCCTAAAATTTTGGATTTTGTTTTTAAAAGTGTAGATGAGTTTTTAGGAGCGATAAGTGCAAAATATTGATGATTTGAGAAATTGCATAGATGAAGTCGATATGCAAATTTTGGAACTTCTTGATAAAAGAATGGATTTTGTCAAAAAAATCGGCGAGTTAAAAAACTCAACAGGAACGGCGATTTACAGACCTGAACGCGAAAGGGCGATAATTTCTAGGCTAGGAAGCGCAAAAACAAAAAATTTAAGCAAAAATGCGATTGAGGCGATATTTTTTGAGATTTTTTCGGTTTCAAGAAATTTGGAAAAACCGCAAGTTGTCGCATTTTTAGGACCTTTTGGAACGCACACTCATCAAGCGGCGCAAAGTCGTTTTGGTGCGGTTAGCTCATATCTGCCGCTTTCAAACATAGAAGCAGTTTTTAAAGAGCTTATAAATGGCGGTGCTAAATACGGCGTCGTGCCGATAGAAAACAACACAGAAGGCGCAGTTGGCGTTACGCTTGATTGTTTGCGAAAATACGATAGCGTGAAGATTGTGGCTGAAATTTATATGGATATTCATCACTCATTTGCTAGTAACTGCACCGATATTGGCGAGATTAAGACGATTTTTTCACACCCGCAAGGCTATAATCAATGTCGCAAATTTTTAGACGATCACAATCTAATAGGAGCTGAATTTATCCCTACAAAATCAACGGCATTAGCAGCTAAAACAGCTTCGCAAACGCCAAATTCGGCGGCGATTTGCTCAAAAATAGCGGCGAATTTATACGATCTTCCGATTGTTTTTGAAAAAATCGAAGATAATTCGGCAAATCGAACTAGATTTTTTGTGTTAAGTGATTTTAAAAATCAAAAAAGTGAACACGATAAAACAAGCATTTTGGCTAAAACTGACGATAGACCGGGTGGTCTAGTCGAACTTCTTCAAATGTTTAGAAACGAAGGTATAAATTTGACTAAACTTGAAAGCAGACCGGAAAAAGCCAAAAATTTTAGATACGGGTTTTACATAGATTTTGAAGGTCATATCGATGATGAAAAGGTTAAGCGTGTGCTAGAAGATGCGCACAAAAGGGGTCACGAAATATCGTGGTTGGGAAGTTATATAAACGGAGAGATACAATGAAATTTAACGAATTTGTAGAAAATTTAAGTAATTACGAAGCAGGAAAGCCAATCGAGCTAGTCGTGCGTGAATTTGGCATTGACAAAGATGATGTTATCAAGCTAGCAAGTAATGAAAATCCAATGGGAACTAGCAAAAAGGTTCAAAAGGCGATTGAAAAAAATGCACGAAATGCGCATTTGTACCCTGATGATTCTATGTTTGAGCTAAAAGGAGCGTTAGCTAAATTTTATAATGTCGGCGAAAAAAATATCATCATCGGTTCAGGAAGCGACCAGATAATCGAATTTGCACTTCATGCAAAAACGAGTGCGAAAACTGCCATTTTAACGGCAGGAGTTACATTTGCGATGTATGGAATTTACGCAGCTCACTGTGAAAGCAAAGTTTATCGCACAAAATCGCAAATGCACGATTTGGCTGAATTTTTAGAAATTTATAACGCACACAAAGATGAAATCGGCGTGATTTTTCTTTGTTTGCCAAACAATCCATTAGGCGAGTGTTTGGACGCAAAAGAAGTTTATGAATTTATTCGCAAAATCGACGAAAATGTGCTAGTTGTCATCGACGGCGCTTATAACGAATTTGCGACATATAAAGATAAAAATAAAGAGATTAGACCTGAATTTATCGTTAAAAATTTCAAAAATGTTCTTTATCTTGGCACTTTTTCTAAACTTTATGGTCTAGGGGGCATGCGTATAGGATACGGCGTAGCAGATGAAAATATCATAAATGCTCTTTATAAACTTCGTCCGCCGTTTAATGTAACAACTATCAGCCTAGTTGCGGCATTAGCTGCGCTTAAAGATGAAAAATTTGTAAAAGAGACTTTGAAAAATAATTTCAAAGAGATGAAAAAATATGAAAAATTCGCCGATGAAAATGGTATAAATTTCATAAATTCATATACGAATTTTATCACTTTCGTTTTTGATGAAATGTTTGATAGCACGGCTATTTCAAATGCGTTGCTTAAAAAAGGCATAATCGTGCGAAATCTAAAAGGCTATGGCTTAAACGCAATTCGCATTACCATAGGGCTGCCAAAACAAAACGATAAGCTACTTAAAACGCTTGAAAAGTATTTGTAATGGATATTAAAAACTATTCGCTAGATGAGTTAATCGAGCTTTGCGAAAAAATTCGCTCTCGCATTTTAGAAGTCGTTAGCACTAACGGCGGTCATCTAAGCTCAAATATCGGCGCAGTCGAGCTAATCGTAGCTATGCACTTCGTTTTTGATGCTAAAAAAGATCCATTTATTTTTGATGTTAGTCATCAAAGCTACGCTCATAAACTCTTATCGGATCGCTGGGATAGTTTTGAGAGTTTGCGTAAATTTGGCGGTATCAGCGGATATACAAAGCCAAGCGAGAGCGAATTTGACTATTTTATCGCAGGGCATAGCTCGACTTCGATTTCACTAGCTCTTGGTGCCGCAAAAGCTATAAAGCTTAAAAACGAAGATCGAATTCCTATCGCATTTATCGGCGATGGTTCGATGAGTGGCGGGATAGCTTATGAAGCTATGAACGAGCTAGGCGATTTAAGACTTCCTTGTATAATTCTTTTAAATGATAATAAAATGAGCATTTCTAAACCAATCGGGGCTTTAAGTAAATATCTAAGTCAGGCTATGGCGGGGGAAATGTATCAAAAATTCAAAGGCAAAGTTACGCAAATTTTATCTCACGCACCAAAAGGTGCAACCTATATGGCTAAAAAATTTGAAAATTCTTTGCGTCTAATCATGCCCGGAATGTTTTTTGAGGAGCTAGGTCTTGAATATATTGGCCCAATCGACGGACACAATTTGGTTGAGATTATAAACGCTCTTGAAGCAGCAAAAGCGATGAAAAAACCTGTGGTGATACATGCGCAAACCATAAAAGGCAAAGGTTATGAAAAAGCCGAAGGTTACGAAGTATCGTGGCACGGCGTGGGACCTTTTGATCTGCAAAGCGGCGAATTCAAAAAAGGCGAAAGCCTAAAAAAAGCGACTGATATTTATAGCGAAGCTTTGTTAAATTTAGCTAAAAAACACGAAAATGTCGTGGGCGTAACGGCAGCTATGCCAAATGGAACAGGTATTGATAAGCTTATGGAAGCTTTTCCTGATCGTTTTTGGGACGCAGCAATAGCCGAGCAACACGCAGTTAGCTCAATGGCGGCGATGGCAAAGGAAGGCTTTAAGCCTTACATTACCATTTATTCGACATTTATGCAAAGAGCTTATGATCAAGTGATTCATGATTTAGCTATTATGAACTTGGGTGCTGTAATAGCCATGGATAGAGCAGGAATCGTCGGCGAAGACGGCGAGACGCATCAAGGCGCATTTGATATAAGCTTTTTAAATGCGATACCAAATATCTCAATGTGTGCTCCAAGAGATGAGCAAAGTTTTCATGCTTTAATGGAGTATTCTTACGCACATAAGGGTGTTTTAGCACTTCGCTATCCGCGTGGAAGCTTTATTTTAGACGAATTTAAAGATAAATTTGCGAATTTAGAGATTTTGGATTTTACAAAAGCCTGTTTTTTGCAAGAGAATAAAAACGCAACCGTCGCTCTTATTGGTTATGGCAACGCTGTGGGTAAGGCCTGCAAAGTGGCTTTAAATTTAGAAAATGAAATTCCTTGCGATGTTGTGGATTTGGTTTTTGCTAAGCCATTAGATAGCGAATTTTTACTAAATTTAGCCAAAAAAGATAAAATTTGGTATGTTTTTAGTGATAGTGCGAAAAAGGGCGGTATCGCTGAAATACTTGGCGGATTTTTACAAGATAATAAAATTTATGATATAAAAATTTATAGTTTTGAATATAGTGATAAATTTATTCAACACGGCAATACTGGCATAGTTGAAGCAAATTTAGGACTTGACTACAATACTATCACAAATTTTATATTAAATAATAAAAAATCTTAATTAATATAAGACAGGTTTAAACTTATTTTTGCTATTATTCTTACGAAAATTATAAATTTAAGGAAAATTTAATGGATCACATTGATTTGCTGAAAAATTGCGGTTTAAAAGCTACTCCGCAAAGACTTTGCATTTTAAAGGTTTTGGCTCATCACGAACACCCAAGCATCGAAAAACTTTACGAAGATATTAAAAAAGATTATCCGTCTATCTCACTTGCAACGGTTTATAAAAATCTTAACACTTTACTTGATGAGGGCGTTGTGGTCGAAGTAAATGCGCCAAATCAAAAAAGCAGATTTGATATTTATGAAAAACCGCATATCCATGTAGTTTGCGAAAAATGCGGAAGTATCGAAGATTTGGGTATGGACGATGATACTTTAATCAAAGCAAAAGAAGAATTCGAAAGAAAAGCAAGAAACATTATCAAAAAATTCAATGTAGTTGCGACCGTTAGCGACTGCGAGTGTTGCAGATAGTTTGAAATTTAAGCTCTATTTTGGTAGGATACTCCACCTTATTTTTTGGAGTGGAGTATGCAAATAGAGCGTAAATTTTTGTTTAGCAAGACTGAATTTTTAGCTCACAATACTACAAAATTCCAAAAAGATAAAACACAAAAATTTTATATCTCATCAAATCCACAAATTTGCTATATCAAAAGTTCTAACGGCTGTTTTTTATCGCACAAAAAAGAGAATTTGCAAATTTTTACGATCTCAAAAGATGAATTTAAAATCGCACAAAAAGATAAAATTATTCCAAGCTTAAAATATGATGCATTTAAATCTCAAAATGCCGAATTTAGAATTTACAAAGGCGAACTTAGCGGAGTTTGCATAGCAAAAGTGCTTTTTGAAAATGAAAATTTAGCGAAAGAATTTGATACAAATTCGTTTTTTAGTGATATGAAATTTAGTGAAATTTCAAATTTAAACGAATTTGATGAGTTAAATTTAGCTCTTTTTGGAACTCCGCTTGGCAAATTTGATACGAAAAAAGCATGGCAAATTTTACGCAAAAATAAAAATTTAACCTTTAAAATTCCTGCATATTTGGATAGTTTTGAAGCTATTATTTTTATTTTACGATTGATTTTTGATGATATTAAAAGCTTTAAAAATGAGTTTTTAGACGATAAAAATGGTGAGAGTTTGCATAAATTTAGGATTTCCCTTAGAAAATTTAGAGCCGTTTTAAAACAAAGCAGAGAGCTTTTTGAGCCCAATTTCTGTAATGAAATTTTAAAAATTTTAAAAATCATCGCAAACAAAACAAACGAAAAAAGAGATTTGGAAATTTTTCATAAAAAATTATCTTTTTTAAATACGCCAAATTTGCTACTTCAAACGCTAAAAACTAGCGAAGAAAAAGCTAATGCTAAGTTAGAAAATTTCTTTAAAAGCGAAAATTTCGAGCTGTTTTTAAAAACCCTTGAAGTATTTTTGAGCGATGAAAATCGTCGTTTTGGCGTCAAAGAGTATGAAAAAAGAGCAAAAAAATTTATTGCAATTTTGCTTTTAAACGATATAAAAAAATTAAAAACTGCACTAAAAAATTTAAATGAAAATTCGCAGAATTCGGACTTTCATGCCATAAGAATAAAAATAAAAAATTTAAGATACGCACTTGAATATTTTACTTCAACTTTCAATCAAAAATCTCTAAACGAACTTTCAAAAATATCAAAGCGTTTGCAAGAGATTTTTGGAAATTTGCAAGATATTGATTTGTGGCTAAAATTTATACAAATTTATCAAAATTCGCTGAAAAACCAAAATGAAATTTCTGCATTTTTATGCAGTTTTGAAAGACTGATTTTAGGACATAGTATGAAAATAAAACAAAATATTTTGGAGAATAAGGCAAAATTTATTACAATTTTAAACAAAAATATCAAATTTTTAAAAATTTACAAGGAAATTTAGTGGAAAAGCAAGAAAAAATAGTAGAGATGTTTAACGAAATCGCCCCTACTTACGACAAGGCAAATAGGGTTATTAGTTTTGGGGTTGATGTTTCGTGGCGAAAAAAAGCGGTCAGGGCGGTGTTAAAAAAATTTAAAAACCAAAATATAAAAATCGTCGATGTCGCTTGTGGCACGGGCGATATGATGGGGACTTGGGCGAATTTAGCAGGTGATTTTGGCGTTAAAATCGATGAAATTATCGGCGTTGATCCAAGCACGGGAATGCTTGAAGTCGCCAAAGAAAAGTTTAAAGATTTTAAATTTATCACAGCAAGTGCGACCGAAACTACGCTTTCAAGCGGGAGCGCTGATATTTTAAGCATAAGTTATGGCATACGAAATGTTGTCGAGCTTAATAAGGCTTTGGTTGAATTTAACAGAGTGCTTAAAATAGGCGGTTATTTGGTCGTTTTGGAATTTACAAAAAGTAGCAAAAAAAGCCTAGTTTTTAAAGCAAGAGATTTTTATGTCAATAAAATTTTGCCTAGTCTTGGCGGTTTTGTTTCAAAAAACAAGGAAGCTTACGAATATTTGCCAAATTCGATAGGAAATTTTTTAGATACAGCTGAATTTAAACAAAAGCTCGAAAACAGTGGCTTTGAAGTGGAAATTTCAAAAGGTTTTAGCTTTGATGTTACTACGCTTTTTGTCGCAAAAAAGGTGCGTTAAATGACCGTTAGTGAGCTAAACGAACAAGCAAAATCGCTTTTAGAAACTACTTTTTCATTTATCGAAGTCGAGGGTGAAATATCAAAATTTACTAAAAACGCAACCAGCGGGCATTGGTATTTTACGATAAAAGATGAAAAAAGCGCGGTTGATTGCGCTATGTTTAAGTTTGCAAATTCACGGCTTAAATTTCTTCTAAAAACCGGCGACAAGGTCGTTATCACGGGCAAAGTTAGCCTTTATACGCCAAGCGGAAGTTATCAAATCATCGCTTCAAATTTGGTGCTTCAAGGGGACGGCGAACTTGAAATCGCCTTTGCAAGACTTAAAGAAAAATTAGCCAACGAAGGGCTATTTGACCCTGCACAAAAAAAACCGCTACCAAAATTTCCTAAAAAAATCGCTTTAATCACAAGCCTAACTTCCGCAGCATACGCAGATATGAAAAAAATCGCATTTGATAAAAGGGCTTTTTGTCAAATTCACGCCTACGGCGCACTAATGCAGGGCGAAAATGCAGCATTTAGCATTGTAAATGCCCTAAAAATCGCCGATAGCAAGGATTATGACGCTATCATTATAGCCAGAGGCGGTGGTAGCAAGGAAGATTTATGGTGTTTTAATGACGAAAATTTAGCAAGAGCTATTTTTGCGACTAGGACGCCCGTGATTTCAGCAATCGGTCATGAGATTGATTTTAGCATTAGCGATTTTGTTGCCGATCACAGAAGCCCCACGCCGACGGCTGCGATGGTTGATTTACTACCTGACGGAAATGAACTAATGCAAAATTTAGATAGCTTAGATAGATATTTTAACGATTTTATAAACGATAAAATTGTAAAATCAAAAAATTTAATAAATACGCTAAATTTGGAGTTAAAAAGCAAAGCCGTAGGCGAAAAAATCAAGCGTTCGCTTTTAAATTTAAATGCTTCAAAGCTTAAATTTGATAACGCTATAAATTTGAAATTTACAAATTTAAAAGCTGAAATTAGGCTAAAAGATGAAATTTTAGCCGGGAGAGCGAAATTTTTTGAAATTACAAAAGATTTGGTTGCGGTTTTTAAAGACGGAAAACTTACAAATTTAAGCGATTTAAAAAGTGGCGATAAAGTCGTTTTATCATCGCAAAATACGCAAAAACAAGCAACGATAGAATAAAAAGGAGATAAAATGCAAAGAGTTATAAATTTTAGCGCAGGTCCTAGCACGATACCGCTAAGTGTCCTAAAACAGGCACAGGACGAGTTTTTGAACTATCAAGGACGCGGATATTCGATCATGGAAATTTCGCACAGAACGAAAGTTTTTGAAGAGGTCTTGCACCAAGCCATGGATAGAGTAAAATCGCTTTACGGATTTAGCGATGATTATGCCGTGCTTTTTTTGCAAGGGGGCGCTAGTTTGCAGTTTGCGCAAGTGCCGATGAATTTATATAATGGCGGTGTTGCAGAGTATGCAAATACAGGCAACTGGACAAATAAAGCGATTAAAGAAGCAGAAATTTTGGGGATAAACTATAAGGTCGTAGCAAGTAGCAAAGAGAGCAAATTTGATCATATCCCTGTGGTCAAATTTAGCGACGATGCCGATTACGGCTATATTTGTTCAAATAATACGATTTACGGCACTCAGTATGCCGAGCTTCCAAAATGCAAATGTCCGCTAGTCGTCGATAGTTCGAGCGATCTTTTTTCTCGCCCTGTGGATTTAAGTAGCGTTGGGCTTTTTTACGGCGGAATTCAAAAAAACGGCGGCCCGGCAGGCGTAACGCTTGTGGTGATTCGCAAAGATTTGCTTGATCGCGTAGAAAATACAAAAACGCCTTTGATTTTGCGATATAAAACGCAGGTTGATGCCGATTCTATGAGCAACACGCCAAATACTTTTGGCATTTATATGCTAAATTTAATGCTTTCTTGGATTGAAAATTTAGGCGGATTAGGCGAAATTCACAAACGAAATGTCGCAAAAGCTGAGCTACTTTACGGCACGATTGACGAGCTTAGCGATTTTTACAAAGGTCATGTAAAAAAAGATAGTAGAAGTCTTATGAATGTGGTTTTTAATATCGCAAACCCTGAACTTGAACCGCTTTTTGTTAAAATGGCAGAAGCTAACGGCATGATAGGACTTAAAGGGCACCGCGTTTTAGGCGGAATTCGTGCTTCGATTTATAATGCCATAACGCTAGATAATGTCCAAACTCTTTGCGAATTTATGAGAGAATTTGCAAAGAAAAATGGGTAGATTATTATACTAAATGGCTTAAATTTGCGCTTTATAGGCTTTGCGCACACAAACCAAGTGCGCTTTGCTTAAAAGCGTGAAATTTTTTAAATTATTACGCCTATAAATTTGCAAACTCTACAATTTAAATATAATCTAATTTTAAAAATTTACAAAATTTAAATGCTCAGTGTCGAGTGTTTGGCTAAATTTTTATAAATTTAGCACAAAACTAGCAAAAAAATACGCTTAAATTTACAATTCTTTTTGAAAATAATTTTTATTTTATCAAGATAAATAAATTTATTGATTTTAATTATTAATTAAGATTAAATTTGATAAATTTTCACGATTTTAAATTTGAAATAGCTATATATAGTTATTTCAAATTTATTTTTTGATTTTAATTTTTATTTATAAAGGAAGTTTTATGGTTAAAAAGATATTTCTTTTTAGTTTGTCGGCTAGTTTAGCTTTGGCAAATTCTATCGAATTTGATGAGATTATAGTTACTGCGACAGGTTTTGAAAGCAAACTTAGCGATGAGGTGCGAAATGCCTATGTAATGGGTGAAAATGAAATCCAAGAACACGGATATAGAAGCCTAAAAGAAGCTTTGGTAAAAATACCGGGTGTTAATATCATCGAATCAAGCATTGGCGATAAGCTTGATATGCGTGGTCAAGGCGAATCTGCAAACGCCGCTGTAAAAGTTATGATTGACGGCGTTCCCGTAAATATGATAGACGGAGCTCACGGAACAGTGCCTTTTGATATGATTGCTATCGAAGATGTCGAACGCATAGAAGCAATGCCGGGCGGCGGAGCCGTTCTTTACGGCGGTGGCACAAGGGGCGGTGTTGTAAATATCATTACCAAAAAAACACCGAAAGAACCTTATGCAAATTTTGGCTCGACTATGGGTTCATACAAATACTATGACGCAAAACTTAATGTCGGCGGTAATGTAAGCGATAATCTTTTCTTAAAACTAGGCACAAAAGCGTTTAAAAGCGATGGATATAGAGATGATTACAAACAAAACGGACATTATTTAAGCGGTGCGATAAACTGGCAAATTACCGAAAATCAAAGATTAATTATTACGCCAAGTTATTATAAAAATAGACTTGATACGGTTGGCACTTTAACTATGGCACAAGTTATGCAAGATAGAAGACAAAATGCAACTCCGGGCGTAACAACAGATGTAAATCATAAACGAAAAGAGATAACTTTGGATTATCAAAATAAAATTAACGATAGTTGGACACTTGATATTTTGCCGTATTATCAAAAAGTAGAAATAACAAATTTTTCAGATAACGGCTATACTAATGAAGGCTTGTTTGCGGATCAAAAACAAGGCATAAATGTAAAAAATAAAATTGATTACGATAGTGGAAATTTTATATTTGGTTATGATTATGTCGTAAATAAAGGCGATCGCGGTATGCATATCGCTGTCTCTCCTATGCCTATTTTAAGTGTAAATCAAGACATTGATATTGCACTTAAAAAGAATACTCACTCTGCATATTTTTATGAAACGCATAATTTTGGCGATAAATTTGGTCTAAGCGGCGGTGCAAGATATGAGTGGGCAAAATATGATAGTACAAGGGTTTCGACAACAAAAACAACTCGTATGGGTAGAACTACCGTAAGCGGTGGCGATGAGATAAAATCAAAAAGAGATATAAATAACTATTCTTTTGAGATAACACCGAATTTTAGATATTCGAATTCAGGTAATGTATATGCAAAATTTGAAAAGGGCTATATCTCTCCGTCTCCTTCATCTCTTACAGATAAAACACAAACAGGCGAGTATAAAACAAATAATTTGCAATCAGAAACCTATCAAACTTATGAAATCGGTTTAAAAGATGAAATTTTTGGTTCGCATGTTAGTGCTACGGTTTATCTAACCGATACAAAAGATGAGATTGTAAATGAGATGCACGGCACAGGTATGGGGGCTGCGAATCAATGGTGGAGATATTACAACATAGGTAAAACTCGCAGGTACGGTTTAGAACTTAATGCAAAACAACATATTTTTGATAAATTAAGTTTAAGCGAGAGTTACTCTTATGTTAATACCGAAATAAAAGAAAGCGACGATGCAAATTCGGTAGGCAAAGAAGTGCCTTATGTATCAAGTCATATCTTTGTTTTAGGTGCTTCGTATGAACCTATCAGTAATTTGAAAATTTTTAGCGACCTTAAATATTATTCAAAACAAAAAGATGCTAATTATGATACAATCGGAGCCAAAACTATCGTAGATGCGGGGTTAAATTATAAATTTGCAAACGGCTTGATGTTAGGAGCCGGTGTAAAAAATCTTTTTAATAAAAAATATTACGATTACGAATCAAAATCGTTAGATAGTTACGCACCGGCAAATGAGCGAAATTTCTATGCAGAGTTTAAATTTGATTTCTAAATTTAGTATTTTTTCGGTTTTAATATTTGCGGTTTTGTCGGTTGTCGCTTTGACAATCGGCACCGCAAATATAACTTTTAGCGATATTTTAGCCTGTATTAGCGGCGGTGAAGTTGATGAGATGAAAAAAGTTATTTTATTTCAAATGCGACTTCCTCGCCTAGTAATGGCGTTAATCGTAGGTATGCTACTAGCGACTTCTGGCGTTGTAGTGCAAAGTGTGTTTTTAAATCCTGTCGCAGATCCTTATATCATAGGCATTGCAAGTGCGGCTACATTTGGAGCTGTTGTGGCATATTTGCTAAAACTACCAGATATTTTTTACGGCGTATTTGCATTTTTTTGTGCGGCAGGGCTTTCTATTGTGATTTTTAAACTCTCAAAGAAAAATAGAAGCATTGCAACGCTTTTAATCGTAGGTATCGCAATCTCTGCGTTTTTAGGCTCATTTACAGCTTTTGCTACATATCTAATCGGCGAAGATAGCTTTAAAATTACCGCTTGGCTTATGGGATATATCGGCTCTGCTTCGTGGAGCAAAATTTTAATTTTACTGCCGCCGTTAATGATTGTGATGATATATTTTTACACAAAAAGAAACGAACTAAATATCATTTTAAGCGGAGATGAAGAGGCAAAAAGCCTTGGCGTAGATGTCGAAAAGTCAAAAAAAAATTTACTCATCGCTTCATCTTTGCTAATCGGCTTTTCGGTCGCATTTACGGGCATGATAAGCTTTGTAGGTTTAATCATACCGCATACTTTAAGAATGTCACTTAAAACTTCAAGCAATGCTATTTTAATACCTACTTCTGCCGTTGCTGGTGGGTTATTTTTGCTTTTTTGCGACATAATTGCTAAAAATATCCTAAGTCCCGTTGAGGTGCCAATCGGCGTGGTAACTTCGTTTTTTGGTGCGCCGTTTTTCTTATTTTTAGCTTTAAAATCCATTAGGGGCATAAGATGAGCGTTAAAATCGAAGATTTAAAATTTGGCTATGGGCTAAATTTGACGCTTGATGGTATAAATTTAGAGTTAAAACAGGGCGAATTTGTGGGGATTTTAGGACCAAACGGATGCGGTAAATCAACGCTTTTAAAAAATATAATGCGAATTTTGGATTCAAAAAGCGGAATTATTGAAGTAGCAGATAAAAATGTTAAAGATTATAGTTTAAAAGAACTGGCAAAAATTCTTGGTTTTGTTCCACAAAAAACGGCATTAAACGCACCTTTGAGCGTGGAAGAAATTTTGCTTATGGGTAGATTTTGTAGGATTAAAAGCGAATTTAATGGCTACGAAAAGCTTGATTACGAAAAAGTAGAGCAAATGATGAATTTGCTAGATATTGCTAAATTTGCTAAGCGAAATGCTTATGAGTTAAGTGGCGGGGAGTTTGGGCGAGTTTTGATTGCAAGAGCTTTGGTGAGCGAACCGCAAATTTTACTTTTAGATGAACCGACAAGTGCGTTAGATTTAAACTATGCCTTAAACATTATGAAAATTTGTAAAAAGCTAACCAAAGAGTTAAATTTATTAAGCGTTATGGTTATTCATGATTTAAATTTAGCGGCACTTTTTTGCGATAAAGTTTTTATGCTTAAAGGCGGAAAAATTAGGTATCAAGGTGCTCCAAAAGAGCTTTATACAAAAGAAATTTTGCACGAAATTTATGATTTGGAGTGCGAAATTTTAAATCACAACGGCGATCCGTTGATAGCTTTGACAAAGGAATAAAAAAATGAAAAAATTTATTTTAACGGCATTTTTAGGTGCCTGTGTCTTAATGGGTAAAAATTTGGTCGTTTTAGACCCTGCTGCGGTGGAAATTTTGTATATGCTTGAAGCCGAAGATCAAATTTCTGCGATTGCAAAACCTACGATGTCAAAAATTTATCCACAAGAAAAAACGGATTTATTGCCAAGTGTGGGAAGTTATATCAAACCAAATTTAGAAAAAATCGTTGAGTTAAACCCTGATTTGATAATAACTAGTTTTCACTCTGCAAATGCGGGAAATGATTTGAAAAATTTAAATTTCAAATCTTTGGAATTAAAAGCAGACAGTATGGAGCAAATTTGCCAAAATACAAAAAAAATAGGCGAAATTGTAGGCAAAAGCGAAAAAGCAGACGAGCTTTGTGCCGATATGCAAAATGTTTTTGAAAATAAAACCGAGTTAAAAGGTAAAACCGCAATCGCCTTTTTTTCGGCAAATCCTACTATGGCTTTTACCGATAAAACACTGCCAGGAGACATAATCTCAAAACTTGGTATGCAAAATTTGGCAAATTCACTTCAAGGTTCAACTCCGATAATTTCAAGCGAATTTATGATTGAAAAAAACCCCGATTTTATTATCATGGTCGGCTTAAATTCGGACTTAGATAGTTTTTTGAAAAATAATCCCATAATGTCAAATACAAAAGCTGTTAAAAACGGCAAATTTATCGCACTTCCAAGCACGGTCTTACGCGGAAGTCCAAAAATAGTAGAAAAAGTAGAGCAAATTTATGGAGAGCTTAGGAAATGAGCGAAAAAAACAGAGATATAAATTTGCAAAATTTACCAAAAGAAGTGCGAGAAAAGCTTGAAAAAAGCGGTATGGATATAGCTAACATGCCAAAAGCAATGTTGGAGAAAATTTTAAAATCGGCATCGCACGGCGGCGGAAAAGAAGTGGGGGACGAGCAAAATCCGTTTAAAGAACGCATTAAAACTCACCACACGCCACGCATTTTCCCGCCAAATCCTGCTAGTGAAGATGAGCTTTTTGAAGCATTATCAAAGCCTAGTGATGATGAAGACGGCGTGATTTATTTTCATGTTCCATTTTGTGATAATATCTGCTCGTTTTGTTCTATGAACCGCACAAAATTAGAAAATGAGCTTGATGATTATACTGAATTTTTACTTAGCGAAATTGCAAAATTTGGCGACACACCGTATTTAAAAAGCAAAAAAATCAAAAGCATTTATTTTGGCGGTGGAACGCCTACAACGCTAAAAGAAAAGCATTTTGAGCGAATTTTCGCTGCGATTTTTGACAAATTTAGCGTCGATGAAACCTGCGAAATCAGTTTAGAAAGCACTTTGCATAATCTAAGCGTAGAAAAAATCAAATTTCTTGAAAAAATCGGCGTAAATCGTTTTAGCATAGGAATTCAAACTTTCTCAGATCACGGGCGAAAGTTTTTAAACCGCGTTTATAACGGCAAAGGGGCGATTAAAAAATTATCAAATTTGCGTGAAAATTTTAGCGGAATGCTTTGCACAGATATAATCTATAACTATCCAAACGAGAGTTTAGATGAAGTTAAATTTGATGCGACGCAAGTTTTAAATTTGGGTATTGATAGCACGAGTTTTTATTCGCTTATGTATTTTGACGGAGCAAAACTTTCAAAAGACGGCGTTGAATTTGAGTATGATTTAACTCACGATAACGCACTTCATAACGAATTTGTAAAAACTTTGCTTGATAGCGGTAAATTCGAACTTTTGGAGCTTACAAAACTTGCTAGAAAAAATCGCGATACTTACGAATATATTCGCCATACGCACAAAGGCACGGATATTTTACCTTTGGGAAACGGAGCAGGCGGTAAGATAGCCGGTTTTGGTATGTTTGGTATGGGTGGGCGAAAAATGATAAGTAAAAATTCACCAAACCAAGCCAAATTTGAAAAACTTTGCAATCTTTTTCAATATCAAAGCCTGAATTTAAGCGAATTTGAAATTTTAAACGATGAGATAAGAGCAGAGCTTTTTGCATTTTTAAAAGAGTGCGAAAATATGGGCTTTGGCGAGTTTAAAAATGGCAAATTTAGACTAAATTTAAACGGAGTTTTTTGGGGAAACAATATAGCAGTAAATTGCGCAAATATCATTAAAAAGGAGTTTATAAAATGAGTAAAAAAATTATTATTTATTCATCACTTACGGGAAACACAGCAAAAGTTGCAAACGCAATCGCAGAAGAAATCGGTTGCGAGAGTGTGAGTTTTAGCGAATTTAAAGGAAATTTGGACGAATTTGATTTTATCGGCGTTGGCTTTTTTGTCGATAAAGGCGGAGCAGATGCTAAATTTACCAAATTTATGCAAGAAAATATCAAAAACAAAAAAATCGGTGTTTTTATGACTTTGGGTGCTGAGCCTGAAAGTAATCACGCCAAAGAGTGCCTAAAAAAAGTTGAAGATGAACTAATCGCAAACGGTTGTGAGGTGCTTTGCGATTTTGCATGTCAAGGTGCGATCGATCCAAAACTAATTGAGATGATGAGAAAAATGGCAGAAAAAGGAAATTCGCCCCACCCAATAACCCCTGAGCGAGAAGCAAGGTGGGCAAATGCTGCAAAGCACCCCGATGAAAACGATTTAATAAATGCAAAAAAGGCATTTGAAAAGATAAAGAATTTGTAAAAACGAAAGGTGATTATGAAAAAAATATGGCTTTATTGCATTTTTGCTATTTTTTTGAGTGGTTGTATCGCTCCAAAACCACAAGATTTCGAACAAAGCGAATTTGTGGCTACAAATTTAAAAACTCAAAAAGAGCTAAATTTTGGCGAATTTATAGATGAAATTTCCAAATTTGACATTATTTTACTAGGCGAAAATCACGGCGATAATGCGTGTAGATTTTTAGAAAGCAAAATTATAGCAGAAATAGCTAAAAATCATAGCGTAACGGCAGTTTTAGAGATGATTGATGATAGCAGAAATGAAGCACTGCAAAAGGCAAAACTAGATAAAAAAAATATAGAGCCAAAGGCGTTGCAAAAAGCCATAAACTGGGATAAATCGTGGAAATGGAAAGACTATGGCTATATGGTAGAAAAACTTTTTTACTCGCCTGTGCAAATTTCAAGCGGAAATTTAACAAAAGATGAGAAAAAAACAATTATGGCAGGGGCGCAGGATTTAAAGGGCGAATTTAGCACTACAAACGAAGTTAAAGAAAAGATAAAAAGAGAAATTTCAAAAGCTCACAAAATCGATGATGAAACGCTAAATAAATTCGTCCAAGCCCAACAATACAAAGATAGACGCATGGCAGATAAATTAGTAAATGCCAAAACGCAAAAAGCAGTTTTAATCGCAGGGGCGTATCATACAAATAAAGAGGTCGGTGTGCCGCTTCACATAAAAGATTTTAAAACGCCAAAAAGCGTCAGAGTTGTCTATTTATACGATGATAAGCTTTCAAATTTAAAAAATACAGATTATATAATAAGGGAGAAAAGATGAGCAAATTTAATGCTGTGCTAAGTTTTGCGCTAATATATTCGTTTGCAAATGCGCAAGACGAGCTTGAATTTAGCGAATTTGAAATTTCAGCAAAAGAGATAAAAGCAGAAGATAAAGCTTTTAGCACACCAGGAGCCGTTAGTTCTCGTTCGGACATAAGCGGATCAAACCAAAGTATCGATTCTATCGTGCGAAGTATGCCGGGCGTTTATACAAACACGGATCAATCGCAAGGAACGGTAAATGTAAATATTCGCGGAGTTAGCGGGTTCGGTCGTGTTAATACTATGATTGACGGCGTTACACAAACATACTATGGTACATCGGCAGATAGCGGTAGTTTTCACACTGGAAATGGCTCAATTGGAACTAGCAACTTTGGAGCATTGATAGATCCAAATTTTTTAATCGGAGTTGATACACAAAGGGGGACTTTTAGCGGAACGCATGGGGCAAATTCATTGATGGGGAGTGCAAATTTTCGCACAATCGGTGTTGATGATGTTGTAAGAGACGGAAATAATTTTGGCTTTTTAGGCAAATTTTCATACGGTACAAATAAACTTGGACCAAATTATATGGGAAGCGTTGCTGCTAAATTTAATCCGTTTGAAAACGATGATAGCTTGGGCTTTTTGTTAGGTTATAGTGGAAAGAAAATCTCACAAGATTATCAAGTAGGCGGCGGCGGAAATATAGGAAATTTCACTTGGATAAATCCTGATACCGGCGAAACAGAAAGTGCTGCTCCGCTCGATGTCAAACATACAACGCAAAATCCAAAAAGTATTTTATTTAAAACTGAATTTAACGATGAATTTAATCAAGCAATTCTAAGTTATAGAGATTTTAGAAACACTCTTGCGGGTAGAGATATAACAAATCAAAACTATCAATTAGATTATAATTTTAATGCAAACAACGATTTATTAAATTTGAATTTTTTAATCGCTTATAATAACAGCAAACAAAAGTATATAGACGGACAGGATGATAACGGTTTTGCGTTAGCTACGATTTTTGGTAGAGATATAAGCGGACTTGAAGTGCGAAACAAGGCTCTTACTTTAAATTTAAATAATGAAATGAACTTCAAATTTAATGATTTGCACTGGCAAAGTAAATACGGTGTGGGATTTTTAAACAATAAATACGAAAGAGATAGCTTTGCTGATTATGGTGGAATGGGTGATTATGCTACGCCGCTTCAACCACGCGGAAAAGAGAAAATATCGACTATTTTTGCCGATAATAATTTTAATTATGGAATTTTTGGTTTAGAAACAAGTCTAAATTTGACAAAATATGAAATCAAAGGTCATGTGCCTGAATGCGATCCGCGAATAGGCATTTTTTGTTCAGATACGATGCCAAAAGATGCTACCATTTCTGATACAAATTTAAACTATTCAATCTTAGGTTCAGTTGAAATTCACGAACTTTTTAGACCGTTTATTAGCTATTCGCACTCAAATAGAGCACCAAATATCCAAGAAATTTTCTTTTCATCAGCCGCTAGTGCAGGAGATGCGATGAATATTTTCTTAAAACCAGAAGTTGCCGATACTTGGCAAATCGGCTTTAATTCTCACAAACAAGGTTTTATAACAAAAGACGATACTTTTGGCTTTAAAGCTTTGGTTTATCGAAGTAGAGTAAAAGATTATATTTACAATGAAAGCTTAAATTATTACACTAGTGACGGCGATTTAATCGATAGTTTTACATACTATCTAAATTTTCCGTATAAAACCACATTTAAAGGTTTTGAAGCAGAGCTTAGCTATGATGCCGGATTTTTCTATGCAAAAGCAAGTTATGCAAGACAAACAAATAACGCTCCTTTATCAGAAACTTTTGGCTCCGATCCGTCAAATTTTGGAACAGGTATGATAACTGAGCTACCAAAAGACTATGCAACGATAAATTTGGGAACAAGACTACTTGATGAAAAGGTTGATTTAGGTATTATTGCAAAATATACCGGAAAGGCAAAACGAATTTATCCAAGTAGCGATGACGCTTATAGACACGATCCAACAAATACAAATGATTATCAATTAGGAATGCACAAAACACAAGATTTACCGAGTATTCCTACTATTTATGATTTGTATGTAAATTTTCAACCAAATAAAAATTTAACGCTTAAATTTGAAGTTCAAAATTTAACCGATAGAAACTATATGGACGCATTAAATGTCTATAACTCTGCGGCAAACCAACTTACTTTTGCAAGTGACGGAAGCGATATATTTTTGTTTAATAACTCGGCAAGGGGAAGAACTTTTATAATGGGCTTCCAGTATCAATATTAGGAGAATTTAAAATGGAAATTTCATTTTTATCGCTTTATCAAAATGCTCATATAGTCGTTAAAATCGTTATTTATATTTTAACGCTTTTTTCGGTTATTTCGTGGTGCGTTTTTGTTGCTAAGGTTATTGGCTATGAAAGACTTGCAAAAAGCATAAAAAAACAAAGGCAAACGGCAAAAAACCTAAAAAGCTTATCAAATGCAAATTTCGAAAAAAATAGTCTTGGCGAAGCTTTTGTCAAAGAGATAAAAAGCGAAATCGATATGTCTATGCCGAATTTGGATTTGGATATAAAAGAACGGATTAAAAATCGTTTGGAGATAAAAACGGCGTTATTTGTGTCTGAGTCTAAATTTGGAAGCGGAGTTTTAGCTAGTATCGGTTCATCAGCACCTTTTATAGGGCTTTTTGGCACAGTTTGGGGCGTCATGGATAGTTTTATCGGAATTGCCTCGCAAAATAGCGCTAGTTTAGCTGTCGTAGCTCCCGGAATCGCAGAAGCACTTTTTGCTACTGCTATCGGCTTAGCGGCTGCGATTCCTGCGGTGCTTTTTTATAACTACATCATCAAAAAAAATGCAAATTTGAGTGTCAAAGTGGGCGAAATAGCAACGCTACTTTTAATCACCGCTAGTAGAGATATTTCAAAGGCAAAAAATGATTAAGGTAGAAAATGAAGTAGAGCTTAGCGATATAAATGTAACGCCGTTTATCGATGTTATGCTTGTTTTGCTTGTCATTTTTATGGTTGTTACGCCGCTTATGACAAGCTCTGTTAAGGTTGAACTTCCAAAAGCAACAAATTCACAACAAGACATAGAAAACAAACCAATAATTTTATATCTAAACCAAGACGATGAGATTATCATTTCGCAAAAGGTTGTAAATTTGGAGCAAATCGGCGAAAATTTGGACGAATTATCGCAAAATGATAAAGAAAAAACGATTTTTTTGCAAATAGATAAAAGCACAAATTACGAAAGACTAATGCAAATCGTGCAAACGGTCAAGCAAAGCGGATACAATAAAATTGCACTTTCAATGGAGATTAAAAATGAATAATTCAAAAATTTGGTCATTTTCTCTGGCGTTGTCGTTTTTGTTTCACAGCAGTGTTTTTGCATTTTTTTTGATAAATAAAAAGCCAAACGAAAACTTTTTAGACGGCATTAACGCGCAAATCGGCGAATTTGCAAGTGTAAATTTTGTGACAAATGTGCCTGTGGGTGAGCTAAAAACCATCTCCGAAGAAAGCGTAGAGCAAGTCATTGAAGAGACGCCAAAAGAGATTATAGAAGAAAAAATTTTAGCGCAAGAAGATATTCAAAGTCCTGTGGAGATAAAAAAAGAAGAGATTGTAGAAGAAAAACCAAAACCCATAAAAAAGCCAAAACCCATAAAAAAACAGGCAAAAATAGCGAAAGAAAAATCCGAGCAAAAAGTTCAAAGCACAGCTAGTGCGCCTGTTTCTAGCCAAAATGTTGGCGAATTTAAAACCCAAGTGCAGGGAAATGAAGCAAAAGCTCTAAAAGCTAGTTGGCAAGGGCTAGTAAAAAGGCATATAAATAAATTCAAAAAATATCCACAAAAAGCGCGTAGAATGAGAAAAGAAGGCATTGTTACAATAAGCGTAAGTATCGATAAAAACGGAAATGTTTTGAGTGCAAGTATCAAAAAAAGTAGCAAATTTGCCGATTTGGATGAAGCAGGACTTGAACTTTTTAAAAAGGTCTCCCCGGTACCTGCACCGCCGCTTGAAATAATTGGTTCAAATTCGCAAATTTCGTTTAGTATTCCGATAAATTACAATTTAAAAGATCATTAAAAAGTAGTTTATAAAAGAATTTAGGGCGTTTTGCCCTAAATTTATTTTTCCATTTTGTGTGGCATTTTTCCGCCGACGCGAGAGATGACTTTTAAGGCGTTTGTATCGTAAGCTGCGCCAAAGCCATTTACAAGGCGACCTTTGCCAAGAGCGAATTTAACAATATGAAAGTCGCTCATTTTTTTAATCATTTCAAATGCACTTTCGTTTTTAAATTTTTCTTCGAATTTAGCTAGAATTTCATCGTTTTTTGGGGTAAATTCGGCACTAGCGTTAAAACTAACTCTACGCCTTGCAAAAATCGTTTTGGCTTCATTTTCATTTTGCAAGAAAAGAATTTGCACCTTATTTGGTGCATTTTTTATCGATTTAAAATGTTCGGCGATTTCTGAAAGTAAAACAAAAATTTTATCTCCAACCCGCACGAACGGTGCATACGAAGCGGTGCAGTGTTCGCCAAGGTCGCTAGAAATGATAACGCTTTGAAAGCTATCGATAAATTCAACCATTTCAGAGCTTATTTTTTCAAATTCATCGCCTAAATTTAGACTTTTTAAAACTTCCATTATCGCAAAGCGGTAACCTTCGCCTTGTGTGTTTGCAGGGCGTAAAAATGGCACTTTTACTACGCCTTTATCGCAAGAAATTTCCATGCCGTTTTGATTTATTGCTATAAGCTTGACATTTTGTGGATTTTCAAATTCGCTAAAATGTTTGCAAAATTTTACTAAAATATCGTGGTGATCTGCGTTCATGTGGTCTATTGCTCGTTTTTCCATTGTAAATTCCTTGAATAAAGTTTTGCGTAATATTATCAAAAAAGATTTAATACAAAATAAATCTTAATTAAAATAAAATTTGCAAATTTAGCTTAAAATTTGAACAAATTTAACAATTCGCTTTGCAAAATTTAAGTATAATTACCTTATGAAAAATCCATTTTTGTCGCTAAAATATCGCAATTTCAGAATTTATTGGGTCGGAATGAATTTATCCTTAATCGGCTCGTGGATGCAGGTCATCGCGCTTCCGTGGCTGACGCTGATTATCACAAATGACCCATTTAAAGTTAGCCTTGTAGCGACCTTGCAGTTTGCGCCGGCTCTGCTTTTTACACTTTTTAGCGGTGCGATTTTGGATAGATTTAACAAAAAAGCGGTTTTGGCGTTCGCGCAAATCGGTATGATGATAATCGCTTTTATTTTTGCCTTTATGGTTTTTACCGATTCTTGTTCGTTTGAGCGAATTCTTATTTTTTCTTTTATCAACGGCGTTTTTAACAGCATTGATGCGCCAAGTCGCCAGTCGATGGTTTATGATCTCATCGATGATAGAGAAAATTTGCCAAATGCGATTGCGCTAAATTCGGTATCTTTTAATACCGCGCGAATTTTAGGACCATCTTTGGCTGGGATTATAATGGCTGTTTTTGGCGTTGGGTATTGTTTTTTATTTAACGGCGTTAGTTTTTTTGCGATTTTAATCTCGCTTTATTTTATCAAGCTAAAAACCGAGCAAAAGGCGCAAAATTCGGAGCCTTTGCATATTTTTAAATCGATTAAAGAAGGCTTTATTTATGTTTTGCACAAACAAATTTTAAGCGAAGTTTTGTTGATTTTGCTTATTATCGCCACTTTTGTGCCAAATTACAATATCACGGTTTCTGCCTTTGTCAAATTTGTTTTGCAAGGCGGCGAAAAGACATTTGGTTATATGATGGCGTGTTCGGGCGTGGGTGCGTTTGTAGGGGCGTTTTTCGTGGCTAGTTTTGGCAAATTTGAGATAAAATATATAAGAATTTTATCTGTTGTTTCAGTCCTTTTGCTAAGCTGTATCGGGCTAGTAAGCAACTTTTACTATGCCTGTTTTGTTTTGGCTTTGACAGGATTTGCCTTTCTTTTGACCGCTTCAAACATCAACTCGACCTTGCAGCTAAATACGGCAAACGAATTTCGCGGTAGAGTGATGAGCATTTACACGCTTGTTTTTCAAGGAAGCACGCCGTTTGGTGCTTTGTTTGCCGGGTATTTTACCGATAAATTCGGTGCGAAATTTGGTTTTATTATGTGCGGCGTTGTGGCTGCGATTTTACTTTTGGTGCTTTTTAATCGAAAAAGATTAAGAAGAAAAATCAAAACTCGCTTAAATTAAGCAAATTTCTTTTTCAAATTCGCATTTAAAATTTCGCAAAATTCGTTAAAATTTGGCAAATTTAGATCTGCGTTTCGCTGTTTTTTGCCCCACATGCTCTCAGGAAAAAAGCTATCGTTTTTAAAACGAGCTTGGATATGAAAATGCACCCTTGGGACATAATTTGCAAAACTTGCGATATTGATTTTATCAGGATTATAAAAGCTTCGCATAGTTTTTTCGCACTCTAAAATCGTTTCAAAAAGCCGTTTTTGCGTCGCTTCGTCGCAGTCGCTTAGCTCTTTGAATTCAGTTTTTGTAAAGATTTTTATCCACGGAATTTCGGCAGTTTCAGGCTCGATAAAAATCAAATCATCTTGGTAAATCATAATTTTTCCTTTTTTAAATTTGATTAAATTTTAAAGCAAATTTGATTAAAATCAGCTCAAAAAAAGGATAAAAATGCGCATTGCGATTGTGATTTATGATAAATTTTCTTTGTTAAATTTAGCTATGATTTGCGAAAAACTGCACAAAATGAGTGAGTGTGAAATAAAAATTTGTTCATTAAATGAAAGTGTAAAAGATAAATTCGGTTTTTTTGTAAAACCTGATATTTATTCTGCTAGCTTAGACGGATTTGACGGCGTGATTTTATGCGACGGAGAAAATGAAAATATAATTTATGATGAGATTTTTTTAGGCTGGATACGAAGTGGTTTTTTTGCAAAAAACAAAATTTCTTTTGGCAAAAGCGGAGAAATTTTTGCCAAAGCAGGATTTGAAAATTTCACAAATTTAAACGAATTTGACGAGAGCAAATTTACGCAAATATTATCTTTTTAACTCGCTCCGTCGCGTTTTAGAACCATTTTTATAGTTTT
Organism: Campylobacter sp.; assembly: GCA_017469645.1. Lineage (GTDB taxonomy): Bacteria > Campylobacterota > Campylobacteria > Campylobacterales > Campylobacteraceae > Campylobacter_B. The sequence continues at coordinate 58,763 of JAFUFY010000005.1, read as the reverse complement.
TAAAATGATAACAAAATCCATATAAAGCGACCAGTTTTTGACATAATAAATATCAATTTTATTTCTAGTTTTAAAGTCTGCATTGTTTCTAAGTGTAGATTGCCAAAGCCCTGTTATACCAGGTTTTGCTTTTAAAATGATACTTTCTTCTTTTTCGCTAGTTCCACCGAATTTATGTTCTCCTAGTGGTAACGGACGAGGTCCGACTAGGCTCATTTCGCCACGCAAAACATTTATAAGCTGAGGTAGTTCATCTAGCGAAGTTTTTCGCATAAAATTTCCGATTTTTGTAATGCGTGGATCATTTTTGTATTTATGATATTTTGCATAATACTCTATTTCGTCAGGATTTTCTTCAAGATATTTTTTCATAAGTTCATCGCTATTTTCACGCATACTGCGAAATTTCAAACATTTAAAAATTTTTCCGTCTTGTCCGACACGATCTTGACCAAAGAATATGCTTTCCTTTGGCTCTTCGAGCTTCATTAATATAAAAGTTATTAAAAATATCACAGCCAAAAACGGCAAAGCACACAAAACTATAATGGTATCGCTTGTGGTTTTTAAAAAGCGATTAAACGGCTTTAAAAGTAAATTTTCAAGCATAAATAAATTTGTGCGAGAGTTAAAAAGGCTGAAAATTTCAGCTTTTGAGTAATCATACCCTTCCAAAGTCGGCGTAAAAATAATCTCTTTATTTGATAAAATATTTGTTTCAACAAGCTTGTTTAGTTCGTTTAAATTTTCATCGCGGTGTTGTATAAAAATCGTTTCGTAGTTGCCTGTGCGAACGAGCTTGTAGCCAAGATAGTGGTTTTTGAAAATCTCTTTTCTAAACTCCCTTGTGCCGTTAATGACTTTTGCTTTTTTTTGCCAAAATCCGACATCATACAGAGCTTTTTTTAGGAAAAATTTGGAAGTCGGTATCAAAAATGCCATAAATACAAAGCTTAAAATCATCACGATACGAGAGTGCGTAACATTTTTACCAAGTGCCAAAAAACAAAAAATCAAAACACAAGCAAAAACGCAAGAGCGAAAAATCAACAAACTTTCATGCCAAAAGTCGTATCGTTTGGTGTAAATTCCGTTGTAAATGAAAGAAAGTATCAAAACAAAGTAGATAAAATAAAAATTTATGTAGTTAGCGTAATTTTGAGTGACATTTGGAAAATTTGGAATTTCGACTAAATTTCGTATCCAAACTGCCAGAACAAGTGATAAAAATATAAAAAAAATATCACAGACGAATAACGCCAAAACTGAAATGTGTTTTTTCATAAAATTCTTTCTTTTTTTTAATCTCGTTTTCAAGCAAATTATATTAAGATATGATTTAAAATTTGCTGATACAATGGCGGTTTTAACAAAAAAAAAAAAAACGATTTTTGCTGAATTTTGTTTTCAAAATTTACAGAAGTTGATATTTTAGGAAAAATTTTGAAAAGAGTTATAACTTACGGCACTTTTGATATGCTTCATTACGGTCATATAAATCTGCTTCGCCGTGCAAAAGCACTTGGAGATTATCTTATCGTGGCACTTTCGACTGATGAGTTTAACTGGAACTCAAAACAAAAAAAATGCTATTTTTCTTACGAAAAACGCAAACACTTGCTTGAAGCGATTCGTTATGTGGATTTGGTAATCCCTGAAAATTCGTGGGAGCAAAAAAAAGACGATGTGCATTTGTATCATATAGATACTTTTGTCATCGGCGATGACTGGAAAGGTAAGTTTGATTTTTTAAAAGATGAGGGTTGCGAAGTGGTATATTTGGAGCGAACGCCTGAGATTTCTACAACTCAGATAAAAAAAGATTTGAAAGATAAGAAAAGTAAATGAGCGAACAAATTTTTAAAGAAAATGATGAAATTGATATTTTTGAATTATTAGGCAAAATTTACAAAGGTAAATTTATAGTTTTAGGCGTAACGCTTACCTGTTTTTTACTTGGTGTTTTGTATTGTTTGGTTACTACGCCGTTGTATAAAGCTACGGCAAATGTAAATTTGCCTTATAATTATGATTTCTCTAATGGCGTGAGTATTTTTTTAGAGAATCCAAATGTTATTATGCAAAAATTTACAGAAAATTATATAAATGTCAAACATAGCGATGAAGCTTATATTAAAGATATTTCATACATAAAAATGAAAGGTAATATCATATATGAAAAATTCAAAATAGATATATATGGTAAAAGTGATGAAGCAATTAAAAATTTAGTAAGCTACATAGCAGATGAGGAAAGTAAAAAATATAATCCTGTAATGGATAAAGTAATAAATGCTAAAAAAGATAAAATAGAAAGCATAGATAATGCTATCGAAATTTTAAATCAAGAAAAACTTTCATTAGAAGATAGTATAAAAACAGCAAAAGATGTTTCATTGACTAAGATTAATGAATTATTAGAAAAAGAGAATAACACAAATTCTAATTATGCGTCTTTGATCATCGCAAAGGATAGCATTTTAAATAATACATTGCCAAATTTAAAAAACAAACTTAGAGATATTGTCATAGACAAAATTCCAAGTCTTGAAAAAGAAAAAGAATTATTAGAACTAGATTTAGAACCAAGTAGCTACGGATACTTTGAAATATCGGATTTAAGTATATCTCAAAATCCGGTAAAACCTAAAAAGCATTTGATTTTAGCTATTGCTACATTTTTAGGCGGCATTTTGGGCGTATTTTGGGTGCTAATTAAAAGCGAGATAGCAAAATTTAGAAAAACGGCTGAAAAATAATGAAAGATAATAATATAAAAATCATAATAGCCACGCATAAAAAATATTTTATGCCCAATGATGAAATTTATATTCCAGTTCATGTCGGAAGTAAAGGCAAAGAAAGCATAGGTTACCAAAGAGATGATGATGGTGAAAATATAAGCGAGAAAAATCCATATTTTTGCGAATTAACAGGGCTTTACTGGGCGTGGAAAAATTTAAAAGCAGATTTTGTAGGGCTTATTCATTATAGGCGATTTTTTAGCACAAAAGGTTTTTTTAATAGAAAAAATATTTCGTTAGATGAGCTGTATTTGAGCGAAAAAGAAGCACAAAATTTGTTGCAAAACTACGACATAATAGTTCCAAAAAAGAGAAAATACTACATAGAAACGCTGTATTCGCACTATGCAAACACTATGCATAAAGAGCATTTGGACGAAACTAGAAAAATCATAAGTGAAATTTGTAGCCAATACACGGATAGTTTTGATTTGGTTATGAAGCAAACTAGCGGATATATGTTTAATATGTTTGTAATGCCAAAAAATTTGGTTGATGAGTATTGCGGTTGGCTTTTTCCTATTTTATTTGAGTTAGAAAAGCGAATTTCGCCCGAGAATTATTCATCGTTTCATGCTAGATTTTATGGGCGAGTAAGCGAGATATTATTTAATGTCTGGCTAAAAGAGTACCAAATTCAAAAGCCACTTAAAATAAAAGAATTGCCTTTCATTTACGGCGAAAAGATAAATTGGTTTAAAAAAGGAAGCGCATTTTTAATGGCTAAATTTTTTGGTAAAAAGTATGAAAAGAGTTTTTAATGAAATTTACTATTAAACGAGAAAATTTTTATAAACAAGTTTATTTTACAAAATTTATTTGCTGTTTGACAAATAGGCAATACGATAAAAGTTGATAAGAGATGATAAAAATTTTGCAATATCATATAAGTAATGTAAAGGGCGGAGTTGAAAACTATCTTTGCCAAAACTATGAATTTATTGATAAAAATAATTTTCAATTCGAATTTTTAACTTACGATGATAAATTGAATTTTCAAGAACATTTTGAAAATTTGGGAGCCAAATTTTATAAAATTCCAAAAAAACTTAGTTATATAAAATATATTTTATTTTTCAAAAAAATAAAAAAAAGTACAGGTATAAAGATATTACATTTAAATCTATCTTGGTTAAGCGTATATATTCTGTTGGTAGCTAAATTTAGCGGTTTTAATAGAGTAGTTTTACATTCACATTCAAGTAATGTGGCTATAACCAACGGAGCAAAGAAAATAAGAAAAGTTATTTCACATAATATCTTAAAAAAATTTTTGCCATATATTGTAACCGATTTTTTAGCTTGTAGCGAACTTGCTGCTAAATGGATGTTTCCAAATTCGATTATAAAAAATAAACAATACAAAATCGTAAAAAATGCTATTGATTTGGATAAATTTATATACAATGCAAATGTCAGAAAAGCTAAAAGAAAAGAATTAAAAATAGATGATAATTGTTTTATTATCGGACATGTCGGTAGAATTTGTTATGCAAAAAATCATAAGTTTTTGCTAGAAATATTTAACGAGATAGTTAAAAAAAAATCAAATTCAAAACTTTTATTGATAGGCGGATATATTGAAAAAGATAGATGTGTATTTGAAGAAATACAATATCTAATAAAAAAATTAAATTTAGAAGATAAAATTATATTTTTAGGCAGCAGAAATGATATTCCTGATTTATTACAAATTATGGATTGTTTTGTGTTGCCGTCTTTGTTTGAAGGTTTGCCTATAACTGCAATAGAAGCGCAAACAAGCGGTTTGCCATCATTTTTTGCAGATACTATAACAACGGAAATTGGAATTTCAAATTTGGCAAATTTTATTTCTTTAAACGAAACGCCAAAATTTTGGGCAGAAGAGATTTTAAGATATAGAAATCAAAATAGATTTAGCCCAGTTGAAGAAATTCGAAACGCGGGTTACAATATAAAAGAAGAGATAAAAAATATGGAAAAATTTTATAAGGAAATTTTAGAAAAATGATAAATCCATTAGTCTCAATAATAATCCCTGTTTATAATGTCGAAAAATATATCGTTAAATGCGCTACAACACTATTTGAGCAAGATTTCGATAGTATTGAGTATATTTTTGTAAATGACTGTACGCCTGATAATAGTATGCAAGTTTTGCAAAGTGTGATAGAAAAATATCCCAATAGAAAAGATGATATAAAAATCATAAACAAACCACAAAACGAAGGTTTGGGTCAGGCTAGAAAAACAGGTTTTGAAAGTGCGACTGGCGAATATATTTTACATATTGATAGCGATGACTGGGTTGAGCTTGATATGGTAAGCTCTTTATATAAAAAAGCGAAAGAAGATGATGTAGATATTGTAGTGTGTGATTTTTATAAAGCTTATGCAGATAAAAAAATCCATGTCGGCTATAAATTACCTAATAGTAAATTTGAGCTTATGAATTCTTTTGTATACAAAGCTGGATATATGAACTATTTTTGGAATAAATTAGTTAAAAAAGATTTATATAAAATAGAGTATTTTTTACCAAAAAGAGTAACTATAACAGAAGATTTATTTGTTATGTTTAAGTTATTTTTTGATGCTAAAAAAATATCTCAGATAAATAAACCATTGTATTATTATAATCAAACAAATATGTCATCAATTATGCAAAATTATAACTTATCATATATCGATGATAAAATCTTTGTGACAAATTCTTTGATAGAATTTTTAGAAAAAAATAATGCCGAAAAAGAATATATAAATTTGATAAATTTTTATAAATTGTATGCAAAATTACCTTTAATATCATATCCACATATAAGAAACAAAGAAAAGTGGCAAGAGATATACCCCGAAGCAAATAAATTTGTTTGGCAGGTTCCGTTGAAATTTAATTCAAAAATTTTAATTTTGCTTTGTGCTAAGGGATATTTTAAATTTGCATACTTGTTATCAGATTTAAAACATCTTTATAATAAAATTAGGAAAAAATAAATATGCAAAATTTACGCCAAATGCAACTAGAAATGGTAAAAATGATAGCCGAAGTTGATAGGCTTTTTAAAGAAAACGGCATAAAATATACGCTACTAGGCGGTAGTGTTTTAGGGGCTATCCGCCATAAAGGCTTTATCCCGTGGGACGATGATATGGATATAGCTGTTTGGAGAAAAGATTTCCAAAGGACTGAAAATTTACTTGCGAATTTACAAAAATACACTTATGAATTTGCACAAAAACAGATAATTCCACATTCTCCGATAGGAAGATTGCATTTGATTAATGAAAAATATCCCATTGAATTTTCGCCGACAATCGATGTATTTGCATTAGATAAAGTTCCAAGCACTAAATTTGGTATAAAATTTGTAAATTTCGTTGCATTTTTATGTTATGCTACAACAAGAAGACAGTCTAATAAACCGATAAAACAATTTATTTTTCAAAACACTCCAAAATTTGTTTTAGATTTTATACAAAAGACTAGTTATAATTTTATAGAAAATTTGAATAATAAAAATTATAAGAATTTAGGAAATGTTTTTGGATTTTGGCATGCAAAGGAATATTTTCCATCAGAAATATATGATGAGATAGAATATGCTGAATTTGAAGAATTAAAATTACCTATTCCAAAAAATTATGATTTTTATTTAAAACAATTATATGGCGATTATATGAAGCTTCCACCTGTGGAACAAAGAATTTCTAAACACAGAGAACTTAATTTATTAAATAAAGAATTGGCTAGTAAAAAATGACAAATTTACGAGATATGCAACTAGAAATGGTAAAAATGGTAGCCGAAGTTGATAAACTTTTTAAAGAAAATGGCATAAAATATACGCTACTAGGCGGTAGTGTTTTAGGAGCTATCCGCCATAAAGGTTTTATCCCGTGGGACGATGATATGGATATAGCTGTGTGGCGAAAAGATTTTGAAAAAGCCGAAAATTTACTTTCAAATTTGAAAAATTACACTTATGAATTCGCACAAAAGCACATAATCCCAGATGCTCCGACAGGGCATTTGCGTTTGATGAATGAAAAATACCCGATAGAATTATCGCCAAATATTGATTTTTTTGCACTAGATAAGGTTCCAAGCGATAAAAAAGAACGAAAAAAAGTTCAATTTATGGCAAATATTTTTCACGCCACAGTATATAGAAAACCACCTAAAAATCGTGGTAAATTTAATAAATTCATTTTTACAATCTTTTTTGGAATAGCACCAAATTTTGTGCTTGATATTTTGCAAAATTTGAGCTACAAATATATGCTAAATTTGCAAAATAAAAACTATGAAAATTTGGGAAATATTTTTGGTGCTTACAGTCTCAAAGAAGATTTTAAAGCCGAAATTTACGAAAATCTAACTCTTGCAGAATTTGAAAATTTAAAATTGCCTATTCCAAAAGATTATGATTTTTATCTCACACAAATGTATGGCGATTATATGAAATTACCGCCAATTGAGCAACAAAAACCAAAACATAAAAAAATTGACTTTAAGGATAATGAAAATGACTGATAAACATTACGATTTTATATTTATCGGCGCAGGGCTTTTTAACGCAACCATAGTTAGCAAAGCACTTAAAAAAGGCAAAAAATGCCTTGTTATAGATAAGCGAAATCATATCGCAGGAAATATCTATACAGAGGAAACTCGCGGCATAAATGTCCATAAATACGGTGCTCATATATTTCACACTGACGAAAAAGAAATTTGGAATTTAGTGCAGGAATTTGCTGAATTTAATAATTATATAAATTCGCCGATTGCAAATTTTAACGGAAAACTCTATAATCTGCCGTTTAATATGAATACTTTTCATCAAATTTGGAGCGATGTTATCACGCCAGATGACGCCAAAAATCGCATAGAAAGCCAAGCAAAAGCAATGAAGATGGCTTTAAATGGAAATGAGCCAAAAAATTTAGAAGAACAAGCCATTTCGCTTATCGGCAAGGATATTTATGAAATTCTCATCAAAGGCTATACGCAAAAGCAATGGGGACGCAAATGCACCGAGCTTCCTGCTTCTATCATCAAACGCCTTCCTGTGCGATTTACTTTTGATAACAACTACTTCAATGACCGCTATCAGGGCATTCCCATAGGCGGTTATACAAAAATGGTCGAAAAAATGTTTGAAGGGTCTGAAATTCTCCTTAATACCGACTTTTTTGACGGAAAAGAAAAATGGCTAAATTTGGCTGATAAAGTTGTATTTACAGGTATGATAGATGAATTTTTTGAGTATAAATTTGGCGAGTTGGAGTATCGTAGTTTGAAATTTGAAAGTGAAGTTTTGGAGTGCGAAAACTATCAAGGTAACGCAGTTGTTAATTATACTGACGATAAAACGCCTTTTACTCGCATTATCGAGCATAAGCATTTTGAATTCGGCACACAGCCAAAAACAATCATCACGCGCGAATATCCAAAAACATGGAGCAAGGGTGATGAGCCATATTATGCTGTAAATGACGATAAAAATAGCGCACTGTATCAAAAATACAAAGCCCTAGCCGATACCCAAAACAAAGTGATTTTCGGTGGCAGACTTGGTATGTATAGATACTTCGATATGGACGATACGATAATGGCTGCTCTAAAAGTGGCTGATGAGATTTTGTAATTAATATATTTGTTTTTACTGAGAACTTAGAAAAATTATTCCGTAAAAAGTCGATAAAATGAAATTCAGAATTTAGCAAATTTTGGCTAGAATTCCGCATTAAATTTATAAAAATTCAAGGAAATTCTATGCCAAACGAAAATAAAAAAACTATCACTATTATCGATACTTTCGGCTTTTTTTTCAGGCTTTTTTATGCGATGAGTTCTCTAAAAAGCAAGGACGGCAAACCTAGCGGTATGGTTAGCGGATTTGCAAATTTTATCGCAAATTTAAAAAATGAATTTGAGAGCGATTATATTATTTTTGCTCTTGATAGCAAGGGAAAAACTTTTAGAAGCGAGATTGATCCAAATTATAAAACAAATCGCCAAACCCCACCCGAAGCACTTTTAGAGCAACTTCCAGTTTGCATAGAAATGATAGAAAAAATGGGGCTTTATTCATTTTCAAAAGAGGGCTACGAAGCCGATGATGTCATCGCAAGTGCCGTAAAAAAGCACAAAAACGACTTTTTAATCAACATCGTAACGCACGATAAAGATTTGTATCAGCTAATAGATGAAAATGTTCGCATTTACAGCCCTGCTAAAAAAATGCTTTATGGTAGAGATGAGTGTTTTGAAAAATATGGCGTTTATCCAGAGCAAATTAGGGATTTTTTAGCCATTTGTGGCGATAGTGCCGATAATATCCCCGGTGTCAAAGGTATCGGCGATAAGGGTGCAAAAAAACTGCTTGATGAATTTGGAAGTTTGGAAGGAATTTATGAAAATATCAATAAACTCCCACAAAATAGGCAAAAAGAGTATCTCATCGCTGACAAAGATAACGCATTTTTGAGTAAAAAACTAGCTACGCTTTATGATGAGCTTGAAATTCCGCCTTTGGAAATGGCGAAATTCCCGACTTCAAATCCGCTTTTAAATATCAAGGAGATTTTGAAAGATTACTCGCTAAATCGCCTTTTAGACACGCTTGGTTTGCAAAATGAAAAAAAAGATTTAGCTTTTCAAGCCGTTTTGGTTACGGACGAAGATGAACTTTTGCGTTTGGTGGAGAGCATTGATGAGCAGACTATCGTTAGTTTTGATACCGAAACAACCGGCGTCGATAGCAAAAATGCCAAAATCGTTGGCTTTTCGTTTTGTTTTAACGAGCAAAGAGCGTATTATGTGCCGCTAACTCACAACTATCTTGGTGCGCCAAAGCAAATTTCGCTAAATGTCGCCAAAAGGGCAGTGGAGCGAATTTACAGCGGTTTTGTCGTAGGACAAAATTTAAAATACGATTTTCGCATAATCCAAAATAATCTTGGCTTAACGCCACCAAAAAACTACGCCGATACGATGATAATGGCGTGGCTAATTAACCCTAGCGAAAGCGTTGGTATGGACGCTCTTGCGCTTCGTTATTTTAATTATAAAACGATTAAATTTGAAGATGTGGTTAAAAAGGGCGAAAATTTCGCAAGTGTCGATGTGAAAAATGCCACAAACTACGCTAGTGAAGACGCTTGGATAACTTTGAAATTTTATTTTAAATTCCAAAATTTGCTTGATGAGAATTTGCTAAATTTGGCAAAAAACCTTGAATTTCCGTTCGTTAAAGTGCTTTTTGAAATGGAAAACGAAGGCATTATGGCGAACAAATTTAGGCTAAAAGCGATGATTGAGAGCAATGCCGAAAAACTGCGAAGCTTGACTGCCGAAATTTACGAGCTGTGTGGCGAAAATTTTAACATAAATTCTACAAAGCAGCTTGGAGAAGTGCTTTTTGAAAAGTTAAAGCTTCCTAGCAAGAAAAAAACCAAAACAGGTTACAGCACCGATGAGAGCGTTCTTTCAGAGCTACTTGACATGCAACCGGTTATTGCCAAATTGCTTGATTATCGCGAAATTTACAAACTTCAAAGCACATATTGCGAACCTTTGCTAAATTTGGCTATGCAAGATGAAAATAACAGAATTTATTCAAATTTTTTGCAAACCGGCACCAGCACGGGTCGCCTTGCTAGTAAAAATCCAAATTTGCAAAATATCCCAGCTCGTGGTGCAATGGCAAAAGATATGCGAAACTGCTTTGTCGCAAAAAGCGGATATAGCCTGATTTCGCTGGATTATTCGCAGATTGAGCTAAGGCTTCTAGCGCATTTTAGCAAGGATCCTGCCTTGATAAAGGCGTTTGAAAACGATGAAGATATTCACGCAAGGACAGCCATTAGCATTTTTGGAGAAAGCGATAACGGAAAAAGGGCGATTGCAAAAAGCATAAATTTTGGGCTGATTTACGGCATGGGAGCAAATAAACTCTCAGCTGAACTAAAAATCCCACGAAACGACGCAAAAAACTATATCGAAAGATACTTTGCGGCATTTTCGACGATTAAAAATTTTTTAGAAAATATCAAAAATAACGCCAAAAACGACGGTTTTACGACTACGCTTTTTGGCAGAAAAAGGTATTTTGATTTCGCAAATGCCACGCCTATGTTACTAGCTACTTACGAGCGAGAAGCGGTAAATACGAAGTTTCAAGGCTCAGCAGCAGATATTATCAAAAAAGCAATGTTGGAAATTTCGCCATTTTTGGGCGAAAGTGCGAGTATGATTTTGCAAATTCACGATGAGCTGATTTTTGAAGTCAAAGATGAATTTGTAAATACTTTTAGCCAAAAGGTGCAAACGATAATGGAAAATGTGGTTAAGCTAAATGTTCCGCTTAAAACAAGCCTAAGCGTAGCCAAAAGCTGGGGCGAGTTGAAGTAAATTTAGGAAATTGAACTTAGCCTAGCTTTTAATTCCCCAAACTTGACGGATTAAATTAAAAAATTTTGCGGTTTTTGCAGTTACGCACAATAAAGTGCATGCCTTTAAAACCACAAAATTTTTTAAATTACTACGCCTATTTTGTCTTGAATATTTTTATAAAATTAAGCAAATTTGCAAATTTACTCCGCCATACACTATGTGAGAAAATGTCGTTGTCGTGGCAGTTTGGCAAATTTTAAATCCCGTTTTCCTTTTTTTCGATGATTTTTTTAATGTTTTTTAAAAGTTGCAGTGAAGCTTCGATTTCGACTTTTCTAGTGCTAATACTTTCGACATTTGCGCCCACGCTTACGCCTTTTGCAAGGGCGTATTTGTATAAAAAATCAAACATTTCAGCACTTAGTGCAACCGAGCTTTGCAAAATATCAACGCTGTTTTTAAGTCGATTTTCCAAAAATGACGGCACCGAAATGCCAAGCCATTTCATAAATTCAAGCGTTTTAATGTTTCCGCACGGGGTAAAAGTAAAGATTATCGGCACTTTTTTTGCATTAAGTTTTGCATAATCATCTATAAAATTTTTGGCATTTTCAGCGTTATAAACTGCCTGAGATATGAAAAATTCGCACCCTGCGATACTTTTTTGAGCTACTTTTAAATGCTCGTTTTGTTTTTTCTCATGGCGTTCGGGTATGCAAATGCCCCCAAGCGTGAGATTTGGTGCAAATTCACTTTTTAGTTTGTAAGCGTCGTTTAATGAAAGAGAAATTTCTTGATTTTTTGAACTAGCTCCGACAAAAACGCTTAAATTCGCACCGGAATTTGATAAAATTTGTTTTAATTCATCTTTGCTGTATTTTCCCACAGCCCTGTAAATAACGCTATCAACGCTAGTTTTTAAATAATCTTCATAATAAATTTGCGGATCAAGCGTTTTTATAAATTCAAATGTCCGTTTCTCGCCCGTTCTAGCACTTTCATCTTGTAAATCATAAATCACAACCCCGTCAATGCCTAAATTCTCAATGCGGTTTTTATGAATTTGCGAAATTCGCTCTATCTCGGTAGTGCTTAAATTCGCTTTTGGCGGAACGATTCCGTAAAGTAAAATTCCGCTTTTATTCGCTTTTATTTTTTCTTTTAACATAAAAATTCCCAAAAAATTTTCGGTAATTCTATCAAATTTAAAATTAAATTACGAAATGTTATAATTACAAGTTCAAATTTGCGAATTTAAGGAAACACAATGAAAACTCTACAAGAAAATCTAAAAGTATTTTATCTAGGCACTGAGGGCGACGAGCCGTATTTGTATAAAAACAAAGATCTAACAACCCACGCACTTATCATAGGAATGACAGGAAGCGGTAAAACAGGTCTTGGCGTAACGCTTTTAGAAGAAGCTTGTATCGATAATATCCCGTCCATCATTATCGATCCAAAAGGGGATCTCACAAATTTGGCTCTTTCTTTTCCTAATATGCAACCAAGCGATTTTGAGCCGTTTATCGACCCAGATGAAGCAGCAAACAAAGGTCAAAGCGTGAGCGAATTTGCTGGTGCGACTGCAAATTCGTGGCGTGAAGGAATTGAAAATTCTTACCAAGATTTAGATAGAGTAAGACTATTTAAAGAAAGTGCCGAAGTGCGAATTTACACGCCAAAAAGTAGTGCAGGACTTGGGGTTAGTTTGCTTAGCGATTTTGAAGCACCGCGGGATTTAGACGATGAAGCTCTAAATAATTATATTTTATCAATCACAAGTGCCGTTATGTCGCTTGTAGGGCTAAAAACTGACGATATGAACTCGCCTGAGAGTTTGCTAATCCAAACGATTTTTTTGACAAATTTTAAAAACTCAAAAGGCGTAAGTATCGCTGAGCTCATAACGCAAATCGCAAATCCGCCGTTTGAAAAAATCGGCGTTTTTGATGTAAATTCGTTTTTCCCAAGCGATAAACGCATGAATTTAGCCATGAAAATAAACGCACTAATCGCAAGTGCGTCATTTTCGCAGTGGCTACAAGGCGAAAAATTGCAAATCGGTAAAATGCTTTTTGACAAAGACGGCAAAGCAAAATGCAATGTCTTTACGATTTCGCATTTAAATGATAGCGAGAGAATGTTTTTTGTAACGCTTTTGCTAAATGAGATGATAAACTGGATGCGAACGACAACGGGGACTAGCTCACTAAGGGCGATTTTGTATATGGACGAGATTTACGGCTTTTTCCCACCAACAGGCAATCCTCCGTCAAAAAACCCGATGCTCACACTTCTTAAACAGGCTCGTGCTTTTGGTTTGGGTTGCGTTTTATCTACGCAAAATCCTGTGGATTTGGACTATAAAGGTCTTTCAAACATCGGCACATGGTTTATCGGACGCCTTCAAACCGCGCAAGATAAAGAGCGAGTGATTTCAGGACTCACAGGCGTTGATGCGAATTTAGACAAGGCTGAAATTACTGAGCTTATATCAAATTTAGGCAAACGAAAATTTTTGGTTAAAAATATCAACGAAGATAAGCTAAGCGTGATAGGAACGAGATTTGCGCTTAGTTATCTAAAAGGACCGCTTTCAAATGAGCAAATTTCGCTTTTGATGAAAGACAAAAAGGCAAATTTAGAGCAAAATTCGCCAAAAACTCACGCAAATTCAAACTCCGTAAAACCTGTGATAAACTCAGAAATTCCTGAATTTTATGATTTAAGTGGCGGTGATGAAGTAAGCCCATATCTTTATGCCACTGCAAGCGTAAAATTTGCCGATAAAAACGGCGAATTTACCAAAGAAATCGGGCTTTTGTTTGATTTGTATAATGCAAAAGAAATCAACTGGGACGACGCAAGTAATGAAATTTTGCGAAATTTAAGCGACAAGCCAAAAGACGGGCTTAAATTTAGCGAGTTGCCAAGCTTTATAGCAGGGGCTAAAAATTTCAAAAATTACGAGCGAGATTTGAAAGAATTTATTTATAGAAATGAGAAAATGATACAATACAGCGCATTTGGCATAACTTCAAATTTCGGCGAGAGCAAGGAAGAGTTTTTTGTGCGTTTGCAAGATAAGACAAATGAGATTTTAGAAGAGCAAACTGAAAAAATTTTAGAACGCTTTAACACGCAAAAGGGCAGACTTGAAACGCAAATTCGCAGAGCAGAAGAAAGGGTAGCCAAAGAAAAAAGCGATGTTACAAGCAAGGGCATCGATACGCTTATGAGTATCGGTTCGGCTGTGCTTGGCGGACTTTTTGGCTCTCGCAGTAGCGCAGCCACAAAAATAGGCAAAACAGTAACCGCCGCAAAAAGTGCAGGTAGGGTGCTAACTGAGCGAAATCAGGTCAAAAATGCAGAAGAAAATTTGCAAATTTTGTTAAACGAACTTGATGAAATGACGCAAAAATGCGAAGATGAAATCGCAAATTTAAAAGAACAATATGATGTCAAAAGTGTGAAAATCGACGAAAAAGAGATAGCGCCTAAAAAAACAGATATTTTTAACGAAAAAATTGTTTTGGTATGGAAAGGTTAAGCGAATTTGGGATATAATCTCGCTTTTAAATTTAAAGGGAAAAAATGGAAGAAATTACTCTATTTACGATACTAAAAAACATTTTTTTAAGCCACAATGTTTGGTGTTATTTGGCGGCTTATCTTATAGGGGCGATTCCAAGCGGACTTTTGATAGGAAAATACCTTGCAGGTGTAAATATCAAAGAAAGCGGAAGCGGTAGTATCGGCGCTACAAATGTTTTGCGAGTTTTGAAAGAACAAAATCCAAAAAAGGCGAAAAAACTTGCGATTTTAACGATAGTTTGCGATGTTTTAAAAGGCGTCGTGCCGATTTTGATAGCTAAATTTTTAGGATTTGATCCAAATGTGCTTTGGGCGATGGCTGTTTTTGCCGTTTTGGGGCATTGTTTTTCGCCGTATTTGGGCTTTGAGGGCGGAAAAGGCGTGGCAACTGCGGCAGGAGTTTTGGCAATTTTCATACCGCTTGAATTATTGATTGCTGTTGTTGCGTGGTTTATAAGCGGAAAGACGATTAAAATTTCAAGTGTGGCTTCATTTATCGCTATAATCGCACTTGTGATTGCGATGTATATAATTCACCCACAAATGCCACACATCAACACTCACGCACCTGTTTTTGTAATAATCTTTATCATTATTTATAAGCATATTCCAAATATCGTGCGTTTAATCAAAGGCGAAGAGAAGAGAGTTATATGAGAATTTTGATTGAAAATTTGGAGTTTGAGTGCATTATCGGAATTTTAGATTTTGAGCGAAATTTGCCACAACTTGTGCGAATAATAGCTAAATTTGAAGCAGAAGAATTTATTGATTATGCAAGAGTTTGCACCGAACTTGAAAAAATTTTCAAAGAGCAAAAATTTGAGCTAATTGAAGATGCTCTAAATTTTTGCAAAGTCAAATTTAAAGAAAAATTTCCTACGCTAAAATATTTTTATATGAAAATTTTAAAGCCTAAAATACTCCCAAATGCCGTCGTCGGCGTTGAGTTAGAAACGATTTATTAAATTTTTTTTAAATTTCCTTGAATTTAAGCTTAAATTATGCTACAATTCACGCAAAATTTTACTTTAAGGAAAAATAAATGCGAATTTTGATAGTTGAAGACGAAGTTACGCTAAATAAAACAATCGCCGAAGGACTTGGCGAATTTGGTTATCAAACCGATAATTCAGAGAGCTTTAAAGACGCTGAGTATTATATCGGCATAAGAAATTATGATTTGGTTTTGACTGATTGGATGTTGCCTGATGGAAGCGGGTTGGAGCTTATAAATTTAATCAAACAAAAATCTCCTAGAACTTCGGTTGTGGTTATTTCTGCAAAAGATGACAAGGAAAGCGAAATAAAAGCTTTAAAAGCAGGAGCCGATGATTATATCAAAAAACCTTTTGATTTTGACATTTTAGTTGCAAGACTTGAAGCTAGACTTCGCTTTGGCGGAACAAATGTTATCAAAATCGACGATCTTACTATCGACCCAGATGAAGAAAAAATCACTTATAAAAATCAAGAAATCGAGCTAAAAGGTAAGCCTTTTGAAGTGCTAACTCATTTAGCTAGACACTCAGATCAAATCGTTAGCAAAGAACAACTGCTTGATGCTATTTGGGAAGAACCAGAACTTGTAACTCCAAATGTAATTGAAGTTGCAATCAATCAAATTCGCCAAAAAATGGATAAACCGCTGAATATTTCTACAATCGAAACAGTTAGACGACGCGGATATAGATTTTGCTTTCCCAAAAAAGCCTAAGGACTAGATTTGTAATCCAATTAGCATCTGCTTCGGCGATGCTAATTCTTATTTTTTCAGGTATGCTTTACCACTACATCAAAATTACTATTTTTGAAAGTTCGGTTCAAAGCATGATAAAAGCAGCTGAAACTATCGCAAAAACGGATAATTTAACAACTCAAAATTTATCCGTATATTATGCAAATTTTATGCGCGATTCATACATAAAAATAGAAAACGGCGAAAGTCTAAGCAAACCGAAATTTCGCCAAAGCGAAGAAAACGCAAAGACTTTTTTAACGCTTCATTATCCTTATAGAAGTAATGAATTTATTAGTATCAAAAAAGATACAACCGTTTATAACGAGATTGTCAAGCAAATTTTAATTGATATTATAATCGTAAATGCCACGATGATTTTTTTGATAATTTTTTACGCTATGTTTTTATCAAGAATGCTTTTAATGCCGATAAAAACTATAAGCTATCGACTTTCAAAGCTAAATGAAAATTTTCTTCGCCCAATCGGTGAAAGACAAATTCCTGATGAGTTTAAGCCGCTTTCAAATAGCATAAATCGTTTGATTGAACGAATTCAAACATTTATGCTGTATCAAAAAGAGCTATTTATCGGAGTTGCGCATGAGCTAAAAACTCCTTTGGCTGTGATGAAAACCAAAAACGAAGTAACACTCATAAAAGAGCGAGAAAGCGACAGATATATCGAAGCTTTGCGTTTAAATAACGCAGAAATCGATAGTATGAATAAAATGATAAGCTCGATACTACAAATCGGTCGCCAAGAAGGAGCTCAGTTTGAAGAGCCTGAAAATATCGACATAATAAATTATATAAACGAGCTTTGTTTGAATTTTAAAATTCTAGCCAGAACCGATAATAAAGACATTTCGATAAATTTATCGCCAAAAGAGCTTTTTGTATTGATTCAACCAAATTTATTTTTGCATGTTATCCAAAATTTTGTTCAAAATGCCATTAAATTTGCCGAGCCAAATTCAGTTATAGAGATACGAAGCAAAATAATTGAGCAAAATTTAGTAGTTGAGGTTCTAAACCAAGGCGAAGAGATAGATGAAAAAATAGATTATTTTGCGCCGTTTAAACGCTTTGGAAATAAAAGCGGAGCAGGGCTGGGGCTATTTTTAGCTAAAAATGCCGCAAGTGCAATGGGCGCTAAGATTTCCTTGCAAAATAGAACTGACGAGAAAAAAGGCGTTATTTCGACTTTTATACTCCCGATATAAATTTAAAGCTCTTTAAATAAAAATTTCTATGATTTTTTATTCATCATATAAAAAAAGTATATAAAAATTGAAAAAAAATCATTAAAATATCGCAAATTTAAAAGTTTTCAAAGTTTTTATATAGTATAAATGCGATTATTTTTTATACAAAGGTATTTTAATGGCTTTAATGATAACCAAAGATTGTATCTGTTGCGACGCTTGTCGTGAAGAGTGTCCTGACGGAGCGATTTTCGAAGACGATCCGATTTATATGATCGATCCTGATCGTTGTTGTGAGTGTGTAAATGATTATTCTGAACCTGCCTGTATCGTGGTTTGCCCTGTTGAGTGTATAGTTGCAGACCCTGATAATATCGAAACCCTTGAAGAGCTAAAATTCAAATATAACCACATTTCGGATATGTAATGCCAAAAAGAGTTGCCGTTATCGATCTTGGTTCAAATTCAATGCGTTTAGCAGTTTTTGAACGCACAAGCAGATACGGCTTTTTTATCGTAGCAGAACATAAAATAAAGGTAAGACTAGGCGAGGGCGCTTACGAAAACGGTGGATTTATCCAAAATAACGCTATGCAAAAGTGCCTAAATGCTTTTGGCGAATTTAAAAAAATCATCAAATCTTACGGCGCAAATAGAGTTCTTTGCGTGGGAACTTCGGCTTTAAGAGACGCTCCAAATTCAAATGAATTTATAAATTTAGTCAAAAAAACTCACGGATTTAATATTAGACGGATTGACGGCGACACGGAAGCTCATCTTGGCGGGATTGCGGCGCTGAATTTACTAAGTGATTTTAAAAGCGGAATTTGCGTTGATATAGGTGGTGGCTCGACTGAACTAGCTAGAATCCAAAATAAAAAAGTGGTCGAAAAAATCTCTTTAAATCTTGGCACCGTGCGTTTAAAAGAGCTGTTTTTTGATAAAGACAATGTAAAAAAAGCCAAAGAATTCGTCGATGAAGCATTAAATCAAATTCCAAATAGTTTTAAAAGCGATAATCTAATCGCCATTGGCGGGAGTTTGCGTGCGATTTCAAATTCGATTATGAGTTTGCAAAAGTATCCGCTTAAAATCGTGCATAACTTTTCGTATGAATTCAAAGATTACGAAGAATTTATAAACAAAATCATAAACGCAAAACAAAGCAATTTAGGTAAATTTGGCATAAAAAAAGAGCGATTTGATACGATTAGAGAAGGTGCTTTTATTTTCAAAAAAGTTGCCGAAAAAATAGAAGCAAAAAGTGTCATCACAAGCGGCGTAGGTGTGCGAGAGGGCGTGTTTTTGACTTCGATTTTAGGTAAAAACGCAAGATTGCCGGAAAATTTTAATGTAAGTTTAAAAAGTTTGCAAGATAGATTTAGCGTGAAAAATCGCTCAAATTTAGCCAAATTTGCAAAGGAAATTTTTGATAAATTATCATTTTGGCATGAGCTTGATGAAAAATATCTACCTATTTTAATAAATTCGGCAAAGCTCTGCACTTTGGGCGAAAAACTTGGATTTTATGCTATGCATAATAATTCGGCGTATTTTGTGCTAAATGCCCTAAACTACGGCTTTTCACACGAGCAAAAGGTTTTGATAGCCTGTGTTATAAAACTGCACGGCAAAAACGAATTCGATGATGAATTTGCGAAATTTAAAAATTTACTGCCACACAAAAGTGTTGTGATTTGGCTTAGTTTTATGCTTGAAGTTGCCAAAATTTTGGATAATTTGGCATTTGAAAAACTTAAATTTGAATTTAGCAACCACGCACTTAAAATTCACGGCACAAACGGCTCGTTAATGGTGCAAGAAAGCATAAAAAAACTGCAAAAACCGGTCGAATTTGAACTTATTTTAGTCTAAAATTTTCAAATTTAAAGTTGATTTTCGTTAAATTTTGTTACAATTTCGTGATTTTTTGTTTTAGAAAATTTAATTTTTGAAAGGTTATGTTATGAATTTTGATGAAGTATTTTCTACCGAACCACAAAGACTAGCCGAAGTTCCATACGCTGATTTGAAAAAGAAATTTTATATAGCGTTTGGACTTATGTTTTTGGGTGGTTTTTTATCTGTTTTTGTGGGTAATGCTGCAAAATTATTGATTTTAATCGGTTTCGGAGTTAAAATTTTTGCCGTTTTGCAAACAAAACAAATAGCAAACAGCAAAAGTTTGCTTTTAAATTTTATAATGAGCGTTGTTGCCGTAGTTGTCGGTCTTATCGTCTTTGCGCTTGCAACAGGTATGGCGTTAAATAGCATAGTTAGCGGAATAAACATTTCAGTTTTAATTTTATACATTTTATCAGTTTTGATTTTTATTGCTTCGCTTGTTTTTTCATTTAGATACTATCAAGAATTTGCCGATATTACGGATATAAGATTATTTTTATATGTTTTTGTTTTATTGCTTGTAGGCGGAATTGTAGAAAAGCTTTCGCCAACACTTGGTGGTTTGATAAATTTAGTCGCGGTAGGACTTGAAATTTATGCTATTTATTTGATAACACATATCGCAAAATCAGCATATAATTATAAAATTATCGGAAAAGAACGACTTTCATTTGCACAAGAATGAAAGTTTATAAGAGTTGCGTAAATTAAACTCAAATTCAAGAGAATTTTGATAAAATAAGAGCCAATTTTTTTTGAAAGGTGGTGAGGATATGCCTGGCGTTAAGGTGCATCCAAACGAATCATTTGACGAAGCTTATAGACGCTTCAAAAAGCAAACTGACCGCAACCTTGTGGTTACGGAAGTTCGCGCTAGAAGATTTTTTGAGCCGATGACTGAAATTCGCAAAAAACAAAAAATTTCAGCTAGAAAGAAAATGCTTAAAAGATTATATACGCTTCGACGCTACGAGTCTCGCTTGTAGTTTTATCATTTCGGGTATTGAAAAATACCCGAAATTAATTCCCTAAACTTGAACAGATTAAATTAAAAAATTTTACGATTTCTGTGGTTACGCACGATGAGTGCGCGCCCTTGAAATCGCAAAATTTTTTAAATTACTACGCCTATTTTGTCTTGAATATTTTTTTAGTAAATTTGAAATTTATAAATTCAATTTTAATTTAAACGGCGTATGCCGACGATTTCACGCCGAATTTGCATAAGATAAGACTTTTTTCGTCTATCGTTGCAAATTCGGCGTGAAAGCTAGGCTGAACTCAACTTAAATTTACCAAATTTAAAAAATTCCCAAATCAATCGCAAAAATCTTTTTTAAAGTGAGCAAAATCATCACTACATACAGCACCAAAAACCACTTTTTCTGCTCTTCTTTGCTGATTTTATGCGAACTTTTTGTGCCAAAATAAACCCCGACTAATCCGCCAAGTCCTATCAAAATTCCTTCTAAATATCTAATATTTCCGTTATATGCCATACTTAAAAATCCGCTAAATGAGCTAAAAATAACGAAAAATAGCCCCATAGATACAGCTTTTTTAATATCCACGCCAAGGAAACCAACCAAAATCGGTGTTAAGAAAATAGCTCCGCCAACGCCCATACTAATGGCAACGGCACCGATACAAAAGCCGATTACAAAAAGCAAGGAATTTGAAACGCTTTTTGGCTCGGCTGCTACATTTGTAACAAAAAGTTTGATTAAAGCGATAAAAAGTGTAGTTAAAAGTCCGATTTCAAGCACAATTTCAGGTGCGTATTTTACGATAAAACCGGATAAGGAAGCCCCGCAAAGTCCCCCGACACCCACAAAAATGCCATTATCAAGGCGAAGTTTTCCGCTTTTGTAGTTGATATAAGAGCCAAAAATAGCGCTAAAAAGCATTTGTAAAATCGAAATTCCAACGGCACTTTTTATATCGTATCCGAAAGCTAACATTATCGGCACGACGATTGTGCCGCCGCCTATGCCAAAAAAACCTGAGATAAAACCAATCAAAATGCCAAAAAACGGCAAAATATATAAAACAAATTCACTCATTTTAACCCTTTAAAAATCAAATTTTATTAAAAAAAAGCTAAATTTTCAACATTAAATTTTTTAACTTTTTCAAAGTGCATTTTTAATATAATTTTGGTTTAAATTTAAAGAAGGCAACATGTTTTTAAAAGATCCGATTTTTTATTTCAAAAATATTTTATCTAGGTTTCCAAACTCCTATCTCGCCGAAGACGGCGGACAGATCATCATCGGCATTGACTGCGAATATTTACAAGGCGATGACCTTGACAAGCTCAAATTTGCTTTGCAAAACACCACGCAAATTTGCGAATTTGCAGGGCTTTTTGGAGTGCTAAGCTACGAAGCTGTTTATAAATTTGAACGACTTGGCGATATTAAGCCGAGACTTTACGATTTTCCGACATATTTTTATGCAAACGCTAGGGCGTATCTGCACTACGACAAACAAAGCAAAATTTACAGCTTTTATGGCGAAGGAAAATATTTTGAAAATTTGGAAAATTCAGGCGATACTGCGCCGAAATTTGGGGGCGAGAAATTTTATAAAATCAAAACCGATTTAAACGCCGAAAAAAAGGATGCCAAGCGTATTTTCGATAAGGCAAAAGAGTATATCAAAAGTGGCGATATTTTTCAGGTCGTGCCGTCTCAAACACTGCAAATTTACTCAAATTTAGACCCTTTGGAGTTTTATGAAATTTTAAAACGCCAAAATCCAAGCCATTATATGTACTTTTTCCCGACACCTTACGGCGTGGTGGCTGGAAGCTCCCCTGAACTCGTGCTTCAAATCAGAAATAACGAAATTTTTGTCGCTCCCATAGCTGGAACTAGACCACGCGGCAAGGACGCAAACGAAGATGAAGCCCTAAAAAATGAGCTACTTGGCGATGAAAAAGAACTTAGCGAACACAAAATGCTAGTTGATTTGGCGCGAAACGACATTGGCAAATTTGCCAAAAAAGGAAGCGTGAAAGTGCGAAATTTAGCCCATGTGCAGTTTTTTGAAAGCGTTATGCACATTGTCAGCGATGTGCGTGGCATAAAGATTGAGGGCAAGGATAATTTTGATGTTTTGGGTGTGGTTTTTCCTGCTGGCACACTTAGCGGAAGCCCAAAAATTCGCGCTATGCAAATCATAAATGAGCTTGAAAGCCACGCTAGGGGGATTTATGGCGGCGGGATTGGCTTTTGGCATTTTAACGGCGATTTGCAAATGGCGATTTTAATCCGCACGGCAATTTTCGTAAAAGACAAAGCAAAGCCTGAATTTAGCGATGTTTTCGTGGGGGCAGGATACGGGCAAGTTTTTGATAGCGTGTTTGAAAACGAATACGCCGAAATTTGCAACAAACGCAAATCTTGCCTAAAAATTTTTGAAAAAACCTGCAAGGAAATGCAATGATTTTAATGATTGATAACTACGATAGTTTCGTATTTAACATATATCAATATGTTCTTGAAACTACTGATGAAGAGATAGTTTGCAAACGAAATGACGAAATCACGCTTGAAGCGATTAAATTTTTATCGCCAAGCAAAATTATTTTAAGCCCGGGTCCAAAACACCCAAAAGACAGCGGAATTTGCCTAGAAATTTTAAAGGCAAATTTAGGCATACCCATTTTAGGCGTGTGTTTGGGTCATCAAGCCATAGGATTAAGCTTTGGCGCGAAAATAAAAACGCTAGAAGTGCCAAAACACGGCAAAACTAGCGAAATTAGCGTAGTGGGCGAAAATGCCGTTTTGGCAGGCTTGCCTAGCAAATTTGAAGTTATGCGCTATCACTCGCTTTATGTAGATGAATTGCCCCCGTGCTTGGAGATTTCAGCCGTGAGCGAAGATGGCGTCATAATGGCGATGAAGCACAAAGAGCGCGAAATTTACGGCATTCAGTTTCACCCTGAGAGCTATTTCACGCAATATGGCAAAAAAATCATTGAAAATTTTGTAAATTTAAACAAACCCCAAATCAAGGAGAAAAAAGTGAGCAATTTCGCCCCGTTTATGATAAAGCTACAAAAGGGCTATCCGCTTGAAAGTGGCGATTATGAAGAGATTTTTAGTGCCGTTATGGCAAAGGATTATGACATAGTGCAACTGGCTGGTTTGCTCGTGCTAATTAGCGAAAAATCGCTTTACCCAGATAGCCTAAGTGCGCTTGTGCGAAGCGTTTTGAAATACTCCAAAACTTACAGCGACGATAAGCCAATGCTAGACATCGTAGGCACCGGCGGAGACGCGCTAAAAACGATAAATATCTCCACAACCTGCGCGTTTATACTCGCTTCTCTTGGCGTCAGGGTCGGCAAACACGGCAACAGCGCAGTATCAAGCAAAAGCGGATCGAGCAATATCTTTGAAGCCTTAGGAGTGCCGTTAAATAGCGATTTGGGCGAACTTAGGGCGCTTATGGATAAGACAAATTTGGCGTTTTTCCACGCGCCGTTTTTTCACAAGGTTACAGCCGAAGTCAAAGAAGCGCGAACTCGCCTTAAAATCGGCACTTTCTTTAATATCCTTGGACCACTTTTAAATCCAAATTTGACCCTTTCGAACCAAGTCGTAGGCAACTACCACGAAGAAGTTAATGAACTAATCGCACAAACTCTGCAAAAACTAGGTCGAAAGCACGCCCTAGTCGTGCATGGTATGGACGGCATGGACGAGATCACGCTGTGCGATGAGACGCTCGTGCATGAAGTGCGGGGCGAGAAAATCATCGAGTATAAAATCACGCCTGAGCAATTTGGCTTTAACCGCGCCTTTCACACCGACATCGAAGGCGGAGATAGCAAATTTAACGCTGAAATTTTTAAAAGCACGATTAAAGGCGAGTTAAAAGGACCTAAACGCGATATAGTCGTGCTAAATGCGATGTTTGCTTTGTATGCGGCTGACTTTGCCAAAAGCCCGAGTGAAGCCAAAGAGATAATCGAAAACGCCATTGATAGCGGCAGAGTGTGGGAATTCTATCAAAATTATATTGCAAATTTTAAATAATTTCACTCAAATTTGGCGAATTTGCGAATTTGCCAAATTTTATAAGTCTTGAAGTGAGATTTATATAAAATTCTGCTACTTCATATAGGATTTTGGAAGAATAATGAAACTATTAGTTCGGGTAAAAAAAAATAATAAATATGGTTTTGTTGATAATCAACTAAATGAAATTATTCCGTTTGTTTATGATGATATTCCTTATTATTGCGAAAATTTACTCAAAGTAGAAAAAAATGGAAAATGGGGTTTTATAGATGAAGATTGCAATGAAGTTATTCCTTGCATATATGATAAAGCTGATAATTTTGAAAGAGGTTTGGCTAAGGTAGTAAAAAGTAATAAAATTTTATTTGTAGATAAAAACGGAAATGAAATAGAAGCTAATAAAACAAAAAGATTTAGTAATATATACGATTATTATGGAAATTTTGATGGAGAATTTACTATTGTAGGAAAAGGTAGGTATGTGCGTTGGAGAGGATTTAGAGGTAAATTTGGCTTAATAGACAAGTATTATAACGAAATAATACCTTGTATTTACGATAACATTACTTTGTCAAAAGATAATTTAGTAGCTGTTAAAAAAGAAGGAAAATGGAATTTTTTAGATAAAAAGGGAAGAGATATTTTATCTCGTTTATATGATGATTTTAATGGATTTGGCGAAGGTTTATCGGCAGTTTGTATAGATATGAAATGGGGATATATAGATAAATTTGGAAAAGAAGTAATTCCGTGCATATATAGTAATGTTAGAAATTTCCAAGAAGGTTTAGCTGCCGTCGAAATAAAAATATCTGAAAATAAATATAAATGGGGTTTTATAGATAAATTTGGAAAAGAAGTTATAGCTTTTGATTATGATTATGCTCTAAATTTTGATAATGGCTACGCAGAAATTGCACAGGGAAATTCTTGGAATAGTTATAAACGAGGCTTAATAAATAAAAATGGTGAAATAATTATTCCTTGTATATATGATAATATCGTTAAATTTAACTCGGATTTAATTGTAGTTGGAAAACAAGGAAAATGGAATTTATCAAATAGAAAATTTGGTATTGTAGATAAAAACGGAAAAGAAATTGTTCGTTGTAAATATGAAAGTATAGGCGATTTTAATGATGGATTAGCAATAGTTGAGAAAAAAAAGATAAAGAATTTTTTTATAGGCGAAAAAGAAAGCAAATTTGGTTTTATAGATAAAAATGGTGTAGAAGTAATCAAGTGTATTTATGATAGTGCCGATGATTTTAGTGAAGGTTTGGCAGCTGTCGAAAAAGATAATAAATGGGGTTTTATTGATATTTATGGAAATATGATTGTTCCTTTTATTTATGATTATGTTGATAAATTTTGCGATGGTTTTTCTGCTGTCGCAAAAGACAATAAGTTAGCTTTCGTAGATAAAACCGGAAAAGAAGCTACTTCTTTTGTATATGATTTTATCAACTTTTATTCGATTAAAGTAAAAGAAAGTAAAGAGTTATAAATGACAAATTTACAAGAAAACGAAAGCTATCTAGGCGAACAACTTATTAGCTATTTAGGAAACAAACGCTCGCTTTTGGGGGCGATAAATGGCGTTATAACGGACATTAAAGCAAATTTGGGCGCCGAAAAAATCGCTTTTGCCGATGTTTTCAGCGGCAGTGGCGTGGTGGCGAGATTTGCCAAAGCTCACTCAAATTTGGTTTTGGCAAATGATTTGGAAAAATACTCTTTTGTTATAAATTCGTGCTATTTGGAGAATTTAACGCCCCAGCTAAGAGCAAATTTAGCTAAATTTTATGCTGAAATTTTAGCGAATTTTAAGCCGTGCGAGAGCTTTATCAGCGAACTTTACGCGCCAAAAGACGATGAAAAAATTAAAAAAGGCGAAAGGGTTTTTTACTCACGCCAAAATGCCCTTATTTTGGGGGGGTTGCGCACTGCAATCAGCCAAATTCCAAGTGAGTTTCAAAAATACTTCATCGCTCCACTTCTAAGCGAAGCCAGTATCCACTCAAACACGGGTGGCGTTTTTAAGGGCTTTTACAAGGACAAAAACGGCGTGGGGAAATTCGGCGGTAGTGGCGAAAATGCGCTATCTCGCATTTTGGGCGAGATAAATTTGCCGTTTCCGGTTTTTTCAAATTTCACAAGCGATTTTCAGGTTTTTCAGAGTGATGCTTACGAGTTTTCAAAAATCGCTCCGAGCGTGGATATAGCGTATTTTGACCCGCCGTATAACCAGCACCCTTACGGCTCGAATTATTTTATGCTAAATTTAATCGCGGATTTTAAAGCACCAAATTTAGGGGATTTAAGCGAAGTTAGCGGTATTCCAAACAGCTGGAACCGCTCAAATTACAACAAAAAATCTCGTGCCGCAGATGAATTTTTCACGCTTTTGGCTGAATTTAGGGCGAAATATTTGATAATCTCGTTCAACTCAGAAGGCTTCATCAGCGAAGATGAGTTTTTAAAAAATCTTGCTCTCATCGGCAAAACGGAAAAAATCGAGATAAAATACCCAGCGTATCGTGCTTCTAGAAACTTGCGAAACCGAAATTTGCATGTAACAGAGTATCTTTATATCGTCAAAAAGGCGTGAAAATGGGCGTTGCAAGAGTAAAAATCAAAATTTGCGGGATTAAAAATTTAGCCGAAGCGAAAAGCGTTTTAGAGTGCGAATTTAACGGCGTTAAAGTGGATTTTTTGGGTTTAATTTTTGCTAAGAGTAAGCGAAAAGTAACGCCTGTGGTCGCAAAAGAAATTTCAAATTTAGTGCGTGAATTTGGGCGAAAAAGTGTCGGCGTTTTTACCGATACGAGCGATGATGAAATTTTGCAAATTTGCAAATTTGCAAATTTAAGCGTGGCGCAAATTTATAAAGAAATTTCGCCGAATTTAAAGCAAAATCTTGCAAATTTGGGTGTCGAAGCGTGGCAGGTCGTGCGCGTAAAAGATGAAATTGGGGATTTAAAAAATTTAAACTATGATAAAATTTTATTTGATTACAAAGGCGAAAAAATGGGCGGAAACGGCGAGAGTTTCGAGTGGAAAATGCTAAAAAATTTGCAAATTCCATTTATCCTAGCTGGCGGTATCGGCGTGGAAAATGTCAGCGAAGCTCTAAATTTAGGGGCTTTTTGCCTTGACATAAATAGTAAAGTAGAAGACGAAAACGGCATAAAAGATTCAGAAAAAATAATGGAAATTTTAAAAATTCTAGCAAAATTTTAAAAAGCAAAATTTACGGCGCAGTATCCACTCGCAAGAAAAATTAGACAAAAAAATACAAATTTTAAAGGAATTTTATGAAAAACAGTGCATTTAAAACACTTATTTTTATCGGCGTAAAACATTACAAAAAACTGATTATGACATTTTCTTTGGTGATTTTAGAAAATATCACGCTTATGCTTTACCCTGTTTTTGGCGGTTTTGCGATAAATAAAATTTTAGAAGGCGACATAAAAATCGCTTTAATTTACATTTTGGTTATTTTTGGAATTTGGTTTGTTGGGGCGGTTAGGCGTAAAATCGACACATACGCATTTAGTAAAATTTACGCAAATTTAGCTGTAAATATCATACAAAATGAGAGAAACGCAAATTCGCAAGTTAGCAAAACAAGTGCTAGGGTTGCACTATCTAGGGAATTTATAAATTTCTTTGAAAATTCATTTCCTATGCTTTTTACTTCGGCTATTTCTATCGTTGGTAGCGTATTTATGCTCTATTTTTACGAACCGATTGTAGCTAGTTTTTGTCTAGTTATCATAGCGGTTTTAGCTCCGTTTTTGCCACGCTATGTTAGACAAAACGACAGGTTGTATTTGAAGCTAAATAATCGTAACGAAAATGAAGTCAATCTCATAGAACGAGGCAAAATTTCTAGTGTCAATCGCCACTACGACCTGCTTTCTCGTATCCGCATAGCAATCTCAAATAGGGAAGCTTTGGGATATTTGATTGTAGGCTCGATTTGCGCTCTTGCCTTTGCTTTGGCGGCGTATCTTTTAGCTAGTAAAAAGACAGACGCCGGGTATATTTTTACGGTGATGAATTATATTTGGACATTTGCATTTAGCCTAGACGATGCACCACGCCTGATTGAAGAATTTTCACAGCTTAAAGACATCGGCAAAAGGGTAAATGCGCTAGAAGATAGTGAAAAGAAAGATTAAGCAGTTTAAATTTTTATAAATTTTTTAAAAGCAACTTTTAACGCTATTTTAGATATAATCGGCAAATTTTTATTTTAAGGCAAAAAATGAATACAAAAGCATATTTTGGCAAATTTGGCGGTCAGTTTGTCCCTGAAACTGCGATGTTTGCGCTCGAAGAGCTTGAAGAAGCTTACAACACCATTGCGATGACAAAAGAATTTAGAGATGAGCTTGACTATCTTTTACGCGAATACGCAGGTCGCCCGAGCCCACTTTACTACGCAAAACGCCTAAGCGAACACTACGGACACGACATTTACTTAAAGCGAGAAGATTTAAATCACACAGGAGCTCATAAAATCAACAACGCCCTAGCTCAGGCACTACTAGCAAAAAAAATGGGTAAGAAAAAAGTTATTGCCGAAACGGGAGCAGGTCAGCACGGCGTAGCCACCGCCACAGCAGCAGCACTTCTAGGGCTAGAATGTAGCATTTATATGGGCGAATGCGACGCCGCTAGACAACAGCTAAATGCTTTTCGTATGCGACTTTTGGGTGCAAATTTAGTTACTATTAGTGACGGCTTAAAAACGCTAAAAGAAGCCACTACGGCTGCAATTCAGGCGTGGGTAAATGAGATCGAAGAAGTATTTTATGTCATCGGTTCTGCTGTCGGTCCGCACCCGTATCCAAAAATGGTAAAAGACTTCCAAAGCGTAATCGGCACAGAAGCCAAAGCACAACTCAAAGAAAAGGGCGTTAAAGCTGACTATGTCATCGCCTGTGTGGGCGGTGGCAGTAACGCAATCGGCATTTTTAGCGGATTTTTAGACGATAAAAGCGTAAATTTGATAGGCGTTGAAGCAGCAGGACTTGGCATAGATACGCCATATCACGCTGCAACCATGACAAAAGGAAGCCCAGGTATAATCCACGGCATGAAAACTATCGTTTTGCAAGATATTTACGGACGGATAGATCCGGTTCATAGCATTTCAGCAGGGCTTGATTATCCGGGCGTTGGTCCGGAGCACGCTCATTTGCTTGATATTAAAAGAGCGCAGTATGCTGCCGTAACGGACGATGAGTGCGTAAATGCGTTAAAACTTTTATCTCGCCTAGAAGGGATAATACCAGCTATTGAGAGCTCTCACGCTTTGGCGTATTTGGAAAAACTCTGTCCTAGCCTAAATGAGCGAAAAACAATCGTAGTAAATGTAAGCGGTAGGGGCGATAAAGATATGAATACCGTTATGAACTACAAAAAAGGAACGATTTATGGATAAGATAAAAAAAGCATTTGATAATAAAAAGGCAAATATTGGCTACATAGTCGCAGGTTTCCCAAGTGTAGAGCATACAAAAGAGCTGATTTTAAATTTAAATGATAGCAAACTTGATATTTTGGAAGTCGGAATTCCATATTCTGACCCGATAGCTGATGGAAAAACCATATCAGAAGCTAGTTTTAAAGCCGTGCATAGCGGTGTTACGACCGATACTGTGTTTGATATTTTGGGTGCTGTAAAAACGGACAAAGCACTTGTTTTTTTGGTTTATTATAATCTGATTTTTGCTTACGGCGTTGAAAAATTTGTCGCCAAAAGCAAGGAAGTTGGGATTTCAGGCTTAATCATACCTGATTTGCCTTACGAAGAAAACGAAGAAATTTTTAATCTTTGCCAAAAAAATGGCATTGCTTTGATACCGCTTATTAGCATTACTAGCGAACACAGAGCGCCACGCTTACTAACTCGCTCATCCGGCTTTATCTACGCTATCGGCGCTCTTGGCGTTACAGGCACAAAGCAAAGCCCGTTGGAACGAAACAAAAATATGGTCGGGGATCTGCATAAGATGAGCGATTTGCCTATCGCGCTTGGTTTTGGAATTCGCACAAACGAAGATGTGCGCCTTGCCAAATCTTACGCAGACGGCGCGATAATCGGCACGAGCATAGTCGAGCTTTGTTCTAAATTTGACGGCAAAGAGCTTATTGGCGAAATTGACAAACTTTTTGCAGAGTGAGTAAATTTATGAAAAAGATTATTTTTGCAGTTTTAGCGTTTGCGAGTTTTAGCTTTGGCGTTAGCCTTATGAATTACGAATTTTTCGATAAGCAAGATAATATCGATATAGTTTTGTCTTTTGATAGCGCTTATAAGCCTGATATTACAAGGCGCGAAGGCGAGAATTTGGTTATCGTTTTAAAGGGTGTAACAAGCGAAGAAAAATCTACAATTTCTATAAATTCGCCAATTTTAAGCGAATTTGAAATCGTTCCGCACCCAAATGCCACGCATGTTATCTTTATAAACGGCGCTAAGCTAAATATCGAAGCTGTGCAAAAAGATAAACTTTCGCTTACTTTGCGTGTGAGCGATCCAAATTTAAAGCCGATTTCGCTGACTCAAAACGAAAATGGCGAAAAAGAAAAGACGAATTTTATGCCGTTTATAATGATACTTTGCGTTTTGGTTTTGCTTGTTTTGGTCTATTTTTTGACAAAAAAATTCGCACGAAAAAAACCTAAAAAAAGCGTTGATGATACTTGGGACGCATTTGAAAATATCGATAATAACGCAACTATGGCTAAATTTGATGAGATCAAAGACGAAAGTGTTGCGTTTAAGTCAAATGAGAAATTTGAAATTTTTGATGACTTAAATTTCGAGAAAAAAGAAGCCGAATTTAGCGAATTTGAGTATAAAGAAGAACCAAATTTAAACGATGATGAGCCTGAATTTATTTCTGAAAAACCGCAAGAAAAATTTGAAGAAAATAACAATAAATCAAGCAAAATTTCAAAAATTTTAGAAGAAGAAAGCGACGATAGCGAAAATTTTGGCGATGAAATAAAAGTCGTTTTAACCAAAAAAATAGATACCAATAAACTTGCCGTAGTGTTAAAACATGGCGAAAAAACCCATTTAGTCGTGCTTAAAAACTCAAATATGATTTCATAAATCCTGCTTTTTAGCAGGATTTTTTAAATTTACAATTTGCAAATTTGCGGAATAAAAACAACCAAATTTTAAATTTAACCATTGGCGATGCTTCGTTTTTTCTGCAAAAAAACTCGCAATGACAATGGAAGGCTTAGAATAACAAAAATTCTCATAATGATAAATTATACGAAAAAGCAAATTTAAAATTCTAATGCCGACGATTTAGTATGATATTCTAAAATATTCAAGACAGATTGTGATTAGTTATTGAGATTTTTAGGCACTTGCAAGGAGATAAGGCTGTTTTGCCTATCGACGAAGCAAGTGCTAAAAATCTCATTAAATAATTCCGATATGGGGAATTTTAAAACGCTACATGGTTTATTAGTGCTATCAAACACAAAACCAACGCCAACGGCACATAAACAAATCTACCTATATAATACCACGCATTGCCGTATTTTTTCTTGCTTCCTGTGTTGATTTCATCGAGCAATTCTTCTTTTTTAAGTATCCAAAACCATGAAATCGCACCCAAAACGGCACCGATTGGGATAATATAAATAGAAACCAAATCCATCCAAGGTCCCCAGTTTGTGGTATTTATAGTAAATGCGCTACTAGCTTTTGCGATTTCTTCTGTCGGTGCGATTGTTTCCATATTTACGCCAAATCCGAAGCAAATCACGCAAAGAGCGATTAAAACCCAGCTTCTTTTTAAATTTGGAAATTTATGAAGCACAGATTCAGCCACCGCTTCAAACATATTTTGCAAAGATGAAATTCCGCCAAAAATAACAGCCGTAAATAAAATAATGGCAAAAATTTGACCGCCCGGCATATCTTGCAAAATTTTTGGCAAGGTTACAAAAAGAAGACCCGGACCAGCTGCTTGATCCATATTATAAGCAA
Source organism: Campylobacter sp. (assembly GCA_017469645.1). Taxonomy (GTDB): domain Bacteria; phylum Campylobacterota; class Campylobacteria; order Campylobacterales; family Campylobacteraceae; genus Campylobacter_B. The sequence goes on along the minus strand of JAFUFY010000005.1, from coordinate 26,066 downwards.
AAAGCGCAGGAATCATTACAAGTGCTGCTACAAGTGCTGCAATAGTATCAAAAAACGCCGTTTTCTTAGCAGAATCGACTATATCTTCTTTTTTGGATAGATACGCACCATAAACTAGCATTCCTGAACCCGTAATCGAAAGCGAGAAAAACGCCTGTCCCATAGCCGTAACCCAGACATTATAATCACTAAGTTTGCTCCAATCGGCACTTGCCATAAATTTATACCCGGCTCCTGAGCCGTCCAGTGTCGCCACACGCACTGCTAAGATCGCAAACAAAATAAAAAATAACGGCATCATAATTTTGTTTGTTTTTTCAATACTTTTTGCCCCAAAAAACAGCGTTAGCAAAGTCCCTGCAACTACGATGAAATGGTATGGAATGACAGAATACGGACTAAAAGCAAACGAAGCAAACCAAGTGTTGGTATCAACGCTCATTAGTGAGCCGGTGATCGCCTGAGTAAGGGCTTTTAGCACATAGGCGATGATGACAGCGTATCCGATAGCGATGCACATTGATCCTGCTAGCGGAAGCCAACCTAGAATTTTGCCGATAACGCCAAGACGGCGAGAATTCCAAGCATATTCATAAGAGCCTAGCGTTCCTGTTCTTGCGCGTCTGCCGATAGCGTATTCGGCTGAGAGAGCGACATAGGAAAATAGGGCGATAAAAAATATGTAGATCAACAAAAACGCCCCGCCGCCGTTTGCGCCGAGTTTATACGGGAAGCCCCAGACATTTGCCATGCCCACAGCCGAGCCTACACAAGCTAGTATAAAAGCCCAACGACCAGTAAAACTTTTGTGTGAATTTTGCATTGTTGTCCTTTTTTTGAAAAATAAACTTTGTGATTATAGCGAATTTATTTATAATTTATTAAATTCTCGCCCCGAATTTATAAAATTTGTAAATTTAAATTTAATAAAAGTTTATTTTACATTGATAAAATGAGATAAAAATAAAATTTTAAATTTACTTTTATTTAGCAACCGTTTTTTTTTTTTTTGTTACAATTTGGTAATTTTGTTTCAACTTATAAGTAAGGAGTCAAAAGATGAAAAAAACTATTTTTTTGTTAATGGTTTTTTTAGGTTGTTTGTTTGGTCAAACTTTACAAGAAATTCAAGATTCTAAAACTATACGAATCGGCGTCAGAAAGAGCCTACCGCCATTTAGCGATCAAGACGCAAGTGGAAATATGAGTGGCTTTGAAGTCGAACTTGCAAAAGCCATTGGCAAAAAGATTTTAGGTGATGGCGGAAATATCGAGTTGGTCGTCATCGAAGCAAAAGATCGTGTTCCTATGCTTGTAAATAATCAAGCTGATTTGATGATTGCAAACTTGGTTCAAACGCCTGAACGAGAGAAATCTGTTGATTTTTCAGTGCCGTATCTATCAAGCTACTTGTCTGTTTTGTCAAGAAAAGGCGATAATATACGCAAGCTTATTGATTTAAATAGTAAGCGAATTTTGTATATCCCTGGAACCACAACGGAAGAATTTAAAAATGAAGGTAGTTTAAAGGCTGATTGGGTCGAGTGTATGCATGTTAGCGAATGCCACAAAAAACTAAAAGCAAACGAAGCTGACGGGTATATGCATATTAATATTTTGATTGCGTTCTTGCCTTTTATCGATACTAGCGTCGAACTTGGCATCAAGGCTATCGGAAGTCAGCTAGGAAATACCTGTGTGGGTGTGCAAAAAAATAACAAAGAATTACTAGAAGCCGTAAATAGGGCGATTTTTGACCTTAGCAAAGACGGCTTTTTCAGAGATCAATTTACGACAATACTAGATCCGTTTTATAGAGGTTCGATAGATAAGAATTTTTTGCTACTAGATGATTTGTATAAAGTCCTTGATTTTTAATCATAATCTGAACAATAGATTCGGAGAAATTTACTTTTTCCGAATCTAATATTTGCTACTTAAAAACTAAGTTTAAAATTAATTTTTAGAATTTGATTTGTACAAAAACAAAGAGAAAATTTAGGCGCAAATTTTTACGCCTAAATTTCGTAAATTTAGATACATTTTGCGACAGCTTCTTTTAGGTTGATAACATAACCTTCATCATCTGTTATAAGATCTCTATCGCAGCAGTTTCGCACAGGCACTTGTTTGCAATCTTCCCCGACACATTGCTCTCTATAAACGCCTGTATCTTTGCAGTTTTTCCAGATGTAATGTTTAATATTATCATCATCGATAAATGCGTTATCAGGGCGTCCCCAAGTCGATACAACCGTATTTATATGAAACATATTTTCTCTATCTTGCGGTTGTTCGATTTCAATTTGTGTTCCGCCGATAGTTTGACCATCTTGCATGGTGTCTTCGGGTTTTACCGGTTCTTGGACTATGTCCGGAGTTTGAGTATTTTGACCGTTTTGAGTTGTAGGTTGGTTATTGATATTCCAGTTTGAGTAACCGCAACCGCCAAAAAACGCCATAATGCAGACTAAAAACAATACTTTTTTCATAAAACTTTCCTTACACAAAAAATACTCCGTTATGGTAGCAAATTTAAAATTATTTTTAAATAAATTTGCCTAAAATAGGAGCTAATTCTTCTTATTTAATATTTTAATTTTGTAGATAAAATTTATTAATTTGTTTAAATTTTTAAGCGAAATTTTATTTAGTAAAATTTATAATTTGATTACAATTTATTTAAGGAGAGCGTAATGAAAATGAAATTTTTATTGCTTAGTTCAGTAGTTGTTGCAAGCACTATGTTTGCAGCTGATGATTTGGCAAAATTAGCCAAAGATAGCGGTTTGGTAGCACTTCCAAAAAGCCCAGCTGAAATAGCTAAACTTGCCGAAGCTTCTGCGCCAGATGCAAAAGAATTCCCAACAACTGAAAAAAGAGTTGAACTTGGTAAAAAATTGTATTTTGACCCAAGAATTTCAAGAAGCGGCATCATTAGCTGTAATACCTGCCACAACTTGGCAATCGGTGGAACTGACGGTGTTCCTGCTTCAACAGGTCACAAATGGACTCCAAACCCACACCATATAAATGCACCTACAACACTAAACTCAGTATTTAACTCAGCACAATTCTGGGATGGTCGTGCAGCTCACCTTGCAGAACAAGCAGCAGGTCCAGCAACAGCAGCACCTGAAATGGCTGCAACTCCTGAGAGTGTAGAAAAACTATTAAATTCAATTCCTGGCTATGTTAAAGAATTCAAAGAAGCTTATGGTGAAAATACAAAAGTTACATTTGATTTATTTGCTACAACAGTAGGAATTTTTGAAAGAACTCTTGTAACTCCGTCAAGATATGATGATTTCTTAAACGGCGATGCAAACGCTCTTAGCGCAACAGAAAAAGAAGGTCTAAAAACATTTATTGATAAAGGTTGTGCAACTTGCCATAACGGAATCAACCTAGGTGGCACAATGCAACCGTTCGAAGTAGCAGGCAAATACGAATTCGCTAATGTTGGTGATTTCAAAGGCGATGCTAACGGTATGGTTAAAGCACCAGTTCTAAGAAATATCGTAGATACAGCTCCATATTTCCACAATGGCGCAATCTGGTCACTAAAAGACGCTGTTAAAGCAATGGGTAGCGTTCAATTAGGTATCGAAATCAGCGATGATGAAGCAAACAAAATCGTTACTTTCTTCAACGCTCTAAGCGGAAAACTACCTGAGTCAGCTCTAAAATACCCAGTATTGCCAGCTAGAACAGATGCTACACCAAAACCAGAACTTGATTACTAATTAAGTTTTGATTTTGATAAATTCTCCTTTTGCCTGTCCGAATTTTTTCGGACAGGCTTTTTTTATGAATATAAATTTAAATTGAACCGAGCCTAGCAATTCCTTCGTGTTTGGAAATTTCTTGTTCGACTAAGATAAAAATTTGTTTAATTTATCAATAAATATTCAAGACATAATAGGCGTAGTAATTTAAAAAATTTTACGCTTCCTAGCGTAGCACACTTTTTCGTGTGTAAGCGACGGAAGCGTAAAATTTTTTAATTTAATCCGTCAAGTATGGGGAATTAATGTAAATTCAATTTAAATTTATAAATTTTTAGATATAATCCACCTTTTACAACCAAAAACGGCTCCGTAAATTTTTAAATTTGTAAATTTAAAATGCCTTTTTGGACTACCAAATTTATAAGGAAAGCTTGATGTATGCTATCATCAAAAACGGCGGCAAGCAATACAAAGTAGAAGAAGGTAATTACCTAAATCTAGATCATTTTGCTGCTGAGCCAAAAAGCAAAGTCGAAGTTAGCGAAGTTTTGGCTATCAACGACGGCGAATTAAAGGTAGGCGCACCATTTGTTAAGGGTGCAAAAGTTGTCTTAGAAGTGGTAAATGAAGGTAAAGACAAAAAAGTCGTAATCTTCAAAAAACGCAGAAGAAAAGACTCAAAAGTAAAACGCGGTTTCAGACGCCAATACACTCGCGTCAAAGTCGTAAGCATAAACGCCTAAGGAGTAAAAAATGGCACACAAAAAAGGTCAAGGTTCAACCCAAAATAACCGTGATTCCATCGGACGCCGACTAGGTGTGAAAAAATTCGGTGGCGAGTTTGTTAGAGCGGGAAATATCATCATCCGCCAAAGAGGCACAGCTACGCATCCGGGTAACAATGTCGGTATGGGCGTAGATCATACGATTTTTGCTTTGATTGACGGCTTTGTTAAATTCGAACGCAAAGACAAAAACAGAAAAAAAGTCTCAGTTTATCCTGCGGCTTAAAACTTCGTGGTCGCCCGAATTTGGGCGACCTTTCTTCTTAAAATAATTCAAGGTCAAACAAAATGTTTGTCGATAATGTTAAATTTAATGTAACTTCCGGAAAAGGCGGCGCAGGTTGCGTTAGTTTCAGACGGGAAAAATTTGTTATTCTTGGCGGTCCAGATGGCGGAGACGGCGGAAGAGGCGGCGATGTCTATGTAAAAGCCGACAAAAATACGCACACGCTTTCATTTTACAAAGGAAAAACCAAATTCAAAGCCGCAAACGGCGCACCAGGAGAGGGTCGCAAAAAAACTGGCAAAAGCGGTGAAGCGTTGTATCTTATCGTGCCGCCTGGAACTGCCGTGTATGATGACGAAACAAAAGAGCTTATTTTTGATTTGTTAAATGACGGCGAAGCAAAACTTTTGCTAAAAGGCGGAAAAGGCGGTCTTGGCAACACGCACTTTAAAAATTCGGTAAATCAACGCCCAGATTACGCGCAACCAGGTATAGCAGGTGAAGAAAAAAATATTCGCTTGGAGCTAAAACTCATCGCCGATGTGGGTCTTGTGGGATTTCCAAATGTCGGAAAATCTACGCTCATCTCAACCGTATCAAATGCAAAACCCGAAATCGCAAACTATGAATTTACCACGATTACGCCAAAGCTTGGCATTGTAAATGTCGATGAGTTTTCAAGTTTTGTAATGGCTGATATTCCAGGAATTATTGACGGTGCGAGTGAAGGCAAGGGGCTTGGAATCCAGTTTTTAAGGCATATCGAGCGAACAAAAATCTTGCTTTTTATGTTAGATACGATAAATTATAGAAGCCTTAGCGAACAGTTTTCCACGCTAAAATCGGAGCTAGCTAAATTTTCGCCGGTTTTAGCAGAGCGAAATTTTGCAATCGCACTTACAAAAGCCGAAGCTTGTGAAAATTTAGATGAGATTATGAGCGAATTTTTAAATGAATTTGGCTTTGAAAAAATGCAAAATTTAGATGAATTTGACAAAAGCAAACCATATTTTGTTATGCCGATTTCAAGTGTAACAAATTTTGGTATAAAAGAGCTAAAATTCGCATTATATGAGCTTTTAAAAGAGAATTTAAAAGGCGAAAAATGAAAAGAGTTGTCATAAAAGTGGGCTCTCATGTCCTAAGCGATGAAAACAAAATCAGTCAGGCAAGAATCGCAAATTTGTGCGAATTTTTGGCACAACTAATGAGTAAATTTGAAGTTATTTTGGTAAGTTCAGGCGCGATAAATGCAGGAAGAATAAAATCCAACATCGAAAAAACTTCTGTGGTAAATCGCCAAATGCTTGCAGCCATCGGACAGCCGTATTTGATGGAAATTTACGAAAAATCAATGGCTAAATTTGGCATTTTGACGGCGCAAATTTTACTAACTGCAAGTGATTTTGACTCACGCAAAAGCACAAACTACGCAAAAGGGCTAATCGACGGACTTTTGCAAAATAAAATTTTACCTATTATAAATGAAAATGACGCCACAGGAATCGCAGAAATCGTCTTTGGCGATAACGACAGACTAAGTGCGGGTGTGGCGAATTATTTTGGCGCTGATTTGCTCGTGATTTTAAGCGATATTGACGGATATTATGATAAAAATCCGAGTGAATTTAGGGACGCAAAAATTAGAAGTGAAGTAAATTTTTTAAGCCCAGATGAACTTGCCGTGCCGCAAAATGCAGGTTCAAAAATGGGAACTGGTGGCATCGTAACTAAGCTAAAAGCTGCAAATTTCTTGCTTGAAAACGGCAAAGAGATGTTTTTGGCAAGTGGATTTGATTTAAGCGTGGCAAAGGAATTTTTGCTTAATGGCAAACAAACGGGCGGCACGATTTTTAGGCGAAAAAGTAAAAGTTTAGATGAAAATTTTTTGCCACAACAAAATAGTGATTTTTAGGGCAAAATAATGAAAATCGTTTTTATGGGGACGCCTGATTATGCGACGCAGATTTTAAAGGGGCTTTTGGAAGCAAATTTTGAAATTCAAGCCGTTTTTACCCAGCCAGATAAGCCTGTGGGCAGAAAGCAAATTTTAACTCCGCCAAGTGTGAAACAATTTTTACTTGATGAGAATTTGCAAATTCCTATTTTTCAGCCAAATTCGCTAAAAGAAGTTGGAATAAAAGAGCAAATTTGTGCTTTTAAGCCTGATTTTATCGTAGTTGCAGCATACGGGCAAATTTTGCCTAGCGATATTTTGGGTATCGCGCCTTGTATAAATTTACACGCTTCGATACTGCCTAAATACCGCGGTGCTAGTCCGATTCAAAGTGCGATTTTGTGCGACGAAAAACTAAGTGGCGTAACGGCGATGAAAATGGGTATTGGGCTTGATGATGGCGAAATGCTCGGATTTTCGTTTTTGGATATAAGGGACTTAAAATCGAGCGAAATTTTTGATCAAATGGCAAAAATCGCTTCAAATTTAATAGTAAAAATCCTAAAAAGTTATGAAAATTTAGCTCCGATTTCCCAAATTCACGCACTCTCAACCAAATGTTCTAAAATAAAAAAAGAGTTTGGTTTGATTAAATTTAGCGACGATATTGATGAAATTTTGCGTAAATTTAGGGCTTTTGATTTTTGGCCAAACATTTTTTTAGATGACGGCACAAAACTTTTGGAAGTGGCTAAATTTAGCGATAAAATTCATAGCAAGAGTGAATTTGGAAAAATAGTCGCGATAAATAAAAATAGTTTTATCATTGCCGTGTGTGGTGGCGAATTAGAAATCACAAAAATCCAAGAAATCGGCAAAAAACCGCTAAATGCAAGTGATTTTACCAATGGCAAAAGGCTCAAAATTGACGATAGAATTTGTTGAGAGTTGTGATTCGACCCAGACTGGGATCATTTCAAATTTAAAGCTTGGCGTTATCAAACCGCCATATTGTTTGGTCACAAATTCCCAAAATAACGGAGTTGGAAGCAGGGGAAATGAGTGGATTAGCAAAAGTGGAAATTTATATTTTTCATTTTGCGTTGATGAAAAATCCCTGCCAAGCGACTTGCCGATGAGTTCAGCTAGTATTTATTTTGCTTTTTTGATGAAAGATTATTTAGCAAATTTAGGCTCACAAATTTGGCTAAAATGGCCAAATGACTTTTATTTGAGTGAAAAAAAAATCGGCGGAGTAATCACAACAAAAATCAAAAATGCTTTTGTCTGCGGTATGGGTTTAAATTTAGCTCACGCGCCCGAATTTGCTGGGATTTTGGATATAAAAGTAGAGCGAAATAGCCTAATTTACGGCTTTTTTGAAATGTTAGAAAAAAAACCTTCATGGAAGCAAATTTTTAGCAAGTTTTCGCTAGAATTCCCTTTGTCGCAAAAATTCGGCACTCATAGCGGAAGCGAAGAAATTTCTCTTAAAAATGCAGTGCTATGCGATGACGGTTCAGTGATAATAAATAACAAAAAGGTGTATAGTTTAAGATGAGTGAAGTAATAACTATTGCTAATCAAAAAGGCGGTGTCGGTAAAACGACAACTGCGATAAATTTGGCGGCAAGTTTAGCTATTGTCGGAAAAAAAGTTTTGCTAATCGACCTTGATCCGCAGTCAAATACTACAACAGGGCTTGGTTTTAGTAGAAGTGATTATGAATTCAATATCTATCATGTTTTAACTGGTAGAAAAACAATATCTGAAATCACGCTCGAAACGGAAATTCCTGAACTTCATTTAGTTCCATCAAATATCGGTCTAGTTGGCATTGAGCAAGAATTTGCCGACAATGACAAAGATAGTAAAATGATTTTAAAAAGGAAAATTGCCGAAATTTCTTCAAAATATGATTATATCATTATTGATTCGCCGCCGACTTTGGGAAATATCACTGTAAATGCACTAAGTGCCAGTGATAGTGTTATTGTACCTGTTCAGTGTGAATTTTTGGCACTTGAAGGGCTAAGTTTGGTTTTAAATACCGTTAAAATCGTGAAAAAAAGCATAAATCCAAATCTTAAATTTAGAGGATTTTTGCCTACAATGTATAGTAAAAATAATATTTCAAAAGAGGTTTTAGCAAATCTTAAAGAGCATTTTGAAGATAAACTTTTCAAAAGCGACAGAGATGAAAACGGCTTTGTTATAATTCCTAGAAATGTAAAACTTGCAGAATGCCCAAGTTACGGCAAACCTGTGATTTTATATGACATAAAATCATCAGGAAGCGTTGCGTATCAGGATTTGGCAAATTCGATTATGGAGTAAATATGGCAAAAGTAAAAAAGAGTGCGTTAGGACGGGGACTTGGTGCCATTTTAGATGATGTTGAAAATGCTTACGCAAAAGAGCTAGAAAGCGGAAAAAAAGATTTAGTTTTAGAAATCGAAATTAGCAAAATCAAACCAAATCCATATCAGCCAAGAAAAAAATTTGATGAAAATGCTTTAAAAGAGCTTAGCGAAAGTATCGCTAGACACGGGCTTATCCAGCCTATAATCGTTGTTGCGAAAAATGATGAGTATATGTTGATTGCCGGCGAGAGAAGATTTCGTGCTACAAAACTTTTGGGTGAAAAATATATCAAAGCCATAGTTGCTGATTTTGGCTCACAAAATTTAAGGGAATTAGCACTAATCGAAAATATCCAAAGAGAGAATTTAAATCCTATTGAACTTGCAAATTCATACAAAGAGTTGATTGATGAATATAAAATCACGCAAGAAGAATTGGCTGGAATCATCAAAAAATCGCGTGTGCAAATTACTAATACTTTAAGGCTTTTAAGCTTAACTAGCGAAGTTCAAAACGCAATTAGCGAAGATAAAATTTCACAAGGTCATGCAAAGGTCATAGTAGGACTTGATGAAAAAGATCAAATTTTGGTTTTAAATACGATAACAGGGCAAAAACTAAGCGTTAGAGAAACCGAGAATTTGGTAAAAAAAATAAAAGATAAAAAAGATAAAAAATCGACAAAAGAAAAGGTTGAAAAATTTGAAAATTTTGAGCCAAAACTTTTGGAATTGAAAGAAAAATTAGATAAATTTGGAAAAATAAAGATAAAAGATAGAAAAATTTCTGTTGAATTTGATGAAATTTCAAAAATTGATGAATTTATTAAGAAGTTAAACTAATTTTTTAATCTAAATTTTTAAATTTATATTGTAAAATATTAATTTATTTTGTAAAAATTAATAAGGAGGGTTAATGCTCGAAATTAGTTTGCCTGCTCTGATCTTCACTGTTATCGTATTTTTGGGGCTCATCTACATTTTGAATATCTTGCTTTATAAACCACTGCTTTCTTTTATGGACAGCAGAGAAGCCATGATACAAAAAGATGCCAAAGAAGCCAAGCAAAATGCGCTAGATGTCGATTCTGATAGAGCCGAGATAACAAAAATTCTAGATGAAGCAAGATCACAAGCAGCTAAAATCAAACAGCTATCTTTGGATAAAGCAAAAGAAGATTCCGAAGCAGTGATAGCGGCGAGAAAATCGGAGTTAGAAGCCGATTTTGACAAATTTGTTGAAAAGCTTGGTAAAGAAAGAGCTGAGCTTAAAAAAGATCTTCAAGATAAAATTCCTGAATTTAAGAGTAGCCTTAAAAGCGCTCTTGCCAAGATTTAAGGAGAAAAAATGAAAAAATATATATTTTTAACACTTTTTCCGATTTTGGCTCTTGCAGACGGACATGGCACAAACTATGACATAGTTTGGAGAACGATAAACTTTTTAATCTTTTTTGGGATAATGTATTATTTGCTAAAAGGTCCTTTAAAAGCTGCTTATGAAAATAGAATAAATTCGATAGCTTCTAGACTTGAAGCAAATCAAAATTTATTAAAAGAATCAAAAGAGCGAAAAGAACAAGCTAAAAAAGATGTAGCAACTGCTAAAATTCAAGGTGATTCTTTGGTAGAAACAGCCAAAAAAGAGGCAATTTTTGCAGAAGAAAAAGTTAAAAATGCTACCGAATTTGAGATAAAACAACTTCAAAAATCGTTCGAAGAGCAAAAAGAATTTGAAACTAGAAAAGCGAAAAAAGATGTCGTAAATGAAATTTTAGAAGAAATTTTTGACAAAAATAGCATAAATTTAGACCAAAATGAACTTATCGACATAGTTCATAAAAAGGCTGTGTAATGATAGACAATACCGCTAAAAAATATGTTAAAGCTTTAATCGAAAGCTATAAACAAAACGAACTTACAGGCGTTTTGGAAATTTTCAAATCCCTATCTTTGGCTTTTGAAACTGAGAAATTTAACGATATTATCAATTCTCCTGCTATAAAAGATAATGCAAAAGTTGATTTGATTTTATCTTTTATAAAAAAACCTGATGAAAAAATTTCAAATTTGATAAAGCTTTTGGCAAAAAATAGACGAATAAATTTAATTCCGCAAATTTTCGAAGGATTACGAAGTAATATTGCAGCTGCAAACAACGAATTTTACGGAAAAATTTACTCTTCAAAAGAGATTGAAAAATCAAAACTTAAAGAGCTTGAAGCGCAAATTTCTAAAAAATTCAGTGCAAACATCAAATTAGAGCCGGTTATAGCTAACTACAACGGCGTTAAAATCGATGTTGAAGATTTGGGTTTTGAGATTAGTTTTTCTATTGATAGATTAAAAAATAAAATGAGCGAATATATATTAAAAGCAATTTAAAGGAGTAAAGCGTGAGTGCGAAAATTAAAGCAGACGAAATTAGTAGCATAATTAAAGAACGAATTGAAAGCTTTGATCTAAGCGTAGATGTCGAAGAAACAGGTAAAGTTGTATCTGTTGCCGACGGTGTTGCCAGCGTTTATGGCTTAAAAAATGTTATGGCTAACGAGATGGTTGAGTTCGATAACGGCGTAAAAGGTATCGCTCTTAACCTTGAAGAAAGCAGTGTCGGTGTTGTTATCTTAGGCGAAACAGCCGGTATCGTTGAAGGAAGTAGTGCAAAAAGACTTGGCAAACTTCTAAGAGTTCCTGTTGGGGACGCTATGATAGGACGCGTTGTAAATGCGCTCGGTGAGCCAATCGACGGCAAAGGACCAATCGAAGCGAGTGAAAGTAGATTCGTCGAAGAAAAAGCAAAAGGCATTATGGCTAGAAAATCAGTTCATGAGCCACTTCAAACAGGCATTAAAGCAATCGACGCCCTTGTTCCAATCGGTAGAGGTCAAAGAGAGCTAATTATCGGCGATAGACAAACAGGTAAAACAACCGTTGCTGTTGATACTATCATTAACCAAAAAGGTCAAGATGTCGTCTGTATCTATGTTGCCGTAGGTCAAAAACAATCAACCGTAGCACAAGTTGTTAAAAAACTAGAAGAATACGGCGCTATGGAATATACCATCGTAGTTGCAGCTAATGCTAGTGAAGCGGCTGCTCTTCAATACCTTGCTCCATATTCAGGCTGCACAATGGGCGAGTATTTCAGAGATAACTCACGCCATGCTTTGATTATTTATGATGATTTAAGCAAACACGCTGTTGCTTACCGCGAAATGTCATTGATTTTAAGAAGACCACCAGGTCGTGAAGCTTATCCGGGCGATGTTTTCTATCTACACTCTCGCTTACTTGAAAGAGCTAGTAAGCTAAGCGATGCACTAGGAGCTGGTAGCCTAACAGCGCTTCCTATCATCGAAACACAAGCGGGTGATGTTTCGGCATATATCCCTACAAATGTTATTTCTATTACCGACGGACAAATTTTCCTTGAATCTGGACTTTTTAACTCAGGTATTCGCCCTGCGATCAATGTCGGTCTATCAGTTAGCCGTGTTGGTGGTTCAGCACAAATCAAAGCGATTAAAAAAGTTTCAGGCACACTTCGCCTTGACCTTGCCCAATACCGCGAACTTCAAGCGTTCGCACAATTTGCAAGTGATTTGGACGAAAGCAGTAGAAAACAACTAGACCGTGGTCAAAGAATGGTTGAAGTTCTAAAACAACCGCCTTACAGCCCACTTCCTGTTGAAAATCAAATTGTTATCATTTTTGCAGGTAGCAAGGGATATTTAGATGATGTTGCACCAAGCGCAATCGGTAAATTTGAAGCTGAGCTTTATCCGTTTATTGAAGCTAAATATCCTGAAATTTTCGAACAAATCAGAACCAAAAAATCTTTGGAAAAAGATATAGAAGAAAGTTTAGCAAAAGCATTAAATGACTTTAAAGCGACATTTTCAGCGCAGTAAGGCTAAATTATGGCAAATTTGAAAGATATTAAGTTAAAAATTAAAAGCGTCAAAAACACTGAAAAAACCACAAAAGCGATGAAGCTTGTGTCTAATGTAAAGCTTAAAAAAGCAAAAGATGCAGCTGTTCAATCAAGCGCTTATGCGATTAAAATCAATGAGGTTTTAAGTGAGATTGCGGCTAAAATTTCTGATAATATCTCAGATGTGCAAAATAGTAAAATTTTCGATACAAAAAAAGAGCCAAAAGTAGTTGATATTATTTTTGTTACTGCCGACAAGGGACTTTGTGGCGGATTTAATATTCACACAATCAAAAAAATAAAAAGTTTGATTGAAACTTATAAAAGCAAAGGAATTAAAATTCGTTTGCGTGGCGTAGGCAAAAAAGGTATCGAATACTTTAATTTTCAAGGTATGGAGCTTTTAGAAAAGCATGTCGGCGTTAGCTCATCTCCTACCTATGAAAAGGCACAAAATATTATCAAATCAGCCGTTGATAGCTTTTTAGCCGGTGAAACCGATAAAGTTATTTTGGTTCATAATGGATATAAAAATATGATTTCGCAAGAAATTCGTGTTAGCGATATTGTTCCTATTGAACCGCCTGTTGTTGATGAAAAGCATTTAGCAAATTTAGGTTCTGCTGTTGAATTTGAACCTGATGAAAATGCAAAAGCATTATTAGATGAACTTGTTAAAAAGTATTTAGAATACAGCATGTATTACTCTTTGATAGATTCACTAGCTGCCGAACATAGCGCTAGAATGAACGCTATGGAAAATGCGACAAATAACGCAAAAGAGCGCGTTAGACAGCTGAATTTAGAGTATAACAAAGCAAGACAAAGTTCTATTACCACTGAGCTTATAGAAATCATCAGTGGCGTTGAATCAATGAAGTAAAGAAATAAGTGAAAGGAAAATAGATGAAAGGAATAATTTCACAAGTAATGGGTCCTGTTGTTGATGTGGATTTCAAAGACTATTTGCCACAAATCAACGAAGCCCTAGAAGTTAAATTTGATGTCGAAGGCGATGCTAGACGACTTGTGCTAGAAGTCGCAGGTCATCTTGGCGATAACCGCGTTAGAACGATTGCTATGGATATGAGCGATGGTTTGACAAGGGGCTTAGAAGTAGTTGCACTTGGTGCGCCTATTAGCGTTCCGGTTGGCGAAAAAGTTTTAGGTAGAATTTTTAATGTTACAGGTGATTTGATTGACGAAGGCGAAGAGGAAAATTTCGAAACTCGCTGGTCAATCCACAGAGATCCGCCAAGTTTTGAAAACCAAAGCACAAAAAGCGAAATTTTCGAAACCGGTATTAAAGTTGTTGATTTGCTAGCTCCTTATGCAAAAGGTGGAAAAGTTGGTCTATTTGGTGGTGCTGGTGTTGGTAAAACCGTTATTATTATGGAGCTAATCCACAATGTTGCTTTCAAACACAGTGGTTATTCTGTATTTGCGGGCGTTGGCGAGCGAACAAGAGAGGGAAATGACCTTTATAACGAAATGAAGGAATCCGGAGTTTTGGATAAAGTTGCCTTAACCTATGGTCAAATGAACGAACCACCGGGAGCAAGAAATAGAATTGCTTTGACAGGTCTTACAATGGCTGAGTATTTCCGTGATGAGCTAGGACTAGATGTTTTGATGTTTATCGATAACATTTTTAGATTTTCTCAATCAGGTTCAGAAATGTCTGCGCTTCTTGGACGAATTCCAAGTGCGGTTGGTTATCAACCGACTTTGGCTAGCGAAATGGGTAAATTGCAAGAGAGAATTACATCGACTAAAAAAGGCTCAATTACATCAGTTCAAGCTGTTTATGTTCCTGCTGATGACCTTACAGATCCTGCTCCTGCAACGGTTTTTGCTCACCTTGATGCTACAACCGTTCTAAATAGAGCGATTGCAGAAAAAGGAATTTATCCTGCGGTTGATCCACTTGATTCAACTTCAAGAATGCTTGATCCTCAAATCATCGGCGAAGAGCATTATAAGGTAGCTCGTGGCGTTCAAGCTGTTCTTCAAAAATATAAAGATTTGCAAGATATTATCGCGATTTTAGGTATGGACGAGCTTAGTGAAGAAGATAAACTTGTGGTTGAACGAGCTAGAAAAGTTGAAAAATATCTTTCACAACCTTTCTTTGTTGCCGAAGTTTTCACAGGAAGCCCTGGCAAATATATCAGCCTTGAAGAGACTATCGCAGGATTTAAAGGAATTTTAGAGGGTAAATATGATGATTTGCCTGAAAATGCTTTCTATATGGTAGGAAATATTGACGAGGTAGTGGCAAAAGCCGAAAAAATGAAGGCTTAAAAGGAAAAAATAATGGAAAAATTATTTTTAGAAATCGTTACGCCTGAGGGAAGAGTTTTCTCGGGCGAAGTTAAATCTGTTCAACTACCCGGAAGCGAAGGCGAATTAGGCGTTTTACCGCGCCACGCCGCACTTGTAACGCTTTTAAGATCTGGCGTAATTGAAATAGTAAATTTAAACGATAAAAAAGAATTAGTAGCGATAAACTGGGGCTATTTGAAAGTTGATGAAGAAAAAACAACCGTTTTAGCAGACGGCGCTGTCGTCGTAGGCGGCGATAGCGAAGGCGCTATTGCAAAATCACTTCAAAAAGCAAAAGATTTGGTAGCTTCTATGAGTAGTGAAACATCTGCTTATGCCGCAACTATCGCCAAAATCGACGATCACGCAAGGCAAAAATAGAGTATGATTGATATTATTCTTAGTTATTTTTCAAGAAGCACATTTATTACGATATTTGTGCTTTCTTGGTTATCTTTTTATTTCATATTGACTTTTACGATTTTGATTTCTAGGTTTGTAGGGCTTTCTTCTTGGCATAAAAAAGAAGAAAAAGCCCTTGAATCTCTGCTTATGGGTGCAAGAATTTCAAATACAAATTCTGTTTTGAAAAAAGTAGCAAGTGGTAAAATCACAAAAGAAAAACTAGCAGTTTCGCTAAGTATGTCCGAGCGAGATTCTACAAGTGGGCTAACTTGGTTATCTATCATCGCTTCAACTTCGCCTTTTATAGGGCTTTTTGGAACGGTTGTTAGCATACTTGATACTTTTTCGAAAATGGGCGGGGGAAACGCTAGTATCGCTACGATTGCACCAGCCATTAGCGAAGCTTTGGTTGCTACGGGAGCCGGAATTTTCGTTGCAATCCCTGCTTATACATTTCACCTGCTTATAAAAAGAAAATCGTATGAGCTTATGAGTATTATTAGGCGCACAGGTGATATTTTGCTTCACATAACAGGCGATAGCGTATCAAATTTAAAAGCGGAAACAAAATCAAATGTTTGATTATGATGAAAAACCTGAGCTAAATATCACGCCTTTGGTTGATATTATGCTCGTGTTGCTCGCTATTTTAATGGTTGCAACCCCTGCGATAATCTATGAAGAGAAAATTCAGCTTCCTGACGGCTCGAAAACGGAAGTTTCGCAAACCACAAAAGAGCTTATGATAGTTCGTATAACAGAAGATAAGCAAATTCATATCGATCAAAGTAAAATGAATTTTGGCGAATTTGCCGATAATCTACTTTTATTAGCAAATTCAGGCAAATACGGCAAAGATAAACCGGTTTTTATCCAAGCCGATAAAAAGTTGCTTTATGATGATGTTATGTTTGTTTTAAAAACTTTAAAACAAACTGGTTATTTAAAAGTAGCACTTCAAACGAACGGATAGGCTTTGCGAAGTAGTTCGTATGTCGGCGTGAAATACGACAATTTCACTTCGTTTTTGATTTCGCTTTGTATCTATTTTTTGGCTGGATTTTTCCTGCTTTTTAATGCTATAAGAGACCACGAACTAGCACTAAAATACACAGATGATCCAAATGCTTATATGGATATTATTGTGGATTGGGAGATTGATGATAGTGCGCCAAAAGCGCCTGATTTAGCCAAAGAAGTTCCTGACCAACCACAAGTTGAAGAAAAACCAAAAGAGATAGAAAAAATAGAAGAGCCAAAGCCTGAGCCATTGCCTGAACCAAAACCAGTTGAAACTCCGATTGAAGAACCAAAACCGATTAAAGAGCCAAAGCCTGAACCAAAACCAAATTTAAACGATCTTTTTGCCGATACCACAAAAGATAATAAAAAACTTCAAGAAAGCACAGAAAAAAAAGAAGAAAGCGGTTCTAAAAATGCCGTTCAAAAAGATGATAAAAAATCAGGTAAATCGCAAATGACAGGTAAATTTGACGCTTTTAAAGGTGGCGTTGAAAAAAAACTTAAAATTTTATGGAGTAGATATTCTGCAAAGTCAAATGATGATGCTTTGGTAAGTATTACTATCGATGCAAATGGCAAAGTTATTGATTATGAAATTTTAATGCTTTCGTATAATAGCGAATTTAACCAAAAACTTAGAGATTTTATGAGTAGCCTTGATATGCATGATTTTCCAAAACCGCCTGACGGAAAACCTTTTAAATTTGAGAAAATAAATTTAAAAGATAAAATTTAAATTTACTAAATTTATCTATAATACAAAGTTGATTTTTTAAAATTTAAGGAGTATTGATGAAAAAACTATTTTTAATTTTTGCATTTTGTGTTGGTTTGTTTGCAAATGACGCAACAATGACAATCGTAAATGAAGGCGTAAGTTTGCCAAAAATCGTAGTTCAAAACGCTTCGGAGTTGCCAAATTCTGAATTCAACAACAAATTTTTTAAACTTATGGTTGGGGATTTAAAGGTCGGTGCTGTTTTCGAAGTAAGCGATGATTATTTAGAAAGCTCTTATGATGGCGATTATACTACAAATTTAGGCATAAGTGGCACTCCTGCTTTGATCGTTCGCTATGCAGTTAGCGCTCAGGGCTCACCTATGAATTTAAAAGCCAAAGTTTTAGACGCAAGTAACGGCAAAGTAGTTTATGAGAACGAATTTAGCATAACAAACGGCGAAACATATCCGTTTTTAGCACACATGGCAGTTTCTGAAATCGTTAAAAATTTGGGCTATTCAAATGTCGATTGGATGAGACAGATGATTTTGCTTTCTCGCTATACTTCGACAAAACAAAGCGAAATTTTAGTTGCTGATTATACTTTAACTTATCAAAAAGTCGTAGTTAGCGGTGGTCTAAACATTTTCCCAAAATGGGCAAATAAAAATCAAACCGAATTTTTCTATACATATTATGTAAATAAAAATACTCCTGCGATTTTTAAATATAATCTTTCTAGCGGTGCAAAAACCAAAATTCTAACAGGACAAGGCATGACAATAGCAAGTGATGTTAGTAGCGACGGACGAAAACTTCTTATCACAAATGCGCCAAAAGATCAGCCTGATATTTTTCTTTATGACTTAGCAAGTGGCAATATGAAGCAAGTTACCGATTATCCGGGCATTGATGTAAATGGAAATTTTGTGGATAACGATAGCAGGGTTGTTTTTGTAAGCGATAGACTTGGTTATCCAAATATTTTCGCTCAAAGTCTTGGTGGTGGTTCGGTCGAGCAAATGGTCTTTCAAGGAAAAAATAATAACTCGATTACGACAAATGGAAGCTATATAGCTTATTCTAGTCGTGACGGCGGCGGAAGCTTTAATATCTATATGATTTCAACGCAAACAGATTTAGTTCGCCAACTCACAGCAGACGGAAAAAATATGTTTCCTAGATTTTCTCATGACGGCGGTACTATAATGTTTATAAAAAGCGGTAGTGCAGTCGGCATTATAAGGGTAAATGAGAACAGAAGTTTTCAATTTCCGTTAAAAATCGGTCAAATTCAATCACTTGATTGGTAAAAAATCAAATTTTTTATGCTATAATGCAAAAAATCTTATTTGGAAGGTGGAAAAATGAAACATTTAGTTTTAACATCAGTTGCAGTTGCTGCTCTACTTTTGAGCGGTTGTTCTAAAAAAAATCCTGAAATGGACGGAAGTGCAATGGGAGAAAGCTCTTTGGCTTCAAGAATTCAAAGCGAAGTTAGCAATGTTTATTTTGATTATGACAAATTTAACATTAGAGCTGATCAACAAGGTTCAATCAACAACAACGCTGCATTATTCAACCAAGCAGGTGCAGAAGCTTTGACAATCAAAGTTGAAGGTAACTGCGACGAGTGGGGTAGCGATCAATACAACTACGCTTTGGGTCTTAAAAGAGCAAAAGCTGCAAAAGATGCTTTGGTTAAACAAGGCGTAAGCGCAGATAGAATTTCTGTTGTAAGCTATGGCGAAAGCAACCTTGTTTGCACAAGCAAAACAAAAGAGTGCGACGCTCAAAATAGACGCGACGAATTCAAAGTTGGATTCTAATTTGATTAATAAAAAATTTATAGTTGC
This sequence comes from Campylobacter sp., assembly GCA_017469645.1. Taxonomy (GTDB): domain Bacteria; phylum Campylobacterota; class Campylobacteria; order Campylobacterales; family Campylobacteraceae; genus Campylobacter_B. The sequence goes on along the minus strand of JAFUFY010000005.1, from coordinate 6,797 downwards.
GGCACTTTTTGGTGTCGCAACTTTTTTAAATGCCGAAGTTTCGGTTTTTGATGCCGGAAATGTAAATTCTGAAAATCCTTATGGTCTAACAGAAAACGAGCAGTTTTTGCTAAAAAATAGACAACAAGCAGATAGTATTCAAATGAATCTTGATGACACAAAAGAAAATGTCGAAGGTCTTAGAACTGTCTTAGAAGGTACAAATGCTCAAATTTCAAAGCTTGAAAACAGGGTTGCAGACTTAGAGATTAGAACAAGCGGCAAAGCTCGTGGCAGTAGCGAACTAGATCAGATGAAAAAAGATATAGCTTGGCTAAAATCTCAAATCAACGAAATCAATAAAAAACTAGGTAACGGCGGAAGCGTAAAAAAAAACAGTGAAGTAGGCCCACCTGCGAAAACTTCAAACGCAAATTCTGCAAATTCTAGTTCAAATTCGTTCAAAGACAAGGATTTATCTGCTATTTTAAAAGAAGCCGATGAGCTATTTGCCAAAAAAGATTACTCGGGTGCCAAAGAACGCTACGAATTTTTGGTTTCAAAAGGTCATAAACCAGCGAAATCTAGCTTCATGGTTGGCGAGAGTTTGTATTTTCAAGGTAAATACGGCGAAGCTATAAATTCATACAAAAAAAGTATTTCTTATAACGAAAATGGCGATTATACGCCAAAACTACTTTATCACACAGCGATTAGCTTCGATAAAATCGGCGATAAAGACAGCGGAACTAAATTTTATAACGCGCTAAAAGCTTCTTATCCTGATTCCAAAGAAGCAAAAGCATCACCTAATAGAAATTAAATTTTATTTATGCTAAAATCCCTAGTTTAATTTCAAAACTAGGAGAATTCTATGGCACAAAATCGTGTTATTAAAATGTATTATGAGCTAAAAGACGCTAAAAACGGCGAAATTTTAGAGTCAAATTTCAACGCAAATCCGATTGCGTTTTTAAGCGGGAAAAACCAAATTCTGCAAAAACTTGAAGATGAAGTTGTAAATTTGGGCGAAGGCGAAAGCAAAATCATAAAAATTTTACCACAAGACGGCGTCGGCGAATATGATGAAAATGCAGTTCAAACACTTCCAAAAGAGCAGTTTGCAGGGATTGATTTGCAGGTTGGTATGGAGCTTTTTGGAGAGGGCGAAGACGGCTCAGTCGCAAGAGTTATAGTTAAAGAGATTACCAATGAAACCGTGAGTGTGGATTTTAACCACCCTTATGCAGGAAAAGAGCTTGAATTTAATGTAAAAATCGTCGAAAACAGAGAAGCGACAGAAGATGAAATTTTAATGGGCGCACCTGAGGGCGAACATAGTTGTTGTTGCGGCGGCGGCGGACATGACGAAGGCGGTTGTTGTGGCGGCGGACATCACCACGATGACCACGAGTGTTGTGGCGGACATGGACACGGCGAAGACGGCGGTTGTTGCGGCAAACACAATCACTAAAATTTAAAAGAGAAAAACGATGAAATACGCATTTATTTTCCCGGGTCAGGGTTCGCAAAGTGTCGGTATGGGCAAGGAATTTTATGAAAATTTTGCAAGTGCCAAAAAACTTTTAGACGAAGCTAGCGAATTTTGCGGAATTGATTTTAAAGAACTTTTATTTGAAGCCAATGATAAGCTTGATATGTCCGAATTTACGCAACCTGCGATTGTGCTAAATTCATTTATGGCTTATTTGGCGTTAAATGAAAAACTAAATTTAAAGCCTGAATTTGCATTGGGGCATTCGCTTGGCGAATTTAGCGCACTTGGCGTAAGTGGCGGAATCGAATTTAAAGAAACGATAAAAATCGTAAATTTGCGTGGCAAACTTATGCAAAAGGACTGCCTTGGCAAAAACGCTTCTATGATGGTTGTTTTGGGCCTTGACGATGAAAAAGTAGAGCAAATTTGTTCTAACGCTAGAAACCAAAACAAGCAGGTTTGGGCAGCAAACTACAACTGCGACGGGCAGATTGTGGTCGCAGGAAATAAAGATGATTTGGCTAGTTTGGAGAGCGAATTTAAGGCTAACGGCGCAAAAAGAGCGATGTTGCTTAATATGAGCGTGGCTAGCCACTGCCCGATTTTGGAAAATGCAAGTAACGAGCTAGTAGCGGCGTTGCAAGATAAGCTAAATGATAGCTTTTCAGCCGTCATCGCAAATGCGACGGCTAAGGCGTATTCTAGCAAAAATGAAGCTCTAAATTTGCTAAAAGCGCAACTTGTAAGTCCAGTTTTATACAAACAAAGCATAAAATCAGTTGAGAGCAAAGTTGATTGTTTTGTCGAATTTGGCGCGGCTGTGCTAAAAGGGATAAACAAAAAAATCACAGAAAAACCGACTTTTAGCATAACAAATTTATCAAGCCTTGATGAATTTATAAATTTCGCAAAGGAAAACGCTTGAAAATCGCAATTTTAGGTGCAATGCCAGAAGAAATCGAACCGCTTTTAAAAGAGTTAAATCCAAAAAAAATAGAATTTGCGAACAACAAATTCTATTTTGCAAATTTTGCAAACCACGAGCTAATCATCGCCTACTCAAAAATCGGCAAGGTAAATTCAGCCCTAACTGCAACGCTGATGATAGAAAAATTTGGTGCCCAAAAATTGCTTTTTACAGGCGTTGCAGGCGCATTAAAAAACGGCTTTAAAATCGGCGACTTGCTGTATGCGACAAAAGTCGTTCAACACGATCTCGATATAACGGCGTTTGGGCATCCTTATGGCTTTGTGCCTGAAAGTCCGATTTTTGTGGAAACCGATGAAAATTTAAATAAAATCGCCGTGGGGGTCGCAGCAAATTTAGGCATAAATTTAAAAAATGGTATAGTTGCAAGCGGAGATCAATTTGTCTGCGATGAAGAACGCAAAAATTGGATAGAGCAGACATTTGATGCAAGTGCCGTTGAAATGGAAGGCGCAAGTGTGGCGCAAGTCTGCCACGCCCTACACACGCCATTTTTCATGCTTAGAGCTATTAGCGATGAAGCAGGAAGCAAGGCTGAGTTTGATTTTGACGAATTCATGGTAAAAAGCGCAGAAATAAGCGCAAAATTTGCCCTAAAAATGGTTGAAAATCTGTGATAGAAATCAGCAAAAAACTTTTGCGCGTGGTGGGTCAAACCAACGCAAAATACAAAATGTTCGAAGAAGGAGATAAAATTTTACTAGCCCTAAGCGGGGGAAAAGATAGTATGATTTTATCTCACATTTTAAAACATTTTTCAAGTGTTAGCCCGTTGAATTGGGAGTTTCACGCCGTGACCGTAAGCTATGGTATAGGCGAAAACTTCACAGAACTTAAAAAGCACTTCGCTACGCACGGTATCACGCACGATGTTATCGATACAAAAATTTTTGAATTTGGCAAAGAAAAAATTCGCGCAAACACCACATTTTGTAGTTTTTGCTCTCGTATGAGACGAGGTTATTTATATACTTACGCTCTTGAAAACGGCTTTAACAAAATCGCCATAGCGCACCATTTAGACGACGCTGCGGAGAGTTTTTTTATGAATTTGACCTATAACGGCGCTTTGCGAACACTAGCACCAAAATATACAGCCGAAAATGGCATTGTGATTATTCGTCCGCTTATTTTGGCTAGGGAACGCCAAATTAGGGATTGTGCTATCAGAAATGAAGTGCCCTTGATGAACGAAGAAGAAAGCTGTCCTGCTAAACAATACACAGGCAAAGAACCACGCGCTAGAGCTGAAACTAAGGCGATGCTAGCGAATTTAGAAAAAGAAAATCCAAAATTTTTTATCTCACTTCAATCAGCGTTTGAAAATATCCACAAAGATACATTTTTTTAAAAATTTACCAATTAAATTTGACCGATTTAAAAAATAACAATATAATACAAAATTGATTCGAAAAAGTCGATCGAAAATAAAAATAGGAGTTTTACATGAAAACTAATGCACCTAGAATGATAACTTGGGTTATCGCGGCTGTCCTTTTGATAATCGGACTTGTTGGTCAATTGACAAACACTATTCCGTTAATCGATAAATATGCTTTTTGGTGGGCATTTTCAGGCGGTGCTTTAAGCCTTTTATCAAGTTTATTCAAAGGTCTTTAATCCTAATTTAGCGGTTTTTTTAACCGCTAAAACTCTTTATAACAATACAAAATTGTAAATTTTTGAATATTAAATTAAAAGTACAAATGAGTATTTGAAATTTGATATAATTCTCGTAATTTTTTATAAATTCAGGGCAAAAAATGGATAAAGAGAGTTTTGTGATTTCTAAATTTGAGAATTCTTTTAACGGTGATGACGGCGCAGTGGTCGGAAAATGGGTATTTAGCAAAGATTTATTTTGTGAAAATGTCCATTTTAGGCGTGATTATATGAGTTTGCGTGAAATTGCCGCAAAATCAATGCTTGTAAATATTTCTGATGCGATTGCAATGAACGCAAAGCCTAAATTTGCGCTTTTGGGACTTACTCTGCCAAAAAATATCACAGAGAGTGAAATTTGCGAACTTGCAAACGGCTTTAATGATACTGCGCGTAAATTTGGTATCAAAATCATCGGTGGGGATACGATTTGCGGCGAAAAAATAGACATTAGCGTAACCATCATCTCAAAAACAAAAAAAGCAGTTTTTAGAAAAGGTGCGAAAAATGGCGATTTTATCGCATTTACAGGAAATCTTGGAAGCGTAAAAAAGGAATTTGAGTATTTAGAAAATTTACGCGAAAAAGGGCTTAAATTTAATGAAATTAGAAGCGAATTTGATAAAAAATTTGTAAATTCAAAGTTTATAAAACCAAATTTGCGTGGAGATTTTTTTTATAAAAGTGCCAAATTTATTCGCTCGGCGATGGATTTAAGCGACGGGCTTGGTGTGGATTTGGATAGATTTTTACGCATAAATGCTCTTGGAATTTCGTTTTTAAAAGAAATTTCCAAAGGCGAATTCGCAAGCGGAGAAGAGTATGAAATTTTGTTTGCATTTTCGCCAAAAAATAGGGATAAAATTTTAAAAATCGCAAAAAAATGTGGCGTTGAAATCACGATTTTTGGGCGTTTAGAAAAATTAAACAAAAAAACGAAATTTATAAATTCGGTTAAAAATCACCATTTTGGCGATTAGTCTGTTTTTTAAACACCCAAATTTTGCTTAGCAAATATCCCGTGATAGTGTAAATCGCACCTGCGATGATTTGCGAAATATAGGGATTTACGCCCAAATTTAGGCAAATTTTTAGCGTGATAAAATTTAGGCTCCACGCAATCAGCATGGAGCTAACGAATTTAGCAAATTCGTCTAAATTTACCTTTTTGGAAGGTTGTTTGCTTTGGAAGGTAAAAATTTTATTCATCACAAACGAAAAGCAGATTCCTACGGCGTAACCTATGATATTTGAAATCTCTGGGCTTAGTCCTTGCCACATTAGCAAAAAGATTAGCCCAAAGCCGACAATCGTATTTAAAACTCCCACGAGCAGGTATTTTATGAGTGTCATTTCTGCTCTTTTAAATTTATGCTAAATTTGGCTGAGTTTTTCTTGATTTTACTATCATAAAATCCAAAATTTATCTTTTCTAAATTTTCAAATTTTTTTCCTTTTAGGTCGATAGGATAGTAAAATTTATTGCCAATTTGCACGAAATCATTGATATTTTTATCGGCATTTGCAAATTTTTCTTCGCCATTGGCAAACAAATGCACGAATAGCGTTGTATTATTTTTACCTACGACTTCTTTTATATTTTTATCGAATTCGAAAACCAAATTTCTACTATTTCTAAAAAGTCGTAGAGCATTATCGTAAAATACATTTAACTTTAAATCCACTTTTAAATTAAAATTTTCAATCTTTGGTTTTTGCGTTTTTATTATAGCGTAGTTAAATTTTACAGGTAACCAAGTTATTTTTTTGATGCCACAATGTGAAATACCAATCAGGGATTTTGCTTCGCTTTCGCCTTGGTTTTTAGCTTTTAAAATAATTTATTCTCTGATTTCTGCTTGGATAGAAGTTTGCTTTACGGCGTATGTAAATCTAGCCCACGACAGAGCAAAATACGGCACAAAAACTAAAAATAAAAAGCCGATAAATAAATTTTTCTTTTTATCTTGCAAAGATAAAACTTCATAAATACAAAAACTGGCACTTAAAATTATAAAAAAGTTAAAGGTATTTTGCGCTCTTGGCGGAAAAGCAGGGAAAGTTACAAATACTGCAAATGAAAAAATCGCCATTACAAAAAACAAAAAAAAACAAAAAGAAAAAATTTTTCTTTTTTCTCCCTGTTTTCTAAAATTTGAAGTGAAAAAAGCGATAAAATAATCGTGCAAAAAGCAAGCCAAAAACCTGAAATAGCACTTGGCATACGATTAAAAAGATGTGATAATATTTTTTCACTAAATGGTAAATTTCGCCAGTTTGCAAAAGCTGGATGGTTAAGTCTTGCAAATTGACCTGGTGCAAAATATAAAAACAAAAATCCACTCAGTGTTGCTATAAAAGCCATTAGAAGCGTTTTTCTTTGATTTTTATAGATGAAAAATAATATAAAAGTGAAAAATACAATGCTAACTCCGACAGCTTCAATGCTAAGTCCTGAGATAAAGCCTAAAATAGCAAGTATAATATAACTAGAAATTGTAATTTCTTTTTCGCTATTTAATAATTTTAACAAATGTATTATGTAAAAACTTATTGCCAAAAGCGACCATAGATAATTTATGGAACCGATAATACAAAAGCTAGTTTGTCATAAATTTGGATTATAAAGCCAATAAAGAAAAAACGAAGCCCATAAAAGTGCTGTGCATT
>JAFUFY010000028.1 GCA_017469645.1 Campylobacter sp. | reverse complement strand
GATGATAAAAATCGCTCACCCTGATTACAGAGAGGCTTTGCAAGATTATTTTGATAGAGCTTGCGCTAATGAAAAAGCAGGACATACGCCACATATTTTAAGCGAAGCATTATCTTGGCATGATAGATTTAATAAAACAGGGAGTATGAAAAAGTAAGTAGGCTTTTTAAGTTGAAACCAGCCTAGCTTTTAATTCCCTAAGCCTGACGGATTTACGCACAAATTTAGTCAATTTCATCGCTTATTACCGCCAAAGGTAACTTCGCTCGAAACTGACTAAATTTGTGCGTAACTACGCCTATCTTGTCTTGAATATTTTTAGCCAATTAAATAAATTTAAAAATCTTATTTCAAGCGTTGCAATGCATTTATTAAATTCCACACTTTTGGCAATTACAAAATTTAAAATCCTAAATTTTCATCTATCAAAACGACTTCGTATTCACAGCCGTTTGGCGGATAATAAAACACGCTAAAACCACGACAAATTCGCTCTTTGCTCTTGCAATCATAGCATTTATCGCCGTTTAATACGCACGGAGTTTTCACACCAAATCTATTTGCATTTTTGACCGCAGCCACATTTCTAGCCCTACTCATCGCACTATCAAAATCAGGTGCGATTTTGTTTTTGCCGATAATAAAATAAACCTTTTTGTGCCCATAGCAAAGCGCGCCTATGCGGTTTCCTGTGCCGTCAATATTGATAATTTGGCCACTCTGCGAAATAGCATTTACCGATGAGATGTAAATATCGGTCGTAAGAGCGATTTTGCGTGTCTCATCGGCGCTTAAATTTTTATCAAGTACCCAGTGCCAGTATGTGTCGTTGTGCGAATTTAGAGTTTCATAAAGCCCCATTTCTTTGATGCTCATCGAACCGCCAAAGCCCACGCTTACGCCATTTATTTGCAAATTTAAATACTGCGTCGCTTTTTCTTTGTTTTCAAAAACACTGACCTTGTAGCCTAATTTTTCTAAATTTTTAGCTGTTTTTTCAATATCCATTTTTAGCCTTTCAAATTTGACAAATTCTATCAAAAAATTAATGAATTTTTCAAAATTTAGACTAAACTTGTTTTGTAAATTTTTTGATTTATCTCATTGCAAATTCGTTGTGAAAGGCAAATCAAATTCAACCTAAATATAAAAACCAAATGCCGACTTTGCACAAATTCAAACTGCGTATGCCAACGATTTGTGGTGTTTTCGAACAAAATGAGCAAAAAACTAGGTGTCTGCCTGTTTGAGCGAGTTTTGCGAGGAATCACCACAAAGCTAGGCTGAACTCTACTTACTTTTTCATACTTCCTATTTTATTATATCTATCATGCCAATTATTTTTAAAGTTTGAAAAGCAATTTTTTATTTAACACTGTCCGTGACTATACAGATGAGAAAACGCCTTGCTCCATACCGAACCAAGAAGCTAAGCTCATCATGGCTGATGATACTATCCCTTACTGGGACGGGGAAAGTAGGTCGTTGCAGACTTTGTTTTTATTCTTTTTTTAAGTTTCTTATTTTTCTTTAAAAGCAATCCAAATAAATTCAATATTTTTGCTATAAGTTATAAATTTAAATGGATGCAAAATACTATTTGCAAGATTTTTAAAAATTAAAGATATATTTTTTAAGTCTTAATAAGTCTAATTTGCTAAAATACATTTCGTAATAGTGATTCAAGGATGCGAGTGGTAGTTTTAGATTTATTTTCAGGAGCTGGTGGATTATCGGAAGGTTTTTTTAGAGTGGGCACTACTTTTGTGGGACATGTTGAAATGGACACTTACGCATGCAAAACCCTAAAAACTAGAACGGCTTATTGGAATCTAAAAAAATTAAACAAACTAGATGTATATTATGACTATTTGCTTAAAAAAATTTCCACAAATGAATTGTGGGATATTGCTAATGTTTCTAGTTCTTTTGATGTTATAAATAGGGAAATATCCAATCAAACTTTCAGAGAAATTGTTGATATAATAGATCAAAATTTAAAAATCAAAAAAATTAACAAAATCGATGTAATTATAGGTGGACCACCTTGCCAAGCTTATTCCATTATAGGCAGAGCTAGAATGAAAGAAGCCGTGAAAAATGATCCAAGAAATTTTTTATATAAATATTATATAAAATTTCTTCGGTTGTATAAACCAAAAATGTTCATATTCGAAAATGTTCCAGGTCTTAAATCTGCTGGAAATGGTCAATATTTTAATGACCTTAAAAATGCAATTAATAAAGCAGGCTATCATATAGAATTACGAGAGTTGATTGCTTCTGATTATGGTGTTTTGCAAAATAGGAAAAGAATTATAATTGTTGGTTGGAAAAAAAAGAAAAATATGGAGTATATCTATCCAAATTTTCAAAAAATTACTAATGACAAATATGTAGTTGGCGATTTATTAAATGATTTACCTTCTATAAAACCGGGTTCAAAGATTGAAGGCAAAAATAAATATAAAAAATCAACAAATCAATATTTAATAGATTCGAGTATAAGAGATAAAAATTTTAATATTCTAACACAACATGAAACAAGACCGCATAATGAACTAGATAGAGAAATTTATAAAGAAGCAATTTTGGCATGGAATAATAAAAAAGAAAGGTTGTGCTATAAAGAGCTATCTATAAGAAGACCAGAGCTTATAACACATAAAAATACGATGACTTTTACAAATAGATTTAATGTTGTTAAAGCCGATCAAAAGGCATCGCATACAGTACTTGCCCATATGGCTATGGATGGGCACTATTATATTCATCCAGATATTAAACAATTAAGATCGCTTTCTATTAGAGAAGCCGCTAGATTGCAAAGTTTTCCTGATGATTTTTATTTTGAGGGCTCACGAACTTCTATTTTTAGGCAAATAGGAAATGCTGTTCCGCCAAAAATGGCAGAACAGATTGCTAAGAAAATTAAAGAATTAATCTAAAAACTATCGTTATCATCTCCATTTATGCTAGATACACCAACTCTTGAGATATGATTTGCGATAGCGTGTTGTAAATCTACTACAAGTTCTTTTCTAGCTCTGATTATAGGTCTCATTTCTCTTATTTTATCTGGATTTACTGCAAAAATAGTTTTTATAAACAATACCAATCTATAATTAGAATCTAAATTTAAATTTTCATTTTCTAACTTAAAATGGAATGGTGTAATATATAGACTCTCGTTCTGTTTTTTAATATGCTTATATTTGGAATCCAATAAAAATCCAAAAATCAATCTTGATTTTTTTAACTTATTTTGTGTTATATCGCAAGATGGAGTAAATTCTAAAATTATAGGATGAGATAAAGATTCATAGTTATTTAAATGCCTATTCTCAAAATCATTTTGAGATTCTTCATTATTTTTATCAAAAAGTTTATGCTTTGCATGAAATTCAAACACATCTTTAAATATATCTTCTTCGCTATATTTAAACAAATTTTTAATTATATCATCGCCAAAATATTCTTTAAATTCATTAAAACTATAAATATTGCCATTTTTTAAACTTTTATTTTCATCTGTTATTTTCTCAAATAAAATTTCGGCATTTATTTTTGCTTTTTCATCACTACTAAATGTTTCAAAATTTAAAGATTTAAATAAATCAGCGTATTTATCTACTTTATTTTCTGGGTTTATTTCCATAGAATCGCCCAGCACAGTATTCATTGTTTTATAAAATGCTTTAAATTTATCAGTATTTGATAAATCTTCTTGTTTTCCTATTATATATTTTATCGTTGCAGAAATTTCTTTATTAACTTTTTCTGTATCGTTTATATCGGATAAGAAGTTATTTAATACTTTTGATATTGATTTTTTTACATCGCCTTCCCACTCTAAAAATAATTCTAAGTGTTTCAATTTTTCTATTTTAGAAATAATATCTTGCCTAATGGTATTAAAATTCATACCTTCTTTTAAAACATATTTATCATTTTCTATTTCAAAATAGTCATTTTTATCTAATGTAATTGTTAAAAATTTGAAATTTCGTTTTATTTGAAGTATTTTTTCTTCAAGTGTTTTTGCTAAATCTAGATGTTTAGACCATGCAACCAAAATAAATGGACCATTATCATCAGAAATATTATCTAATATTCTTGTTCTAATATGTTCAATAGTATTGTCCCCAAGCACTTGTGTCCCAAATACTAAGTCAGCAAATATAATCCTAATATTTTGCAATTTTCTGTCATTTCTTTCGTCTCCAAGGTTTATAAATACATTTGGTATTCTCTCATAGTTAAGTGCTTCAATAAGCGGTTTTGCCTCATTGTATTCATCATCAAAAACTACAACATTCAAATTATAATCTGCTATCATCATTATCGCCTTTATAAAATTCTAAAATCACTATTGCACCATTAAATTCTTTATCTATACCAAGTTTTTTTCTTTCAAAATCATTTGTTACTATTTTTAAATTCCCATTATGCATTTTCATAATTTCATTAACGAAATATAGTCCAAGCCCCATACCATCACCAGCTATTTTGGTGGTTTTAAAAGGTAATACGGCGGTTTCTGCTGGTATAGAAAAGCCAAATCCACTATCTGCTACAACTATACCAACTTTATCTTCGAAATCAATAATATCAATAAGTATTTTTCTAGGCTTATTTTCTGTAAGCAATCTTTTTTCATGATATTTAAACCAATAAATACTGTTATCAACCAAATTCATTAAAGCATTTATTACAAAATTTTCAGAGCATTTTATTTTTATATCTTTATCTTGGTATTGTTGTATGATTTCTATTTTGTGTGTTTTTGCTCTGTATTTAAAAAAATTTATTGATTTATCTATAACGCTTTTGGCAGACATCAAAGCTAATTTGCTATTTATAAATAAATTTGTTATACTCTCAATAGTTTGGTCAAGTTTTATTGTCAAATCTTTAAGTTCATCAATATCAGTTTTATTAACTCTATTTTTTAGTTCAGAAACCATTTTTTCTATTTCATGAACTATTAAACTATATGCTAGTCCAGTCCCAGCACTTTTTAGCAATGTATCTTTCATTTCATTATAGTTTATTTCTATTTTTTTCAAATTGCTTAGTATTTGTTTTCTGTCATCTTCTATCGGAACTACTTTATTGTCGCTAACTTTTTTGGCTATTTTTTGAATTACAGAAATCGTACTTTCTTCTATGTCTATTTCTTGTTGATAAATTTTCCTAATTTTATCTTTATCTATATTTCTTAAAAAATTTACCTTATTTATGATAAAAATTACACTATCTCTAAAATTTTTAAATATATCATTTTCAATAAATCCTTCTCTATTTGTCTTTTCTTCAAGTCCTTGACTTTCTTGTCTTGATAGAGAAACAGATGCTAAAATTAGCTTATTTCCTATTTTTGATGTAGGAGCATTAATTCTAGATTGATCAAGTCCCAGCCAATCATTACCAAATTCGCCATAATTATAAATTCTCATACCGTCGCGATAAACTCTAACTCCACCATTTTCTTTGAGATAATCTCTTGTGGCTTTTTTATCTTTAATATTTGATAATTCTAGTGTTTTAGTGTCAAAATCATATATATAGCCTTCTATTGTTATATTTCCAAAACCTTTATTTGGTATGTTGTCATATTTTTTTTCATAACTTTTTCTTGTAATCTCGTTATCTTTTAATATATATTCGTCATTTTCATTCACTATTCTTGGCGAGATTTTAGTCATACCATTGTAAGGAGTAAATTGATATTTAAATTTGTCAATTTTAATATACGATATATTGTCCATTAAAAAACTTTTGGTAGTTACTTTAAAATACCATAGTGCATCTTTTTTTATCCTATCTAAATCCGTTAAATCTTTTTCCCAATCTAGATTTGACTTTATCGTTATATGAAAATCATCTTTTGACGCAAAAGGTGATACCAAAGATATAGCATTTCTATGAAATGTTTTAAAGTCAGCTTTTTTCCAATCTTTTCTAAGAGATGTTATTTTTATATATGTACCATGCTCGTCTTGTTTAAAAAAATTATTTTCGTCAGATTGTTTTTCTATAATTTCTATTTTTTCTTGATCGAGATACTTATTTTCTTCAAAATTTTTCCAATCTATCGTAAGCTCAACCTCTTTTTCATTTTTTTTCTTACTTATTAATTTGATTTTATTACCAAGTTTATGAACGCCAAAACGACCTATACCCTTTTCGCCTATTGGTAATCTATTAAAATTTGAAGAATTTGTTTCATTAAGAAGTTTTTCTTTATGATTTGTCCCTGGCTCCATCCAAACATTTTCTAATATATCCAAATTCATACCCTTGCCATCATCTAGTATGATTATTTCGCCTATTTCTGTGTTATCAATATCATTCATTTCTATTGTAACATTCCTTGCGTCAGCATCATAAGAATTTTTAATCAGTTCAGATATAGCTATTTGTTCGTTGGCAATCAATTTGTCGCCGAGTTGTAAAATAAGTCTGGTTTTTGGTTTAAATGCTAAATATTTTTTATTCATTTTGTATTCTTTCTAAGCTAATTGTGCCTTTCGGGGATTATTAACGCAAATGCAAAATTATTACTTTTTGTTCCTTTAAAATTACTTAATTCGTTGTCGTTTGTATTTTGCCAAATTCATCAAATTTAGAATGACAAGAGCTTAAATTTAGTAAATTTGATATTTTTAAATTTGGCGAATTTGCACTAAATTTACATTTTCGCCAAATTTATCAAATTTATTTTTTCATCGTTCCTGTTTTATTAAATCTATCATGCCAAGATAATGCTTCGCTTAAAATATGTGGCGTATGTCCTGCTTTTTCATTAGCGCAAGCTCTATCAAAATAATCTTGCAAAGCCTCTCTGTAATCAGGGTGAGCGATTTTTATCATC
>JAFUFY010000027.1 GCA_017469645.1 Campylobacter sp. | reverse complement strand
GTTAAATTCAACATTATCAAATTTTTTGGCTTTGCCTAATTGCCAAAATTTTATTTTTTTATTCAAAATTTTTAAATTTGATTTGAAGTCTTTATAAAAATTACATGTCAAAAATTGAGCGTAAAATTCAGTATTTAGACCAATAAAATTATATTCGCAAAATTCAAATTCAACACCTTTATAAATTCCGCTTATAAAATCTTCTTTATTGAAATTTGAACCGTCATATCTAAAAAATAAACCAAATTCGGGAGTTTTTTCGTTTTCAATATGTTCTTTTTTATGTATATATTCAAAATTTTCATCTAACGATTTAACAATATTTCTAATAAAATCATTTTTGTAAAATTCATAGTAATTTGTCCAAACATTTACCGCAAAAAAGCCAAAAAATACAACCACAGGCATTGCAATAAGAGCGTGATAAACTGCATTTACAATCGAACTATAAATGATAAGCGACAAAATCAAAATTGCTAAAAATAATATTTTTTGCGCATTGTAAAATTTCTTTTTACCGATTTTTATACTTTGTGATAAATTTTCATCATCCAAAATAGAATTTTTGCTATTTTTCATAAATTATTTTTTTCGCACTCCAAAATCACCGCTGCGATGGCGAAATTTCCGTCGTGACTAATGCTAAGAGCTGAGTTTTTTATGCCAAATTTGGTTTTTAAATTTGGTGAGATTTTAAAAAATGGCGCACCTTTTGGCGTTTTTGCGATTTTTATATCCAAAAATCCGCACTCGCTACCAATGCCCGTGCCAAGAGCCTTTGAAAAGGCTTCTTTGGCGGCGAAAAATCCAGCCAAAGTCTGCTCACTTTTTATTAAAGCGATTTCATCATCGCAAAAAATACGGCGTAAAAATTTATCGCCGAATTTTTCTCGTAAGTCCGATATGCGTGAAATTTGAACTATATCTATGCCAACCATTTATATTCTTTAAAATTTCGTCATTCTGAGCCGACAGGCGAAGAATCTCGTAATCAATCCCGTTAAATAAGATTCTTCGCTACGCTCAGAATGACGAATTTGGTAAAATTTATCGTCATTGCTTAGTAAATTCTCGCAATGATAAAATGAAATCTACAAACTCTCTTTAATCTCGATATTTACGATTTTATCGCCCTGTCTTATGCTATCTAAAACAGCCAAACTCGCTTCATCAACGATTTGCCCAAACACGGTATGAACGCCGTCAAGGTGCGGTTGTGGGCTATGACAAACGAAAAATTGACTTCCGCCCGTGTCGCGTCCTGCGTGAGCCATACTTAGCGTTCCACGCAAATGTCTGTGTTTTTGCCCTACGCATTCGCATTTTATACGCCAGCCTGGGCCACCCATGCCGTTACCGTGCGGACAGCCGCCTTGTATCACAAAATTTGGGATAACTCTGTGGAAATTTAGCCCTTTGTAAAAGCCGTCATTTGCCAAAGTAGCAAAATTCGTAACAGCCTGTGGCGCTTCATCGCCAAAAAGCTCTAAATTCATATCGCCTTTTTCGGTTTTGATAACGGCGAATTTAAATTTCGCCAATTCATCAGCATTAATTTCATAAATTTTCAAATCTTCTCTCATATTAAATCCTTACTCGATATTTGTATAAACTGCCTGAACATCGTCATCTTCTTCGAGTTTGTCAAGCAAAACTTCTATGTCAGCTAACTGCTCGTCGCTAAAAGATTGTTTATTATTTGGCACAAATTTTAACGCCCCGCTGATAAGCTCCAAGCCCATTTTTTCGATACCTTCGTTAAGTGTGCCAAAGCTCTCATACTCGCCATAAAGCGTGATAGTTTTTTCAGTCTCGCCCTTGTCGTTTTCGAATTCGTTTAGCTCGATTTCAGTTAAACCAAAATCAATCATTTCAAACTCAATCTCGTCCATATCCAAATTTTCGCTAAATTTGACTTCAAAAACGCTCTTGCGTGAAAACATAAAGCTAAGGCTTCCGCTTGGCAAAAACTCGCCTTTTGCTTTGTTGAAAATCGATTTTATATTCGCAACCGTTCTAGTTGGGTTATCTGTCGCACACTCGACGATGACAAGTGCGCCGTGCGGGGCTTTGCCGTCATAGTGGATAGTTTTTATATCCACGCTGTCTTTGCCACTAGCGCGTTTTATCGCTGCGTCGATATTGTCTTTTGGCATATTTTGCGCCCTAGCCGTGGCGATTGCGGTGCGAAGTTTTGGGTTCATATCCGGATCACTTCCACCTTCTTTGGCCGCCATTGTAATCGCTTTGCCGAGTTTTGGAAAAAGTTTGCTCATCTTTCCCCATCTAGCTTCTTTTGAAGCTCGTCTATACTCAAACGCTCTTCCCATGAAAATCCTTGTAAATTTAAAATTTAAAACTTGTGATTGTAGCAAAATTTGGCTTAAATTTTTTGATATTTCAAAAGTATTTAATTTTTTGATATACAATTTCAAAAATTTTTTAAAGGATTTACAATGAAATTTAAAGTAAATAACATAAATTGCGGTGGTTGTGCTAGAAGTATCAAAAACGGCTTAGAAGAAGACTACGGCGAAATCGCTGTAAGCGTAGAAGATAAAACAGTTGAACTAAATTTAAGCGAAGAAAAGATCGAAGCTTTTAAAAGCGATATGAGTGATTTAGGCTTTGAAGTCGTAGAAAGACTAGACTAAGAAAATTTACAAATTCATAAATTTAAAATGTCAAAAAAAGAGAATTTAAATATTGTAGGAATGACTTGCGTGAATTGCTCTAATGCAATCGAGCGAGTTACGCGTAAGATTGACGGTGTTGAGAGTGTAAATGTCAGTTTTACGGCTGGTTTGGGCGAATTTATAGTGCGTGATGAAGCTACACTTGAAGCCGTTAAAGCAAAAATCACAAAACTAGGCTATGAAATCGCCGCAAACTACGAAGAGCTTGAAGACAAAAAGGCGCGAAATTTAAAAAATATTCTTTTTAAATTTG
>JAFUFY010000026.1 GCA_017469645.1 Campylobacter sp. | reverse complement strand
GGGTATAAAAAGCATAATTTTATTTGGAATTCCAAATTTAAAAGATAGCGTTGGAAGCGACGCTTTAAGTGATAACGGCATTATCGCAACTTCGCTTCGAGCGATAAAAGATAAATTTCCAAATTTATTTGTTATTACAGATTTGTGTTTTTGTGAATATACAGATCACGGGCATTGTGGTATAATCGACCCTGTAAAACAAACCGTCGATAATGACGCAACGCTTGAAATTTCGGTTAAACAGGCTTTGATTCACGCTAAAAATGGTGCCGATATGATAGCTCCAAGCGGTATGATGGACGGCATAATTTCGGCTCTTAGAGACGGACTAGATAGCAACGGATATGAAAATTTGCCGATAATGGCGTATTCGACTAAATTTGCTAGCGGATATTACGGACCTTTTAGAGATGTAGCTGAAAGCACACCGCATTTTGGCGATAGAAGCTCGTATCAAATGGATCCTGCTAATCGCTTAGAGGCGATAAATGAAAGCTTGGAAGATGAAATGCAAGGGGCTGATATTTTAATGGTAAAACCGGCGTTAGCATATTTAGATATTATTAGAGATTTAAGGGACAAAACGCTACTTCCGATTTGTGCGTATAATGTAAGCGGAGAGTATGCGCTTTTAAAGGCAGGAGCTAAGCTTGGTGTGATTGATTATGAAAGGGTTATGGTTGAGACGCTTTTAAGTATCAAAAGGGCAGGTGCGGATATGATAATAAGCTATCATGCAAAAGAAATTTGCGAAATTTTAAGGAGAGCAAAATGAGACATTTTTTATCGTTTGATGACTTCACAAAAGAAGAAATCTTAGAGATTATTAAACTTGGTACCGATATTAAAAAAGAGGCAAAAAGTGGCGAATACAAGCCGTATCTTAAAAATCAAACTTTGGCTATGATTTTTGAAAAAAGTTCGACTAGAACGCGCGTTAGCTTTGAAACCGGCATGTATCAACTAGGCGGTCAAGCTATGTTTTTAAGTAGCCGTGATATTCAGCTAGGTCGTGGGGAACCTATCCGCGATACTGCAAGAGTTATTTCAAAAATGGTAGATATGGCAATGCTTAGAGTTTATAAACAAAGCGATTTGGTTGAATTTGCTAAATTTTCAGATGTGCCTGTTATAAACGGACTTAGCGATAATATCCACCCGGTGCAGTTGATGGCTGATTATATGACTATGCAAGAGCTTGGCAAAGAGGGCATTGTGGCTTACATAGGCGACGGAAATAATATGGCTCACTCTTGGATTTCACTAGCTTCTATTTTAGGTTTTGAGCTTAGGGTTGCAACACCAAAAGGCTATGAAGCAGACCATAAAATCATAGAAAAAGCATTAGAAAATGCTAAGACAAGTGGCGCAAAAATTCACTTTACAAACGATCCAAAAGAGGCAATCGAAGGCGTTGAGGTCGTTGCGACAGATACTTGGATTTCTATGGGTCAAGAAGATGAAAAAGATCGCAAAGTAAAACAATTTGAGGGATTTTGCGTTAAAACAAGTATGATGAATTTGGCGAAAAAAGACGCTATTTTCTTGCATTGTTTGCCAGCTTATAGGGGCTATGAAGTTAGTGAAAATGTTTTTGAAAAACACGCAAATGAAGTATTTTTAGAAGCTGAAAATAGACTTCATGCGCAAAAAGGAATTATGGTTTGGCTAGATCGTCAAAGGAAAAAATAAATTCTCCCGTAAAAAAGGACGAAATTTACAAAAAAATCGATAAAGCAAGTGAAATTTTGGGTCTTAGCGATGATGAAAAAACCATTTTTGAAATCACTAATGACCCGCAAACAAATGAAAAAAAGCTTGTTTTAAAAAGTGGTTCATGGGAGCAAGGTGAGCCTTGGTTTGGGATCGATGAAAAGGGCGAACTTCATACGATGGTTTCGATAAAATCTCTTTCAAATTTAATTCAAATCGCCAAAAATGCGATGAAAGAGAATTTCGATCTCAAACTTGAAAAAAGTATTTGGCAACATGTGCCTGTTGATTTTGGCGATGTTTGGGTTGTGTGTATGGACGAAATTCGCAAGATTACGGCGCATAATCCAAATATTTCACGCATAAATATAGATTTGGATAGCGTTGTTGATAATGTAAAAAAAGAGCACCCAAATTTATTTGTAGATATTAAAGAGTTTATTGAGCAGAAAGGTAATATAAGTGAAGATTGATTTTGACGCTTATGCGAAATTTTCAAAACCGGGACCAAGATATACTAGCTATCCCACAGCCCTTGAATTTGGTAGAAATTTTAGTTTGCAAGAGTATGAAAATGAACTAAAAAATCAAAATTCACAAACGCCGTTGTCGCTGTATTTTCACATGCCGTTTTGCAGAAGTGCCTGTTATTTTTGCGGTTGTAATGTGATTTATACGAGCAAAAGCGATAAAATAGATAGATATTTGGATTTTGTTGAAAGAGAAATGCAAATTCTAAGTGAGTTTTTGGATACTTCGCGAAGCGTAACTCAAATGCACTTTGGCGGCGGAACTCCGACATATTTTGATGCGGGACAACTTGATCGTCATATAAAAAATATAAAAAAATATTTTAAAAATTTTAGCGATGATGCCGAGATTAGCTGTGAGATTGATCCTAGATTTTTAACGCCAGAACAACTTGATGTTTTGATTTCGCATGGATTTAACCGCATAAGTTACGGCGTTCAAGATTTTAACGAAAAGGTGCAAAAAGAAATTCACCGAATTCAACCTTACGAAATCACGCAAAATGCGACAAAAATGGCACGAGACAGGGGTATAAAATCTATAAATATGGATCTTATTTACGGGCTTCCTTATCAAAGCCTAGAAAGTTTTAAAGAGACTTTGAGATTAGCTTTAAGCCTTGATCCTGATCGCTTTGCGATATTTAACTACGCTCATGTTCCGTGGATAAAAAAATCTATGCGTAAATTTGATGAAACTAGCCTGCCAAGCCCAAAGGTTAAACTCGAAATTCTTAAATTTACACACGATTTTTTAACTGCTAACGGCTATGAACCAATAGGCATGGATCACTATTCAAAACCAAGCGACGAGCTTCACGCTGCTCTTAAAAACGGCACTTTGCATAGAAATTTTCAAGGCTATACCACAAAAGGCGGGGCTGATTTAGTGGGAATTGGCTTAACTAGTATCGGCGAAGGCAAACGCTACTACGCACAAAATTTCAAAGATATGAACGAATATGAAAATGCGATAGAGCAGGGCAAATTGCCGTTTTTTAAAGGAATTTTGTTAAACGATGAAGATTTGCTTAGAAAAGAAGTAGTTATGAATTTGATGAGTAACTTTATTGTTGATATTAAGGGCGTTGAAGCTAAATTTGGCATTAAATTTTTTGAGCATTTCAAAGATAGCCTAAGAGAGCTTGAAGAGCTTAAAGATTTTGTGCAAATAAGCGATGAAAAAATCAGCGTAACACCGACAGGAACGCTTTTGATACGAAATATCGCAATGTGCTTTGATGAGTATATGAAATTTAACATAGGCGAGAAAAAATTCTCAAAAACGGTGTAAGATGAGTGGCGAATTTGACTTTACAAAAATAAGCGATAAGTGCGTAAAATGTGGAAAATGTATCCAAGTTTGCACTATTCATAATATAAACGCAGACGAAGTAACATCTCCGCGTGGGTTTTTGGATTTGCTTGGAGCGTATAAACGGGGCGAATTAGAGCTTGATAAGGACGCTAAAAAAATCTTTGAGAGCTGTTTTTTATGCACGAACTGCGTAGATAGCTGTAATGATTCGCTCCATGTTGATACGATGATAGAAAATGTTCGCCGTGATATAGCCGAAAAATTCGGCATTGCGTGGTATAAACGGGTTGCTTTTTGGTTTTTAGGTCATAGAAAAATTTTAGATTTAGCAGCCAGATTTGGCTTTGTTTTTAAAAGTTGCGGTTTTAAAACGAGTGATAAATTTGCAAATTCGATGAGTGCAAGATTTAATTTTCCGCTTGTAAAAAAAGAGCGATTGCTTCCAAGTGTCGCTAAAAAAAGTTTTATGAACTCTCACCCTGAATTTATCGATAACGGCGGAGCTAAAACCATCGGTGTTTTTATCGGTTGCATGGGAAACTACGCATATACAGGCATTGGCGAAGGAATTCTTACGATAGCAAAAGCTTTAAAACTGAATTTGCATTTGATGAAAAAACAAGCCTGTTGTGGTGCGCCGATGTATTTTACGGGCGATTTTGGTGCAGTGGAGAAATCAGCTAAATTTAATATCGCATATTTTGAAGAAATACTTCAAAGCGTAGAAGCTATCATTGTGCCGGAAGCGACCTGCTCGGCGATGATTAAGGTTGATTACGCTCATTTTTTCGAAAACGACCCCGAATGGTGCGAGCGAGCAAAAAAAGTAAGCGAAAAGATTTTTATGGCGACGGAGTATTTTGATAAATTTACAAATTTAAAAGCGTTATTAGCAGGAAAGCGAAAAACAGGTCAAGTCATAACCTACCACGACGCCTGTCATGCACGAAAAATGCAAGGCGTTTTTAAAGAACCAAGAAATTTGCTTAGCATAAACTACGATATAAAAGAGATGAAAGATCCAAATCAATGTTGCGGTTTTGGCGGTGTTACTATGCAAACCGATCACTATGAACTCTCTCGCAAGGCTGGTCAAAGTAAAATCGAAATGCTAAAAGATATGCCTTTAAATGTGGTTAGTGCCGAGTGTAGTGCATGTAAAATGCAGCTAAATAATGCTTTGCATATCGCTGGGCTTGATAAAGAGTGCATAAATCCGATTGAGTTAATCGCAAAGGTTTTGAAAGATTAAGCGAATTTGAAAATTTGCTTTATATGCTTTTTAAAAAATTTAGGATAAAATAACTAGTTTTGTGCTAAAAGTCGGAAAAGTCCGAGTTTAGGCAAAATTTGAAAATATAATTAGGCGGAAATGGTGGAAAAAAGGTTGCACGGGCAGTTACAGCCCAAGATTATAATATCGTCTGAAAATTCTAACGATATAATTGATTCGCAAATAATAGACGGATTAAATATTTACGAGTGCAATTTTACCGCTATTTTAGTCAAAATCATCACAAATCCAAATGCAGAAATTTCTATCGTAAATGTAAAAACAAAAAACGAATTTATCAAACTTAACGCAAATTCGCAAGGCGAAGCGATTTTTCGCATAAATTCACAAAAACAAAGAGATAGGTTAAATTTTGAAATTTTAATTTCTAGCGAAAATTCGAGTGGATTTAGGTATAAATTTGTTATTTTGATAGATACAAAAAAGCCTATTTTTCGAGCAAATCGAAACGAAGAACGAGCGGTTGAAATTTTAAAAAATCACAATTATAAAGCAAATTTACAAACAGGAACAAATTTTTTAATCGATTTAATGGATTTAACCGATGTTAAGTTTGACATTGAGCGAATTTTATATACAAACGAGCATTATCCTGTGCTTAAATTCAAGGTTAGCGATTATGACGAATTTAAGCTATCTATCATCGGTTTTAACGACCATTTATTTAAAGAGCCTGATTTTATCGACGGAGAAATTTTGTTTGAAAAAGACTATTTTGTTTTTATCTGCAAGAGCAAATTTTTCCTTGAAGGCAAGTATATGTTTGTCGTTAGATACTTCGATAGCGACGGCACAAAAGAGCCAAGAGAAGAGCATTTTGTGCTGTGGGTTAAATTTAGTAATGATGATATTTTAAAGGCAAATTTGGAATTTAACGAAATTTACGGAGACGGCGCAAGTAGCGAGTGTAAAGTGATTTTATTTTGCTTAAACGAACAAAACGGCTTTGATGAGATAAAACGAGTAATGAGCGATAAATTCGGCAAATTTAGCATAAAATTAACCGAAAAAGAGCTAAATTTATTCAAAACTAGAAAATTTTTACTAAGAAGTCTTGATAAACACGGAAATTTCAGCAAACCTTTTGTGATAAATTAAAATTTATTCTAGCAAATTTGGTGTAGGTATTTTGAAAATTCTTTGAAAATTTATTCTAGCAGACTGCTTGCATTTTCGCTGTTTTCTTTGATTTTGAATTTGTTTTCTTCTATCATAAGCCTATTTGTTTCGATGAGTTTTTCGAGTTGTTCGATTTTTTCTTGATTTAAATTTATCCTTTTTTCAAGCTCTTTTGTCCGTTTTTCGTAGCGATTTAAAAAATAATATATCACATAAATCAAAAAAACTATGACAATCCAAGGCAAAATTTTCATTTTTTATCCTTTTTCAAATTTTTCAAAGCATAATTATAGCACAAATTTAAATTTAAGATAATTTTTTTAAAAAAACCTTGACAAGAGTTTAATTTTAAGATATAATCACAACTTCAAATTAATCGGGCTGGTGTAGCTCAGTTGGTAGAGCTACTGCCTTGTAAGCAGTGGGTCGGCGGTTCAAGTCCGTTCACCAGCTCCATTTTTTTGTAACAGTGTTTGACCAGATTTTTTTAGGTGAGATACTCAAGTGGCCAACGAGGGCAGACTGTAAATCTGCTGGCTTTGCCTTCCGTGGTTCGAATCCACGTCTCACCACCATGGCAATAAAATGGAAGCGACTTGCGGGAGTAGCTCAGTTGGCTAGAGCATCAGCCTTCCAAGCTGAGGGTCGCGGGTTCGAGCCCCGTTTCCCGCTCCATTTTGGATTCTTACTGGGAGCTGTAAAACTTAAATTTATACAGTTACTTTTTAGATTCCAAGGTTTATTTGTGTTTTTTAATAGTGTCCAAACTCTACTTTTGCCAAGCCTTTAAGCGCTCATATGGCTCAGAGGTAGAGCACTTCCTTGGTAAGGAAGAGGTCGCGGGTTCAAGTCCCGCTATGAGCTCCATTAGGAAATGTAGAGCCGCTGTTTAAAAATGCAAATTTAGGTATTACGAAAAAAACATTTATTACGGAGGAAGATAATGGCTAAAGAAAAATTTACTCGTAACAAGCCACACGTAAACATCGGTACTATTGGTCACGTCGATCATGGTAAAACTACTTTGACAGCTGCTATTTCTGCTGTTCTTTCAAGAAAAGGTCTAGCTGAGCTAAAAGACTATGACAATATTGATAACGCACCAGAAGAAAAAGAACGCGGTATTACTATTGCAACTTCACACATTGAGTATGAAACAGAAAATAGACACTACGCTCATGTTGATTGTCCGGGCCACGCTGACTATGTTAAAAATATGATTACTGGTGCTGCTCAAATGGACGGTGCGATTTTAGTTATCGCTGCAACAGATGGTCCTATGGCGCAAACAAGAGAACACATTTTGCTATCTCGCCAAGTAGGTGTTCCTTATATCGTTGTATTCCTAAACAAATGCGATATGATGGACGATCCTGAACTAATCGAACTAGTTGAAATGGAAATTAGAGATTTATTAAGCCAATACGATTTCCCAGGAGATGATACTCCTATTATTCAAGGTTCAGCTCTTCAAGCTCTTGAAGAAGCAAAAGCTGGAAACGACGGCGAATGGTCAGCAAAAATTATGGAACTTATGGCTGCTGTTGATAGCTATATCCCAACTCCTACAAGAGATACAGATAAAGATTTCTTGATGCCAATCGAAGATATTTTCTCAATCTCAGGTCGTGGAACTGTTGTAACTGGTAGAATTGAAAAAGGTGTTGTTAAAGTAGGTGATACAATTGAAATCGTAGGTATCAAACCAACTCAAACTACAACAGTAACTGGCGTTGAAATGTTTAGAAAAGAGATGGATCAAGGCGAAGCTGGTGATAATGTCGGCGTATTGCTAAGAGGAACTAAAAAAGAAGAAGTTGAAAGAGGTATGGTTCTATGCAAACCAAAATCAATCAACCCACACACTAAATTTGAAGGCGAAGTTTATATTCTAACAAAAGATGAAGGTGGTCGCCATACTCCATTCTTTAACAATTATAGACCACAATTCTATGTTAGAACAACAGATGTTACAGGTTCTATCGCATTACCAGCAGGAACTGAAATGGTTATGCCTGGTGATAATGTTAAAATCACTGTTGAGCTTATCGCTCCTATCGCACTTGAAGAAGGAACAAGATTCGCTATCCGTGAGGGTGGTAGAACAGTTGGTTCAGGTGTTGTATCAAAAATTTTAGCTTAATTAAATTTATGCAAACGGCAAATTTACGCCGTTTGCATTTTTAATTTTTAAAGGGTTTATTAAAATGGCAAAAAATTCAAGTAGAATAAAAATCGGTCTAAAATGTGCAGATTGTGGTTTTATTAATTATAAAAATTTTAAAAATAGCAAAACTAGAAATGAAAAAGTTGACCTTTAAAAGTATTGCCCAAGACTTAAAAAACACACAGTTCATAAAGAAGTTAAGTTAAAGAGC
>JAFUFY010000025.1 GCA_017469645.1 Campylobacter sp. | reverse complement strand
CTTTCCAAATTTAGCTAAAAATGAAATCGATAAAATCATAAAATCAACATATAAAAATTTTGCATTTTTTGCTTATGATTTTTTAAAAAATCAAAATTTAGACAAAGAGCAAATTTTAGCAAAGGTAAATTTTATAAATTCCCACTTTTTAGAAAACGCCATTAATTCGGGACGACCAATCATTGTGCAAACAGCGCATTATGGTAACTGGGAGATAATGGGACTTGCTATGGGGGCAAAATTTGGTAAAATGAGTATAGTCGGGCGAAAGCTTGATAGTGTGGCGATGGATAAAATTTTAACCAAAAATAGGGTAAAATTTGACATAGAGTTGATTTCGAAAAAAGGCGGTGCAAAAGAAATGCTAAGAGCGCTTAAAAACGGCAGAATGCTTGGAATTTTAGTCGATCAAAATGCAGGAGATGAGGGCATAGAGTGCGAATTTTTTGGTAAAAAAATATCTCACACGCCCGTGGCTTCTGTGTTTGCGCAAAAGCTAAATGCCCTAATCGTTCCTTTTTTTGCCCGTAGAAATGGAGAAAGCGTTACTGATATTGAATTTTACGAGCCTATCGACATAAACAAGCTTGGCAAAAACGCCGTGCAAATCGCCACACAAATGCAAAGTGATGCTACAAAAAAAGTTATCGAAGATGGGCCCGATGAGTATTTTTGGATGCATAAAAATTTAATCACTACTATGAAGAGAGTTATAAATGAGCCAATTTTACGGAGCGAAGAGATAAAATGAAAATTTTAGTTATGAAATTTAGGCGTATCGGCGATGTGCTACTAACTACTCCGCTTTTAGAAAATTTAAGACATTTTTATCCAGATGCCCAAATTCATTTTGCTCTAAATCGTAGCACGGAAGAGATGATAACGCAAAATCCAAATGTAGCAAAAATTCACATTTATGAGCGAGAAAAGATAAAAAATGCAAATATCTTTGCTAGAATTTGGGGAGAGATTAAATTTGCTCTTGAATTAAGGCGAGAAAAATTTGATATTATTATCCAAACCACAGAAGGCGATCGTGGGCTTATTTTGGCTATTTTAAGCGGTGCAAAAGAGATTATTGCCTATCCTACAAGACATGCATATTTAAATAAATTTATCACAAAAAGTTTGAAACATAGCAAAGAAAAACATACGGTAGAACAGAATTTAGATGTTTTGCGAGTTTTAGGATTTGAGCCTATTAGTAAAAAAGTTTCTATCTATTTTGATGATTTTAGCTCTAAATTTAGAGATTTGCCCGAAAATTTTATACATATTCATCTAATGAGTGTGCTTTTTTTCAAATGCCTTAGTGATGAACTTGCTGCTAAGATTATCGATTTTTGCGAGATTGATTTAGGCATAAAAGTCGTTATAACGGGCGATAAAAATGAGGCTGAAATGCAAAAAAATGAGCAAATTTTAAGCTTTTGTAAATCAAACCCTATTAAATTTTTAGGAAATCTAAATTTAAAAGAAGTGGCATTTTTAAACTCAAAAGCTAGACTTTTTATCGGCGTGGATACTTCTATAATGCATATTAGTGCTGCAAATAATACGCCTGTTATCGCATTTTTTGGACCGACAGGGACGCTGTGTTGGGGTGCGTGGGATAATGATTTGCAAAAAAATAATTATCTGGATAAAGGCGGAGTTCAAAATAACGGCAAACATACTATTATCCAAGATGATAAAAGTTGTATTCCGTGCAAACACAAGGGCTGTGATAATAGCAAAACAAGCAAGTGTTTAATCGAACTTAATTTCGAGCAAATTTGCAAAATAATCAAATTAAGAGTTGATGAGCTAGATTTAAAAGGCTATAAATGCGAATTTTGATTGAGCTTCCGTCGTGGTTAGGTGATGGCGTGATGGCGAGTGCGGCGGTTGAAAATTTATGCGTGAATTTTGATAATGCAAAAATAGTCTTTTTTGGCTCGTTTGCTAGTGCAAATTTATACGCAAATCACCCAAATTGCGAAAAAATCGTCATAGATGAGAGTAGAAAAAGTAAATTTAGGCTTTTAAATTTGATAAAAACGGCAAAAAATCTTGGCAAATTTGACATCGCCGTGAGTTTTCGTTCGCATTTTGCAAGCAGAGTTTTTCTTAAATTTGCTAATGCAGGGCGTAAATTTATATTTAAAAACAATGGCGAAAAAATTCATCAAGTGCAAAAATATCTAAATTTTGTGAATTCTGCTTTGAATTTGCAAAATTTAACGCAAAATCAAAAGTTGTATTTTGAAAAAAAATCGCTTCTAAATTCACAAAAAAAACTTTTAGGACTAAATCCGGGAGCTACTTACGGCTCGGCAAAGCGTTGGTATCCTACTTATTTTGCCGAAGTGGCGACTGCTTTGAAAGATAAATTTGATATTGTGATTTTTGGGGGAGTGGGTGAAAAGGGAATTTGCGATGAAATCGAGCAAATTTTAAGGCAAAATGGCGTAGTTTGTGTGAATTTATGTGGAAAAACGAGCATAAAAGAGCTTTGCGAAAATATCGCAAATTTAGATCTTTTTATCACAAACGATAGCGGTCCTATGCATATCGCAGCAGCTTTTAAAATCCCAAGTGTGGCAGTTTTTGGACCGACTAGATTTGATGAGACTTCACCGTACGGGAACAAAAATGCAAAAATCGTTCATCTAAATTTGCCATGTATGCCCTGCATGAAGCGAATTTGTCCGTTAAAAACGCACGAGTGCATGAAAAATTTAACACCAAAAATGGTTTTAGAAGCAGTAAATTCGCTAAATCTAAACGGCTGATTTAGCGAATTTGGCAGATTTGAAAATCAGATACAAAATACAGTAACTTAATAAAACTTTTAAATCAGAATGATTCTCAAACAGTCCTGCAATAAAAAAGTAGGCAAATGCACTGCAACTGAGTCCAAATATATAATAATTGTTTTTTTCGAAAAATGCTTTAATTCCGCTAAAAAATATAAAGCAAATTACGATTAAAAAACAAAATGCTCCAAAAACACCGTAATGCCAATAAACACCCAAAAGTGTAGGTTCGTCGTGAAAAAAGTGTGTTTTATATAGCTGTGGTTCTTTGCTTTTTGTTCTGGGACCTAGCTTTTCTTGTACTTTCGATGGTTGGTCATTTAAAAATCTTTGATACTGTATATCGCCTGCTCCAAGTCCTCTCAAAGCGTATTTTGAGTTTAGAAGTAATGGAAATCGTTCTTTTATGATAATATTTCTTCCACTAGAATGCATTGTGTGTAAATATTTTTTTTGTAAATATGGGCTTTGGTTAATGGCTATAACAAATGATAGGGCGGCTATTGCCATAACGGAAAAAATAGTAAGTAATATTTTTTTATCAAAGTCTTTTTTTAATGTAAAGCAAGTAACAATTAGTAAAAAAGTTACTAAAAAAGTAAGAAGACCGCCCCTAGCACCAGTTAGAGTTAAAAATGCCATTCCTATACATAAAATAAGGGCAAGAAAAATTTTTACATATTTTTTATTTTGCATAAAAATAGCGATTAAACAAAATGGAAAAAATATATCAAATTGTTTTGCGTAATATCTATCTATAATGCTTGGTGAGCTATGCTTTCTACGATTTAAAATTTCGATAGCAACAATATCTTGCAAGAAAAAATATAGTAAATTTATCGCAAATGAAGCAATAATGGCATAAAAACAAAATTTAATTATTTTTTGTGTATCTAACCCTTTTTTGCCAAACCAAGAAAGAAACATTAATAAAATCAAAAAAAGTATCTCTCGCCTAATGAGTTTGCTAAATTCTTTTGAGCTATCAAAATACGAATTTAGCGAGATTATAATGGCACCCAAAAGCAAAACAGATAAGAAAATCAAAAGCACTAAATTCGATTTTAAATTTGCTAAAAATGTCTCTTTTGCTGTTTTAAAATCAAGACAAATATATAAAAGTAGCCCAAGACCAAGTAGAATCGAGGATAAATTATTTAGCGCATTTACTTTGAAAAAAAAAGCAAAAAAGCACCACGCTACAAGCAAAGCAAAGATAGCTTTGTCTAGTTTTTGTAAAAATTTTTGCATTTACGCTTCCTTATATGCCTTATCCACGCCACCGCAAATAGTGTGAATAATCAAAATATGCATTTCTTGGATTCTGGCTGTATCGTCGCTAGGGACTACCAAATTTAGCTCACACGCTTCGTTCATCGCGCCACCGCCTTTGCCGCTAAAACCTATCGTTCGCATACCGATTTTTTTGGCGACTTCAAAGGCATTTAGCACATTTTTGCTATTTCCGCTTGTGGAAATTCCTACCAAAACATCGCCCGTTCGTCCGATTGCACCGCATTGTCTAGCAAAAACCGCATCATATCCATAGTCATTTCCGATGGCTGTTAATGCCGAAGTATCGGTGGTAAGGGCGATTCCTGCTAGTGGAGTTCGCTCGGTTTTATACCTGCCACTTAGTTCTGCTGCGAAGTGTTGGCTATCTGCGGCACTTCCGCCGTTGCCACATATCAAAACTCGTCCGCCGTTTTTAAGGCACTCTACTATAATATCAGTCGCTTTTTTGATTGCACCGCTTAAATTCGCCGTTTTTTGCGCGACTTCGAAATGTGCTTTTAATTCATTTTCAAACATTTTTTAACCTTTAATTTTATTTATCAAATTTGTTGTGCTTTTACCTTCGACGAATTCTATCAGTTTCGTTTCCTTAACAAATTCGCTACCAACCACTTTTTTGCCTGTGTAATCTGCACCTTTTACCAAAATATCGGGTTTTAGGGCTTTGATTAAGTTGTGTGGTGTATCATCGTCGAAAATCACTACAAAATCCACGCATTCAAGAGCTGCAAGCATTTTAGCTCTATCATTTTGCTCATTTACTGGGCGCGGATCGCCTTTTAGGGCTTTGACGGAGCGATCTGAGTTTAGCCCCACAATCAAAATATCGCCAAGCTCTTTTGCTTTTTGCAGATACGAAATATGCCCCACATGCAAAATATCAAAGCAACCATTTGTAAAAACCACTTTTTTATCTTTTAGATAAAGCCCGAGCAAAGTCGGTAAATCAACGATTTTTCGCTCTAAGCCGATTTTCGTGCTTTTTAGAGCTTCGATTTCGCTCCAAGCAGCATCTGCTGAGCCTACCTTGCCGACTACGACTGCGGCTGCTAAATTTGCAGTTTCTATGGCTTCATCTATGTTTGCTCCACTTGCCAAGCAGTATCCCAAAGTCGCTAAAACGCTATCTCCGGCGCCCGTTACATCAAAAACCTCTTTGGCTAACGCCGGAAAAGAGCGAATTTGCGAATTTTCATCGCATAAAATAATGCCTTCTTCGCTAAGCGTTATAAGACCATATTTTAGAGCAAATTTTTCTTTTAAATTTTGCACGGCTTGATTTATGCTTTGTGATGAATTTAGGTCAGTATCTAGCGCGATTCCTGCTTCTTTTTTATTTGGCGTAAGAAGCGTTGCACCTTTGTATTTTAAATAGTCCTTGCCTTTTGGATCGACTAAAACCATTTTGTTTTTAGCCGTAGTTTTGGCAATGATTTCTTGGCATAAATTTTTACTCAAAACGCCCTTGCCGTAATCGCTTAGCAAAACTATGTCGTATCTGCTTAAAATTTCATCGAATTTATCGATTATTTCGCTTTCGCACGAAATATCGCAAACGCTTTCGGTATCAACCCTCAAAACCTGCTGGTGAGCGACCATTATGCGGGATTTTTGGCTAGATTTTCGCCCTTTTTCTTTTATGACTAGCTCAGCTTTTGCGCCACGAAGCGAGATTAAATTTAGTATCTCTTCGCCAAGGCTGTCATCCCCGACCACGCTTATGACGCCGACTTCCGCCCCAAGAGCGATCAAATTTGAAACCACATTTCCGCTTCCGCCAAGTCTTTTGTTTTCATTTTGCTTTAAAACGACCTGCACTGGGGCTTCTGGCGAAATTCTATCGCAACTTCCCCAAATATAATGATCTATCATTAAATCGCCGATAACTAGTATTTTAGCCATTTTTCAAACTCTCATGAATTTTAATTATTTCAGGTAGATAATCCTTGATCCCTGCTTCTAGCGTCCATTTTGGCTCATATCCAAGTGCGTTTCTAGTCGGCTCAATGTCTGCTTGTGTGAAAAACTGATATTGTGAGCTAAATGGATTTGGGATATATTCGTTGCCGTAGCTCGTGCCAAGTTCGCTTTGTAAAATGTCGGCTATGTCTTGGAAAGTTCTAGCGTTTCCTGTTCCGACATTAAAAACGCCGTTAGTATCTGATTTCATCGCAAGTTCGTTAGCGTTAATAATATCTTTTACATAGATAAAATCTCTAAAAATTTTATCGCTTCCGACAAAGAGTTTTGGTGCGTTTCCGCCCAAAATTTGCAAACCAAATCCAAGCACCATTGAAGCGGTTTTGTTTTTGAAAAATTCGCCCCCGCCATAGACATTAAAATACCTTAAACCGATAGTTTTGGTGCCAAATTCTTTATCGAATTTCAAAGCCGTTTTATCCATCATAAGTTTGCTAAAACCATAAACATTGTTTGGATTTTCGCATTCAAATACCTTTTGTGGGGCACTAGCATTACCATAAGTTGCCGCTGAACTTGCATAAATGAGCTTTGCGCCTGTATCACGCGAAATTTCAAGCAAATCGTAAAATGAGTTTAAATTTACCTTTAAAAGTTCGTCTTGTTCGCTAACAGTCGTATCGGAAATGGCTGCTTCGTGGAAAATAACATCAGGTCTAAAAGAGCGAATTTTTTGCATTGTCTTTTCGTCGCAAATGTCGCCACAATAAATCTCCCCGTCAAATCCTAGCAAATTTTTAAAATGCCCGAAACTTCGTAAGTTGCCGTTGCTAAAAGTTTTGTTTGAGCGAAAGCTATCGACCACCAAAACTTCATGTTCAGCCATAAAGTGTTTTGCTAAATTTGAACCGATAAATCCGCCGCCGCCTGTGATAACTATTCTCATAAATTATCCTTTATTTTTTTATAAATTTCATATAAATTTGCTCCGTCAATACCTATTTGATAAGAATTTGCCAAATTTGCATTTTTGGCTGCTTCTATATCGCTAGGCTTATCGCCGATTAAGACCGATTTTTTCGGATCTATTTTAAATTCGTTTATCGCCTGCAAAATCATACCTGCACGCGGTTTTCTGCACTCGCAACCAAATTCAGGGCTATGCGGACAAAAATAAACTTTATCGATAAAAACGGCGTTTTTAGCAAATTCATCAAGCATAAATTTATTTAAATTTTCAAAATCTTCAAGGCTATAAAAACCTCTGCCGATACCTGATTGATTTGTAACGATGATAAGCAAAAAACCAAGCTTTTTAAAGCCTTTTAACGCTTCAAAAACGCCGTCAATAAAATGAAAATCAGCAATTTTGCTTACATATCCGATATCTTCGTTTATAACTCCGTCTCGATCTAAAAAAATAGCCTTATTCATAACGGGTATTTTACTTGAAATTTGATTAAATTTGATTTATTTGATTATTATTTTTGATTTTTTAAAATTTTTATTTGAATTTTTTTGAGAATATTTATTATAAATTTATTTTATGATATAGAATATCAGTTTAATTTAAAGAAAAAAATTTTATAATATCAATTATCAAATTAAAAATTGAAAAAGGAAAATAAAATGAGAGTTTTGGTTATCGGAGCTGACGAAATAACTCCCATAAAGGCAGTTTTAAGGAATTTAGGCGCAAAAGATATAGAGCACTGGGACGCTAGAAACGAAAATAGGGTAAATCGAAAGCCGATTCCTGCTGGAACTGACTGCGTGGTTATGCTAACAAGTTTTTTAAATCACAACACTATGAAAAAAATCAAAAGCGAAACCAAAAAACGAAATATTCCGTTAGTTTGTGCCAAAAGAAGCGTTAGCTGCGTGTATTGTGAGTATTGCAAAGTTTTTAATCTAAATCAAGAATTTTCTTGCTCGTCGTATGCGGAGTAAATTTTGCAAAATTTACAAAATAGTAGCGAAAAATTCGGCTTTTGCGAAAACGGCGAGTTTGTGCCAAGAATTTTTTCAAATTTGAAAAAAGAGAAAATTTCAGAGATTTTTTTAACGATTTATAATGCAAATGTTGATAAAGATTATAAAATTCCGCCAAAATTTGCAAAAAATTGCACTGCATTAAATCAAATTTTTAGGAATTTTATAGCACAAAATTTATCGAAAAAACCACTAAATTTTAAAAAAATAACCAAATTTTGTGTATCTTCAAATTTGATTTTTTTTTCATTTTTGCAAAATAAACCGCAACCAAATTTGGCAAATTTGCCGAATTTAAAAGTTGCGAAAATAATTTTTTTATTAAGAAGTGCGTTTGATTTTGGCATAGAATTTGATGCAAATTATTGTTTTAAAAATTTTGTTTTCGATAAAATCTCGCATAAAAATAAAAACTTAAAAATTACTTTTAATGACGATATTATCGTTATTCAAAAAGATAAATTTAGGCTTGGAATTTTGCCAAATTTTAAAGAAATTTCAAATTTAAACACGGCAAATTTTAGCCATGATTTGCAAAATGCACTTTTGCAAAAAGGCAAATTCGATATGCTTTATCTAGTTTATCCAAGAAGTGCGAATTTTAGGCGACATATCGAGATAAAAAGCTTCGAATTTGAGCCAAATTTCAAGGTAAAACTTGTTCCATATAGCATAAATAACAAAATTTTTTGAAAGGAAATAAAATGGTAGGAATTATTTTTGGTAGTTCTATGGGAAATACAGAAGACGCTGCAAAGGCGATTTCTGCAAATTTAGGTTTAGAAAATGAAGTTGTAAATGTAGCCGATGTTGCTCCTGGCGATTTGACTAAATATTCGTCTTTAATCATCGGAAGTTCTACTTGGAACGACGGTGAGTTGCAAGATGACTGGGCGGATTTCGATTTTGACGGGCTTGAAGTATCAGGCAAAGTCGTTGCGATTTTTGGTATGGGCGATAGTTCTAGCTATTCGGATGCTTATTGTAACGCAATGGGCGAGTTATATGAAAAATTCGTATCAAAAGGTGCTAAAATCGTTGGTGCAGTCGCCACCGACGGCTATGAATTCGATGATAGTAAGGCTGTAAAAGACGGTAAATTCGTAGGACTTGCACTAGATAACGACAATCAAAGCGATTTAACGCAATCTCGCATAGAAGCGTGGGTGGGACAGATAAAATCTGAACTTGCATAAATTTTTACTCTTTTTAAACCAAATTTGCGAATTTGCAAATTTGGTTTTTCTTGCGATGACTATGCCGAATTTTCTGATTAATTTTTTTAAAAATTTATCCTAAAATTTAAAAATTTTTCTGTAAAATACCACAAAAATTTACAAAAGGATTTAAAATGCCGTTACTTGATAGCTTCAAAGTCGATCACACTAAAATGCAAGCTCCCGGCGTTCGCTTAGCAAAAACGATGAAAAGCAAAAAAGGCGACATTATCAGCGTTTTTGATTTGCGTTTTTGTCGTCCGAACTACGAAATTTTAGGCGAAAAAGGAATTCATACGCTTGAACATTTGTTTGCAGGATTTATGCGAGAACATCTAAATTCTAGCGAAGTCGAAATAATCGACATTTCGCCTATGGGTTGCAGGACGGGCTTTTATATGAGTTTGCTTGGAAATCCTAGTGAAAGCTCGGTTATTTCGGCGTGGAAAGCTTCTATGAAAGATATTTTAAATGTCGCTTCGCAAAGCCAAATTCCTGAGTTAAATCCGTATCAATGCGGAACTTACAAAATGCACAGCTTAGATGAAGCAAAGCTTATCGCCAAAAACATTTTAAATCGCGGAATTTGTGTGATTAAAAATGATGATATAAAGCTTGATTTATCGCGTTTGTAAATTTGCAAATTTAGTAGCAAATTTAAATTAAAATGCCGAGATTTTTCCGAATTTAGCTCTATTGAAATTGCGTATGCCTGTTGCTTTGCAAAAAGCTAGGCTAAATTCAATCCCAAATCCCTTTCCCAAATGATTTTTTTGCCAAAACCAAGGGTATTATCTGTATATTTTATCCAAGATATTTCTATCGTCCAAAGTAGCGGATTTATCGCCTTTGCAAACGGAAATTTGCTAAAATAAATCTCGCTTTCGTTTAAATTTGCTTTTTTCATATTTCCTAAAAATTGCACGCCTTTGATTTTGCCGATGATTTTAGTATCAAGTGCAATTGTTCCGCTTACGCTAGAATTCGATAAAATCGCCTTTATATGCGTAGTATCTTCATCGCACGCAATGACAAAAATTTTTAAATTCTCGTCATAAGCATAAAAGCAACTACACGCATACGGGGCATTTTCGTGCATTACGGCAAGGCTTAAAAGGTGCTTTTGCTTTAAAAATTTATCAAATTTTTCACTCATTTTTGGCTCTTTGATTTTAAATATTTAAAAAATTTTATTATAATCTTAGTTTTTAAAAAAAGGAATAAAAAATGCAAAATTTAGCAAAAATAAAAGAAATGTTTTTAATGCAACAACGCCTAAATGACGAAACTAACGGGCTTGGCTGGGAAGACGGATATACAAAAAACGGCAAACTTATCAGCTGGAAAAGGTGCATTTATATGGAGTGCGCTGAGTTGATTGACAGCTTTGCGTGGAAACATTGGAAAAATATTGCTGCACCTATCGATACGCACAATGTCGTTATCGAAATCGTTGATATTTGGCACTTTGTGATGAGTTTGGTTTTGGAAAAAAGCCATAAAAATCGCAGTATAGATGAAATCGTCAGCGACATAACGATGATAAGCGGATACGGGGATTTCGTCTCTCACGCATACAACATAAATGACTATAATATTTATGAAATTATAAATGATATTGAAATTCTAATCCACCAAACAAGCGGATTTAGTATCGATATTTATGAGCTTTTGACAAATTATTTTAGAGTTGCGCTTAAATGTGGCGTAAATTTAGACATTTTGTTCGAAGTTTATATCGGCAAAAATGTGCTAAATAAATTCCGCCAAGACAACGGCTACAAGGAAGGAACTTACAAAAAATCGTGGAACGGCGTGGAAGACAATGTCGCTCTTGGCGAGATTTTAAACAGCGGAATTTGTGGCGTTGATGAAATTTATAACGAGCTTCAAAAAAAATATAACGAAGCAAAATAAATTTGCAAAATTTAGCAAATTTTGAGTGTAAATTTTTAAAAGAAATTTAATAAATTTTAGGAAATTTAATGGGTAAAATTTTTGATATTTCCATAAAAGATTTTTTAACCAAAAAATTTATTTTACTTTCGCTTTTACCACTTTTGGGTGCTGTTTTGGTGCTTGGGGTTTTGGCGTTTTTTGGCGGAAAAGAGGGCTTTGAGAATTTACAAATCGCCATTGCAAACGGCGATTTTACGCTACTTCAAAACTATCCGATAATATCAAAAATTTTAAATTATAGCATTACAAAATGGATAATCGGAGCGTTTTTTTACATAGCAGGGACTTTTTTAGTGCTGATTTTTTCGGTTATCATCGCCGTTATTATCGCAGGATTTTTAACGCCTGTGGTAACAAAAGAGATAAATTTACGCCATTATGGTCTCGAAAGGCAAAACGAAGTAAATTTTTTAAAAGTAGTAAAATTAATGGCTACTTCACTTTTAAAATTTATCGCTATTTTCCTTATTTGCTTGGTTTTTTACTTTGTGCCGATTTTGAATTTATTTGTCATAAATATTCCGTTTTTTTACCTTTTTTACAAATTTTTACTCATCGATGTGGCGTCAAACTCGCTAAATAAAGAGCGATTTGACAAAATTTACAGACAAGGCGGCGGATATAAATTTATGCTAAGCTGTTTTTTGTTTTATCTGCTTTGTCTAATCCCGCTTGTGGGGTTATTTTTGCAACTTTTCTTTGTGATTTTTTTAAGCCATATTTTATATCAAAATGAGCAAAAATTGGGCGTAAAAAAGAAATTTAATGAAATTAAATAGTAAATTTGTTAAAATTTTCAAATTTTAAACGAAAGGATTTAAAATGAAACGCGGAAATGTTTATATTTGCAATGTTTGTAGCATCGAAAGCAGCAAGGACAAAGAAGCAGTTTTTATCAAAGCACACAAAGGTGGCGAAACCGTGCATATTTGCACTGATTGTATGCCAAGCGTTATTCACGGTTCTGGAAGTGTCGTAAAAAGCAACCATAAACTAGAAAGCGAATTCTACGAAGAATTTAGAAAAGAAACCGAGTAAATTTAAAAGTGAGATTTTCAAAATATTGAATTTGAAAATCTCACAAAATTCGAAGTAAAATCATATACAAAATCGTCGGTATCGTGATACTTAGCAAAAAATTGTGCCAAATTTTGTGTAAAATAAAAGTTAAAGCCAAACAAAACGCCATAATAGCGCCATTTAAATTTAGATTAAATCCAATTGATTTTAAGCCGTAAATCGTTAAAATCGCCATTATAATCAAACCGCTATGTCTTTGCAAATGCGCTAGGGTGCGGTTTTCGCTTTTGCGTTTAAAGATCCAATACGGTAAAAATCGCGTTAGCATAGTAGCAAATCCTGCGACAATCAAATAAGGAAAATATTCGCTCATAAATACCGCCTAAATATAGCTAAAATCGCAGTTGCTAAGATAAGTGAGCCAAATAAAAAGTATTGGCTTGGAAATGCAAAAAGTCCGATAAATGCAATGCCAAATCCAAGAGATAGCACTTTGTGGTTTGGATTTGCTTTGAAAAGCTCGTAAGTTAGTATCGCAAAAAGTGCCACAAGGCTAAATTCAACGCCGTCAAATTTCACAGGCAAAATATTTCCAAAAATCGCTCCGAGCGTTACGCCGATTACCCAGTAGCTTTGATCTAAAAGTGCAGTTAGATTAAAAACCAAATTCGTATTTTCGTTTTGGGTTTTTTTGCGAGAAACTAGCAGAGCAAAGGTCTCGTCCGTTAAAGCATAGATAAAATAAATGCGATTTTTTAGGCGTTTTATATCATCTAGCAAGGTCATAGTGTAGAAAAAATGTCTAAAATTTAGTAAAAATGAGATTAAGAAAACTTCGATAAGCGTGGCTTTTGCGACTATAAAAGCTATCAAGACAAACTGACCACTCCCTGCATAAAGCATAAAACAAGCAATGACTAAAACCCATGCAGGAACACCGCTACTAGCGCCGTAAATGCCAAATGCAAATCCAAGTGGAATATACCCAAGCATTACAGGAATGGTGCTTTTGAAAATTTCTTTTTTACTCATTTTGATTATTTTGCGTTAGAAAAAAGTCGCAAATTTGAAAATTTATCCAAATTTGCGATGAGATTTTAAAATCCCCTAGATCGTTTTAAATCAGGGTCAATTACGATTTTATTTCCTAGCGAATCAACCGCTACATAGGTAACTTCGGCGCTTGTTACATGCTGACAAATTCTAGCGTGGCTTTCTTTGCAATATCTCTCAGCTGTTACATTTACGATAACTGTTATCGAAGTTGTTCCTACTTTGATAATTTTTGCATGGCAAACAACCAAATCGCCTATAAAAACAGGCTGTTTAAAAACGACTTCCTTCATAGAAATCGTAACCACTCGTTCAGGTGCAAATTCTTTTGCTGCAACGCTTCCTGCCAAGTCTATTTGAGATAAAATCCAACCACCAAAAATATTTCCTGCCGGATTTGTATCTGATGGCATAGCGATGATTTTAATAACTGCTTCACCTATATCTTGCATGTTTTTCCTTTATATTTATAAATTTTTGCGACATTGTATCAAAATAATATTAAATGAAAATTACTAAAAAACTCTTAACTAAAAATTTGCTAAAATTACGCGAAAGGATTTGCAATGAACGATTACGAAAAGTTAAATTTGTTAGTCGAAGAGAGCAAGGCTGTGCTCAATG
The DNA here is from genome assembly GCA_017469645.1 of Campylobacter sp. Taxonomy (GTDB): domain Bacteria; phylum Campylobacterota; class Campylobacteria; order Campylobacterales; family Campylobacteraceae; genus Campylobacter_B. The sequence continues at coordinate 2,262 of JAFUFY010000025.1, read as the reverse complement.
CGCTTTATAAGGACTTGGATAACGATTTTGTTAAAAAGGGATTGAAAATTTGCGGATTTAGCGGGAGAAAATCGCAAAAAGTTGCTATTTTAAGACGCATTGTTGATTTAAAAGTAGATCCTTTAATGAGCGAATTTAAAAAACTTAGATTTAGTAAAACAAAGTGCGAAAAGTTGCGCGAAGAGATGTATGATTTTACGCGCATGATCCACGAAGATTTACACAGAGAACTTATAAATAAAATCGGTAAAGCAAAAATTTTAGAAGAATTTTATTTTCAACTTATCGTCGGGGTTCATAAAATCGGTCTAATCATCAATGAATTTCAAAAAGACTGGCAAAAAAGGATAATCGATACGACAAATAAAAGAATTGCTGCTAAGTTTTCAAATTTTAGCGACGCAAAAAAATTTATTTCTGAAAATAGACTTTATCAAAAAACACCAAGAGATGAGATTTGCGACCGCTCTTATGGCGCAGTTGTAGAAAATGAAGGAAGATATAGATTTGTGCCGTATGCGGTTGCGTTTAAAAGCCAAGTTTTGCGTATAGAACACGCATTTGAAATAGTTTTGGCTAAGCTTAGCGAGTTAGAAAATTGCGCAGAACATAGAGCCTACATAACTTACTTGGTAAAATTAAAAGAAGCATTTTTGCAAACCGATAATGACAAAGTTATCGGTGCATGGCGAGATGCAGAAATAGCGTGGATGGATATAAAAACTCCGATTCAAATAGGACACCCGCTTGAATATTACGAAGATATTTACACGCACGCAGTGGCGTTGGAGTGGGACATTCGCCTTGCAAGGGCGTCTAAATTTGACGGAAATAAATTTAAAGCCCAAACCAAAGAGACATTTGATAAAATTTACAAAAAAATTGAAGCAAACAACCAAATAATGCACTCTTTGGTGAATTCAAACATAGATAAAACGCAACTTTATATTTCAACTCCGATGATTTACTATGGGGCTGATTTAAACGGACTTTTTTCAGCCCAAGTCGTGCCAAATGACGAATTTGTAAGCTCAAACTGTGGTAAAAAAATCTTTGCGTTTGTGGATTTTGTTTATGAAAATGCAAAAGCAAGACCATTTATGAAGCTAACTAGCGAAATTTTTGATAAGACTTATCTAAATTTTGGACGCTCTATTTTGTTTAAACACCCTGAAATTTGGCGTAGAGTTTATGAAATTTCGACTATCGGGCATGAATTTGGACATATATTTTTCATCGATGAAGATACCGAAAATTTGATGAATAAAAGCGGAGTTTTTAAATATATAGAAGAATATAAAGCTACCACGGGCGGACTTATGAATTTCTTTTTGCACGAAGAAGATAGCCTGAAAATGGCAGTTTTAGACGAGCTTATTCGCCGAAGTGTGAGTTTGATTGCTTGGCAAAGGGTCGATGATGTCAAGGCGTATTATTGCGAGAGTTTAATCCATCTAAGTGTTCTTTTTGATAGCGGTGTTTTGAACTTTTTAGAAGGAAAATTGCTTTTAAATTTTAGCAAGGAAAGTTATGAAAATTTTAAGAAAAAATGTATTAGCAATTATGAAAAACTAGCGAAAATTTATGCTTATAAAGTCGATGCTAAGAAGTTTTTGAGCGAATTTACCATTATGGAAAACGGATATTATTTTCCAAAAGATGAAAAAGTGAGAGAATTTGTAAAATTTTATTACAAACGCCACGAAGAAATCGGCAACGAAACCGATGATAGTGGCGAAAGAGAAAAATGGATTTAAATTTTAAAATAAAGTGGTTGGTATGAAAAAAATTATTTTTATTTTACTGATTTGTCTGTTTTTTGGTGGTTGCAAAGATAGTGAAAATTCCACAAAAAACGGGCAAACGCCAGATTTGCAAAAGCAAGAAATAATGCAAAATGCGAATTTGCAACAATCAAATTCGCAAGTTAAAAGCGATGAAAATTTAACTAAAATTAGCGAAAATGAAGCACTAAATTTAGACAGCGACATTAAAACAGGAAGCCTTGAAAATGGACTAAAATACTACATTTTAGCTAATGATAATCCAAAAAATTCAGCATATTTTTATCTCTGCATAAAAGCTGGTAGTATCGACGAAAACGAAAACGAGCAAGGTTTGGCGCACTTTGTCGAACACATGGCATTTAACGGAAGCGAACATTTTAGCAAAAACGAATTAATTCGAAAACTAGAAAGCTTAGGCGTTAAATTTGGAGCTGATTTAAACGCTATGACAAGTTTTGAAAACACCACTTACAAT
>JAFUFY010000024.1 GCA_017469645.1 Campylobacter sp. | reverse complement strand
GCTATCCAAAGTAGAATTTCGCCGCCCCACCACTGCATGGTTAAAAAGCCGATTGCTATCATTTGAAAAACGGTTTTTACCTTTCCTGCCATGGACGCTGAAACGCTGATATTTTCGCTAACCATAACCGTGCGAAAGCCCGTGATAAAAAATTCACGGATTAAAATAAGATAAACAGCCCAGACATTTGCACGGTCAATGAGAGCAAGCCCCAAAAAACCCGCAAGTGTAAGCATTTTATCGGCTAGTGGATCGATGATCGAGCCAAGTTTTGTGATTTGATTCCAACTTCTTGCGATATATCCGTCAAAAAAGTCCGTCACAGAAGCGATGACAAAAACAAGTGCGGCAAAATAATTTAGCCAACTTGTATGAACGCTCGTGTCGTTGTTTCCTGCTAAAATCAAAAAATACAAAAACAAAGGCGCAAGTAAAACACGAAAACTAGCTAAGATATTTGGTAAATTCCACATTTGCTTTTCCGAATTTTATTTAAAAGTCGTTCCGCCATCGACGATAAATGTATGACCTGTTACCCAACTAGCCTTGCTCGAACAAAGGAATAAACAAGCTCCCGCTAGGTCGGTTGGCTGACCCATGCGATTAAGAGGCGATAATTTTGCTGTCATATCACGCACTTCTTCGTAGTTTGTAAATGCTCTTAGGGCGTCGGTTTCTATTGGTCCGCCGCTTACGACATTTACGCGAATATTTTTCTCGCCAAGCTCAGTCGCGGCGTATCTTGCCATAGCTTCAACAGCTGCTTTTGCAGTGCCATGACCTGAATAGTTTTCGATATAGACTAAATTTCCTGTTGAGCTTAGGCTTATTATACTTCCGCCGCCGACATTCTCCATGCGTTTAGCAGCTTCTTGTGCGCCCACGACAAAGGCATTTACGGTTGCAGTAAAAATATTGTTTATGCCACGCGGTTTTAAACGCATAAATTTAGTATATCCACCGGCTACTGCGCGACCTGAAATAATGGCATTTGAGATGAAAAAATCAACTCTATCGAAATCTTTGTCGATCTCTAAAAATAGCTCTTTGTAGGTTTCAGGCTCTAAAATGTTTAACGGATATGCTTTTGCTTTTATGCCAAATTCTTTTTCAAGCTCATTTGCTTGGGCTTTTGCTAACTCTTCGTTTGAATTGTAAGTAAAAGCGATATTTACGCCACATTTGGCAAATTCCAAAACTATCGCTCGACCAATGCCACGCGTTCCGCCACTGATAACTAGTGTTTTTCCTTTAAATTCGTTCATAAACTCTTTCATTAAAATCCTTTTATATTGTATTGTTTCATTACGCTTTCGATTTTTTTGAGATTTTCGCTACTTGGTTCGCAAAGCGGTAGGCGATATTCAAGCGTATCGATTAGACCAGCTAAAAACATTGCCGCTTTTATCGGTATTGGGTTGCTTTCGCAAAATAGAATTTTGTTTATCGCATACAAATCATCATTTATCTCTTTTGCTTTTAAAAATTCGTTTTTCATCGCAAAATTTGTCAAATTTGCAATGTAATCAGGCAGTAAATTTGCTGTTACAGAAATAACGCCTTTTCCGCTGTTGCTTAAAATCGGATAGTTTATCGCATCTTCGCCACTAACAACTACAAGGCGAGGCTCATGCGCTAGTAAATCCACGCATTTATCGATACTTCCGCTTGCTTCTTTAACGCCGTAAATATTATCACAATCATTAAATAACTTTATGATTGTATCGGCTGAAATATCGCAACCCGTTCTGCCCGGGACATTATAAAGCAATACCGGGATTTCGATAGAATTTGCTATCTCTTTATAGTGCAGATAAAGCCCTTTTTGCGTAGGCTTGTTGTAATATGGCGCAACGGAGAGAATTCCGTCAGCTCCGTGATTTTGAGCAAATTTGGCTAAATCAACAGCTTCATGTGTAGCGTTTGAGCCAGCCCCTGCTAGGACTTTTACGCCTGTATTTTTGCATGTATCAACGGCGATTTCGATGCAAATTCTATGCTCATCGTGTGTCAAAGTCGCACTCTCGCCCGTGGTTCCAACAGGAACTATCACATTTATGCCATTGTCGATTTGTCTTTTTATCAGTTTTGCGTAACTTACTTCATCTACTTTTCCGTTTTTAAAAGGCGTGATTATCGCAACCATCGAGCCTGTAATGACATTTTTATTCATTTTCTTCCTTTCTTAATATCATCGTTGTTGAATTTTTTCTAACCAAATATTTTTCCATACAATCTTTTAAATTTGCCTTTTGTAAATTTTTTATCCCTTTTTCATAGGCAAATAAAGCGTCCAAATCGCCCCTAATGATATAATCTCCAAAAATAGAAGCGACCTTTGAAGCACTATCGAGCGAGTAGATAAAATCTTTTTTAACAGAGTTTTGAATTTTTGTCATATCGTCATCTGTGATTTCTGCGTTTTTTGCAAATTCGATTAAATCAAAAATCTCATCACGCAAAATTTCAGCTTTTATGCCGATATTTGCATAAGCAAAAATAATAAATAAATTTTCAAATTTTGCCGACATATTATAAATTCCAACATAATTTGCCAACTTTTTCTCATCAACTAAAACTCGTTGAAAAAGCGAACTTTTGCCACCGCTTAGATACTCTTCAATGGCGTTTAGTCCTACTTGATCTGTGTGGTTAAATGGTGGAATTTTAAAAGCAATAGCCACAATATCAACTTCGCTTTTTTTATAAATCATAGCAGATTTTTCGCCATCTTGAACTGGCTCAGTGCAGTGATTTTGTGGGATTTCGCTTTTATTTTTGATACTACCGAAATATTTTTTAGCCAAATCAAAAATTTGATCTTTTTTGATATCTCCTGCGACAATCAAAACGGCATTTTTTGGTTGATAAAATTTAGCGTGAAAATCCTTTATATCGTCAATCGTCCAGTTTTTTATATCTTCTTTAAAGCCGATTGGCGTCCAGTGATAAGAGTGATACGAAAAAGCCGTATTATAAAGTCTAAAAAACAAATATCCGCTTGGATCGTTATCTGTTCGCCATCTGCGTTCTTCCAAAACAACGCTTCGCTCGGGCTGAAATTCATCATCTTGCAAATCCAAATTTTGCATAATATCGGCATATAGTTCAAGCGATTTTTCTAAATTTGCGTTTGAACATTTTATGAAATAATGAGTATAATCAAACCCCGTGCTTGCGTTATTTACGCCGCCAAAGCCTTTTACGATTTTATCAAATTCTCCTGCTTTGCGATTTTTTGTAGATTTGAAATTCATGTGTTCTAGCATGTGGGCTATACCGCTTTTTCCCATGATTTCATCTTTTGAGCCGACATTATAAAAAATATCGACACTTATAACGCTACTTCCTAAATTCACAGGTATCGCATAAACTTCAAGTCCGTTTTCTAGGGTTATTTTATCAAATTTAGGAAACATTATATCGCCTTTTTAGCATTTACGCCGATTGCTTGGGTAATATTAGTAAATCCGTCTTTTTCGAGAAACTCGGTAATTTGCGAATTTATATTTTTAATCACGCTTGGACCTTTAAAAATAAAACTTGTGTAAATTTCAACCAAACTAGCACCCATTTTTATGCGTTCATAGGCTTCTTTGCCATTGTCGATACCACCACAACTTATCAAAATCGTTTCTCCAAAAAGCTCGTTTGCCACAGCTTTAAAAAGCTCTTTTGATTTTTTTGTGATTAGCTTTCCGCTAAGTCCGCCAAAATCTTTTGCATTTGGCGTTAGGCTATAATCAATGCTTGTGTTGTTGATGATTACACCGTTTGCGCCGTTTTGCACGGCACAAGAACATAAATCAATCGCTTTGCCAAAACTCATATCAGGAGCGATTTTTAGTAAGATTGGTTTAGCTGTTATGTTTTTCATAGTTTCAAAAATATCTTTTATAAATTTTTCATCTTGCAAATCACGCAAATTTGGGGTATTTGGCGATGAAATATTGATAACAAAAATATCGCATAAATCTTTGAATTTTTGCGTTAAAATTTCATAGTCTTTTAAGGCATCTTCATTTGGCGTGATTTTATTTTTGCCGATATTTGCGATTAAGGGAGCTTTAAAAGGATAAATTCTTTCTACTCTTTTTGCGATAGCTTCCCAGCCTTCGTTGTTAAATCCCATTGCATTTTGCAAACTCTCTTCTTCTATTAGGCGAAAAAGGCGAGGTTTAGCGTTTCCGGGTTGTGGTTTTGGCGTGAAAGTGCCGTATTCTAAAAAACCAAATCCAAGTGCGTTTAGTGCTTTTATCATCGTTGCGTTTTTATCAAAGCCACCGCCGATTCCAAGCGGATTTGCAAAATTTAACCCAAAAATATTTTGTTTTAAAGCTTCGTTTTGATAAGAAAAATTTTTAGAAATCAAATTTAGTATAAAATCAAAATTTCCGCCGCTTTTAAGAGCAAATTCGGCTAAGCCGTGAGCTGTTTCGGGGTCAAATTTGAAAAGCATTTTTTTTAAAGTTTTATAATCCATAACTATCCTTGAAAAACGCAAAATTCTAGCAAAAATTAGTTAAAAAGCGGATTAAATTCATCTATTTTTCGCTTGTGTCTTTGTTTTCGTAAGCGAAATTTCCTTTTAGTTTTTGATAAATTTCACACTCTCTAACTAGCTTTTCATCGTCGCCAAAACCTACGATTTCGCCGTTATTTACGACTGCGATTTTACCTGCGTTTTCGATAGTGCTAAGACGGTGCGCTATGATAAATACGATTTTATCAGTTTTGATTTTTTCTATCACTTCTGTAATGGCTTTTTCGCTGACATTATCTAACGCAGAAGTTGCCTCATCAAAAATCAAAATTTGCGGATTATTATACAATGCCCTAGCAATGGCGATTCGCTGTCTTTGTCCGCCGCTTATATTTGTGCCAAATTCATTTAAATTTGTATGAATCCCGTTTTCAAGCCCCATTACAAATTCATAAGCATTTGCCGATTTAAGGGCATTTATAACCTTTTCTTCATCGTAAGTTTTACCATAAGCAACATTGTTTGCAATAGTGTCATTAAAAATGTAAATGCGTTGGCTTACAAAACCGATATTTTCACGCAAACTTTCAAGGCTAAATTCGCATAAATCATCATTATTTACCAAAATATTTCCGCTTGTGGTATCGTAAAATCTCATAATCAAATTTACAATCGAAGTTTTTCCGCCACCGCTGTTGCCAACAAGTGCGATAGTTTGACCTTTATTTACGCTAAAATTTATATTTTTTAAAGCCGTTTTTTCGCCGTAGTTTAGGCTGACATTTTGAAAAGAAAGAGAATTTATATTTTTTGGAAATTCTTTCTTTCCGCCGATGATGGACGGCGTTTTATCGATTAGTTCAAAAGTTCGGTTACTTGCCACAATGGCATCTTGCATATTATTAAACACGCTAGTAACCTTCTTTATAGGCGTATAAAGCATAAAAAGTGCTGCTACAAACGAAGTAAATTTGCCAAGTGTCATAGCGCCATCTATGACCTCTTTTCCGCCTATGTAGATGACTATCGCAATACCGATACCGCCTAGCATTTCCATTAACGGGCTAACTAGACCATTTGTGATGATAGCTTTGAAATTTAGTCTGTAAATTCGGTAGTTTTCTTCCGAAAATCGTTTTATTTCACTTTTTTGGGCGTTATTTGCTTTTACGATTTCGATATTTGAGTAAATTTCGCTAAGAACCGAGTTTATATCGGCTGTTTTTTCTTGCGAAGCTTTTGAAATGCGTCTCATTCGCTTTGCGAGACGAGAAAGTGGATATACAGCGCACGGAAGCACAATCAAGGCAAAAAATGCTAGTTTTGGACTTTGATAAATCACAACGCCTAAAAGCCCGATTATGGTGATTAAATTTGTAAAAAATTCAGGTATCATATTTGAGATGATAGTTCGAATTCGCTCGACATCGTTGATAGTCCTACTCATCAACTCGCCCGTTCTAAATTTATGAAAAAAGCTCATATCAAGGTAGATTAGCGTAGATAGGATTTTTTCTCTAAAAATTCTAACGACATTTTGTCCTATGTAGCCTATAAAATATGTCTGCATAAAGTTACCAAGACTTTTTGCTAAAAAAATGGCGATTATCGCAAATGGTATGAGTTTAAGGTAGTTTTCGCCTTTTTCGACAAAAACGCCGTCCATTGTGGGTTCTAGTATATAAGATAGCCCAGCTGTGCCAAGTGCAGCTAAAATCATACCGATAATCGCAAAGAAAAATTGAACTTTAAAATCTTTGAAAAACGGGCTAAATCGCTTTAAAATTTGCAAAAATTCCTTCATTTTTTATCGCTTTCGTTCATAACTTCCCAAATGGTGCCACTTGGCGTATCCATAATGGAAATTCCCATTTTGGTTAAATTTTCTCGTATCTCATCGGCAAGAGCGAAATTTTTCTCTTTTTTTGCTTCGCTTCTTTGAGCGATAAATTTGGCGATTTTAGCCTTGTCTTCATCGCTTACGCCAAATTGAAAATATTCGTTTTCATTGATTTGTAAAATTCCTAAAATATCGCCGATAAAATCTAAATTTGCCATAAATTCAGACTTTTTGACTTTATCTTTTGGATTTTTATCTAAATATTCATTTGCGTAATTTATAAAATTATCCAAACTTGCCAGTGCCAAAGATGAATTTAAATCATCATTTAAAGCAGATAAAATTTCAGCCTTGAATTCGGCATTTATAGCATCCGCGCTCATACCAAAAAGCCGTTTTTTAAGGCGATAAATTTTATCAAGCCGTTTTTTACTAGCGTTTAAATCTTCAAGCGAATAGTTAAAATTTGCGCGATAGTGCGAACTCATAAGGTAAAATCGCAAAGCTTCGCCCGGCACAAATTTAAGAGCGTCTTTTATAAAAAAGCTATTTCCTAAGCTTTTACTCATTTTTTCGTTATTAACCTGCACAAAGCCGTTGTGAAGCCAGTATTTAGCTAAATTTTTGCGCTCACTACAACGACACTGAGCAGCTTCGTTTTCGTGGTGCGGAAAGAGCAAATCAAGACCTCCTGCGTGAATATCAATGCAAAATTCGCTTTTATTTTTGCCAAAATGCTTTTTTATCATCGCTACGCACTCGCTGTGCCAACCGGGACGACCTTTTCCAAATTCGCACTCATACCAGTTTTCATCAAATTTCCACAAAACAAAGTCTTTTTCGCTTTTTTTGGCTGAATTTGAGACAACTCTTGCTTGGTGGCTTAAATCGTTTGCTTTTCCGCTAAGGCTTAAATAATCGCTATCTTTTGCCGTGTCAAAGTAAATTCCATCGCCACTAATCTCATAAGCGTAGCCATTTTGAACTAAAT
>JAFUFY010000023.1 GCA_017469645.1 Campylobacter sp. | reverse complement strand
TTTTTGCAATGTCTTCTAGTTTCATAGTTGTAAAAGCAACCTTTTAAACTCGCTAGTATCCTTTTTTTCACTACTCATAAAAAGATCTAGCATTTTTAAATTTACCTTGTTTTTCATAAGCATTTTTGATTTTAGTTTATCAAAATACTGCATTGCCTGTTCGTCTCCACGACGAATCAAACTTCGGTAAATCGCCAAAGCTTTGTAAAATCTGCCGTTTGCTTCGCACCTAAGTGCTTTTAAAATTATTTCGTTCATATTTTATTTGCGTAATCTGCGATGATTGAGCCGATTTCAGTTGTCGAGCAGACCTCTTTTGCGTCAAATCTCGCAATATCTTTCGTTCTATATCCGTCTTTTAAAACTGCTTTTACCGCTTTTTCTATCGCATCTGCTGCTTCGTTTTCGTTAAATGCGTATCTTAACATCATCGCTGCACTTAAAATAGTCGCAATCGGATTTGCTATTCCTTGTCCGGCTATGTCAGGCGCTGAGCCGTGAATAGGCTCGTAAATTCCTACCTTGCCACCGATACTAGCACTTGGCAAAAGTCCGATCGAGCCACAAACCATACTTGCTTCATCGCTTAAAATATCGCCAAAAAGATTTTCTGTTAAAATAACATCAAATTGTTTTGGATCGCGCACAAGTTGCATTGCGGCGTTATCAACATACATAAATTCTAGCGCCACTTGTGGATAGTCCTTTGCCATTTCACTTACTACTTCACGCCAAAGTTGGCTAGTTTCTAGCACATTTGCCTTATCGACCATTGTGATTTTTTTATTTCGTTTCATCGCACTTTCAAAAGCGACTTTTGAAACACGAACGATTTCATCACGGCTATAAACCATCGTGTTAAATGCGTCGTTTTCGCGTTTTTCGCGTGGTTGTCCAAAATAAATTCCGCCCGTTAGCTCTCTAACAACCATAATATCAACACCGCTAACTGTTTCAGGCTTTAATGATGAAGCATTTACAAGCTCATCAAAAATAATCGCAGGGCGCAAATTCGCAAACGCACCAAGCTCTTTGCGAATTTTTAAAAGACCGCTTTCAGGTCGCAAATGGCGTGGTAAATTGTCCCATTTTTCGCCACCGATCGCCCCAAAAAGCACGGCGTCGCTTGATTTTGCTGCATTTAGCGTTTCATCAGGGAGCGGCTCACCAAAAACATCATACGCTGCCCCGCCCATTAGCTTGTAATCATAATTTAACTCAAAGCCGAATTTATGGCTTACGGTATCTAAAACCTTAATCGCTTCTTCGATGATTTCAGGGCCGATTCCGTCGCCTTTGATAACACAAATATTATAAGTTTTCACAAATTTTCCTTTTACATTTTTGATTTTGCATAATTTATCAAACCGCCCGTTTGCAAAAGTTCTTGCATAAACGGCGGCATTGGAGAGAATTTATATTCTTTTTTTGTTGTTAAATTTTTGATAATGCCATTATCAAGGTCGATTTCTAGCTCGTCGCCTTCGCTGATTTCATCTGTTTTGTCACATTCTAAAATAAGTAATCCCATATTAAAGCTATTTCGGTAGAAAATTCTAGCAAAAGACTTTGCTATGACGCACGAAATTCCTGCTGCTTTTAAAGCGATAGGAGCGTGTTCTCTACTACTTCCACAACCAAAATTTTCCCCTGCGACGATAATGTCGCCCGGTGAAATTTTTTTAGAAAAATCTTTATCTGCATCTTCCATAACATGACTTGCTAAAATCGCAGGATCAGAAGTGTTTAAATAACGAGCCGCGATGATAATATCGGTGTCGATATTGTCTTTAAATTTCCAAACTTTTGACATTTTTTAACCTTACAAATTTAAAATTCGGCAACTATTCTAACTAAAAAAATATTAAATTCTACTCAAAAATTAACAAAATCGCTACAAGTGCGATTAAAATAGCAGAAAATTTGCTTATAATAGAAATTTTATCGCTCATAAATTTGCGAAATGCTGCCCCGCCCGTAGCATAAATCATCAACGAGCAAAACTCGATTATAAGCATAATTGCGATTAAAATAAAAAGCCTTGCGCTTAAAATATTTTGGCTATCTAAAAATTTCGGAAGTAAAGCACCGATGAAAATCCACGCTTTTGGATTTGCCATATTACAGATAAATCCTTGCGTAAAAAGCTCTTTTTTACTTAAATTTGGTATAGTTTGAAGCGTCAAATTTGCAGAACTTTTATAAATTTTATAACTCATATACAAAAGATACGCCCCGCCTAGAATTTTAATCAAAAACATAAAAATCGGAATTTTTACTATCAACACGCCGATACCAACGCCAAAGATAAAAGATAAAATTCCACGCGATATAAGCAGACCAAATATCGCAATCAAAGCTTTTTTCAAGCCAAAACTAAGTCCGATACTCATAGCAAACATCATGTTGATTCCGGGCAAAATCGAAATAAGAGCATAAGTTGCAATAAATAAAAAATAATCCATAAATTCCGCCAAATTCCAGTAAAAATTCGGCGAATTCTAACACTTTTGAACTTAATTTTTTATAACCTTTTAAAAATTTAAATTTGCTAAATTTATCACTAAATTTGCTAAATTTTGAAAATTTAAATTTCATATTAAATTCCTAAATTTTCATAAATTCAGCAAAATTTAAAAAATTTTCGGTATAATACGCTTTTTTTACTGCAAAAAAGGAGCAATCTCACATGGCAACTTCCAAAGATTTTTTTTCAAAAGTTGAACAATTTTTTAGTGAAAATCAAAAAAGTTACATTACTTTCGAACGACTTATCAAATTTTTTGATAAAGCACCAAGTGCAGCAAATGTTAAAAAAATCGAAATTTTGGCAAAGGAATTTGATGTTGAGTTAATCTCATCGGCAGAAGTAGCAAAAATCAAAAACCTTGAAGACGCTAAAAACAGCCAAGACGCCCAAAGAAAGCTACTAGATGACGAATTAGACGGCGAATTTGACCTGACAAATGATAGTGAGCTTATGGAGTGGAGTCGTTCTGATAGCCCGGTGCGTATGTATCTACGCGAAATGGGACAAATTCCGCTTCTAGTAAAAGAAGAAGAGGTCGAAATCAGCAAAAAAATCGAACTTGGTGAAGATATTATCATCGACGCTTTTTGTTCTGTGCCGTTTTTGATAGATTTTATTTTAGAATATAAAGAGCCTTTGATAAACAGAGAACGCCGCGTAAAAGAGCTTTTTAAAAGCTTTGATGAGGGCGAAGAAGACGAAGAAGAAGACATTGATATAGACGAATACGCCGAAGACGAAGAAGAAAATCAAGAAGAAAAGAAAAAACTAAATCGCAAAAACGACAAACGAGCCGAAAAGGTTATAGAAAGCTTTAAAGCACTCGAAAAAGCCAAAAAGGACTGGTTAAAATTCGCTAGTAAAAACGCAACCGAAATCCAAGAAAGCGATAGTATCTCAGCAAAACTAAATTTAGCTTTCAAAAAGAAAGTTTTGAAAGAAAAACTAATGGATTTAGGTCCTACTAGCAAACTCATAACAGAAATCGTAAAATCAATGGAAACAGCGCTAAAAAGCGACAGCGAGTTTGAAAAAGAGCTAAAACGCTTGGAATACAAACTTCCTATGTTTAGCGCAGAACTCAAAAAAAATCACCAAAGCATTTTAAAAGATATTACAAAACTAAGTAAAGAAGATATTATCGCGCGTGTTCCGGAAGCTACAATGGTATCAACCTATGTGGATATTAAAAAACTTTTCCTTACAAAAGAAGCAAGCAAGCAAGGCTTTGACTTAGAACCTGAAAAGCTAAAAGTGATTTTAGAACAGATCAAACGGGGCAAAAAAATCTCAGATGACGCAAAAGCTCGTATGGCAAAGTCAAATTTGCGTTTAGTCGTCAGTATCGCAAAACGCTATACAAATCGTGGTTTGCCGTTTTTGGATTTGATCCAAGAAGGAAATATCGGGCTTATGAAAGCCGTGGATAAATTTGAATACAAACGGGGCTATAAATTTTCTACCTATGCGACATGGTGGATTAGGCAGGCTATTTCAAGGGCGATAGCAGATCAAGCACGAACGATTCGAATCCCAATCCACATGATAGAAACGATAAACCGAATAAACAAAATCACGCGAAAATATATGCAAGAAGAAGGCAAAGAGCCTGACATCGCTCTTATCGCAAATGAAGTGGGGCTTAGCATAGATAAAGTAAAACAGGTGATAAAAATCACAAAAGAGCCAATCAGCCTTGAAGCGCCTATCGGAAACGAAGACGACGGCAAATTCGGCGATTTTGTCGAAGATAAAAGCTCGGTTTCGCCGATAGATCAAATTTTAAAAGCAGACCTAAAAGAGCAAATCGATGAAGTGCTAGATCAGCTAAATGAACGCGAAAAAGCGGTTATTCGTATGAGATTTGGGCTTTTGGACGATGAAAGCGACCGAACACTTGAAGAAATCGGCAAAGAGCTAAATGTAACAAGAGAACGCGTTCGCCAAATCGAAAGCTCGGCAATCAAAAAATTAAAACACCCAAAAGTCGGACGAAAACTTAAAAACTATATCGAAGGATGAATTTAAGGGTAAATTCTACCCTTAAATTTTTTGGTTACCAAAAGGACAGACTCTTTTGGTTTTTTATTGTATCGTTAAATAAGCTTATCAATTGCCATTTACGCACAGCTATTAAAATTTAGACTTTTTTAGCAAAACAAGATGTCAAAGAAATAAATTTACTTTCATTTTATCATTTTAAGCCATTAGATAAAGAATATAAAAATCTATAAATTCACTAAATACATTATTTGCTATGTTTTTTTTTTTTTTGAGATAACAGAGAAATAAATTTATATTTATAAAAAATTGCTAAAATTACACTATCGCTTCGGCGAAAATTTTTTAACAAAGGATAAAAAATGCTTAGATATGCAATTATCTTTCTTGTAATCGCTATTATTGCTGGAATTTTTGGTTTCGGTGGAATCGCAGGAACTAGCGCATGGATTGCAAAAATCCTATTTGTCGTATTTTTGATTTTATTTGTTTTGTCTTTTATTTTCAAAAAATTTAGATAAATTTGCGAAAATTCATACAAATTCGGCTCTGTTTGGAGCCGAATTTATTTTTTTAATTCTTATTTAAAGCACTTAAATACGCCATAAGTTGCCCGAGCGCAACGCCACTATCGTTTGTAGGAGCACTTTTGTGTAGATAAAATTTCACGCCACTAGCACTAAATTTTTGCACTACAAAACCCAAAAGCGTAGCATTTTGGAAAACCCCACCACTTAGCACGACTTCTAAATTTTGTTTTTTTGCGATTTTTAGCATTGTCTCTGCGACCTCGTTTATGAAATTTGAAGCAGCCACGCTAGGCTCATCTTTTAGCGCATTTAAAAAGGCGTTTTTAACGCTGATTTTGCCGTTTATTATCTCAAATTTATAGCGTTTTTCGCTCTCACTCGTGATTTTTTTCTCATCAAAAAGATTTTCTAGGCTCATACCACTTTGTCCGTCAAAACTAACGCTTCTTTGCCTGCAAATAATACTTGCAAATGCGTCGAAAATTCGCCCTAGTGAGCTAGTTTGTGGCGAATTTGAAGCTACCTTTTTCAAATTTGAGATTTCATTTTTGCTGAATTTTGACAAAAATTCACTCGCTTCATTTTCTAAATCAAATTTAAAAATCAGCGAAATTGCGAGTTTATAGATATTTTTGATTGAACTCTCGCCACCGATTAGCGCAAATTCGTCAAAATGCAAAACTCTCTCATAGCCAAATTCATCAAATTCCAGCACTTCGCCACCCCAAATCGTGCCGTCTTCGCCATAACCCGTGCCGTCAAAGCTAAAACCAAGATATTTTTTACCACTTCCAAGCAGGTCGTTATCCGCCAAATTCGCAACCAAATGCGCGAAATGGTGCTGAAATTTCGCCACTTTAAAGCCCAAATTTTCAAAATGTTTGGAGTGCAAAAAATTCGGGTGCATGTCGCCTATAACAGCGTCAAATTTCAAATCATAAGTTTTTATAAAAATCTCTAAAAGCTCGAAAAATCGCTGATTTGTAGCAATATTTTTTAGATCTCCGATGTATGGCGAGATAAAAATTTGCCCGTCTTTATAAATGGCAAATTGGTTTTTCATCTCAGCTCCAAGAGCCAAAAACGAGCCTTTTATATCAAATTTGCTTTTATAAATTTGTGGATTTAACCCACGCGAAGTGCGTAAAAATTGCGTAAAATTTTGCGTAATATTTTGCGAATTTTTTACGCAAAAGGCGATACTATCGTCGCTTGGCGTAACTATGTCTCTGTCGTTATCCAAATAAAAATCTATGACTTTGCCTAACTTTTGGCGTAAATTTGCTTCATCAAAAATTATCGGTTCGCCACTGATATTTGCACTCGTTGCAATCAACGGGCGATTAAAATACTCAAAACACAGCAAATGAATGCCCGTATTTGCTAGAAAAATGCCAACCTTGCCTAAATTCGGTGCGACTGCTTCGGCAAGAGTTAGATTTTGTGAATTTTGAATTTGTAAATTTTCATTTTCTGCCCTGTTTTGCGAATTTTTCGATTTTTCAACCAAAACTATCGGTTTAATCTGCGAATTTAAAAGCTCTTTTTCATTTTCGCAAAACTTGGCAAATTTTTCAGCCATTTTCTCATCTTTACACATTACGGCAAATGGCTTATCGGGGCGATTTTTGCGAATTCGCAAATTTAAGACAGCATTTTCGTTTGTCGCGTCGCACATTATATGAAATCCGCCAAGCCCCTTGACAGCGACTATCTCGCCACGAGCTAAAATCTCGCAAAGCTTGATAACAGCGTTTTCGCCACGAGCTAAAATCTCGCCGTTAATATTTTTTAAAAACAGCTTTGGAGCGCACTTTTGGCACGCTGTTGGCTCTGCGTGGTAACGGCGATTTAGCGGGTCAGTGTATTCGCTTTCGCAAAATTCGCACATTTTAAATTTCGACATTGTTGTATTTGCGCGGTCATAAGGTAAATTTTGAATAATGCTCAAACGAGGTCCGCAGTTTGTGCAGTTTATAAATGGATATTTGTATCGTTTGTTTTGCGGGTCGTAAAATTCGCGTTTGCAATC
Organism: Campylobacter sp.; assembly: GCA_017469645.1. Classification (GTDB taxonomy): domain Bacteria; phylum Campylobacterota; class Campylobacteria; order Campylobacterales; family Campylobacteraceae; genus Campylobacter_B. The sequence continues at coordinate 11,030 of JAFUFY010000023.1, read as the reverse complement.
ATCACAAATGGCGAAATCAGGCAAAATGGGGTTAAATTTTTGCGTTTCTTGCGAGTGCGTGATTTTAAAATCATTATAAATTCGCGGCAAAATTTCATAAATTTCAAGTTTGTCAATCCTAGCAAGTGGCGGAAGCTCAGCTTTAAGCCTTTTTTTAAGCTCTTTTATTTGCAAATTTGAACCATTTACAAAAATTTTCACGCCTTCGCCGTCGTTATATACTTTGCCAAAAAGTCCTAAATCAGTGCAAATTCTATAAACAAACGGGCGAAAGCCCACGCCCTGCACTGCTCCGAAAATTTCAAATTTAAAAGACTTCAAGTCCGTATTGGTTGCTAAATTTTGCATTGTGGCTGTTTTGTGTCAAATTTAAAATCAAATTTGCTAAATTTTTCTCTTCAAAAAGCGACCCTGTGAGCAAAATGACTTCGCTTTCAAACTCTTCTTTTAATAAATCAAAATAATCGCTTAAAAAATACGCCAATGAATCGATAAATCCGTAGCTAAGCAACTTATTATCACTCCCTGCTAGTTTAAAACTCATTGCGCTTTTGATAAATTTTATGCAGTTAAAGTTGCTATTTTTATCCACACTAAAATCGATTCTAACGCCTTTTTTACCTAAAAAATCTTTTGAACAATCAAGCAAATACTGCACATCTTTATCAAATAAAATTTTACTTACTATATCAAAAAGTCCGTAAAAACTTGCATTTGCGTTAATTTTGCCTTTTGGAAAATCATAACTTTTGTTGAAATTTTCAAATAGTCTGCAACCGATTTCATCGGAGCAAATTTCATCTTTTAGCTCTTCGTAAGAGTTTGGAATTTTAATTTCCAGCATAGAAACTTGCAAATCTTTATCAAAAACTTTTATAGTGTCATTATGATTTTTACTCAAAAAAACTTGCAATATTTTTTTATCAAAAACTCCCATTTCATCGCAAAATAACGCAAAATTTGCTAAATTTTTATCATCTTTTGAATTTAGAAAATTTTCGCTTTTTTTATCTATAAAATTTGGATTATTTATTATCAAAAACTGCTCGTCCAAAACGGCAATTTTAATAAATTTACTTTTATCTGCTTTCACGCTGACAAAGAAAATCTCTTCTTCAAAAAGTTTGCTAAAAAGTGCATAAATAAAAAAATCTCCTGCAAATTTGACATCAAAAAATGCTGGGACTTTTTCGTGATTGCTTCTAAAAATGGAGTTTGTTTTCAAATTTAAAAGCGGTTTTTCATAACTTGCAAGTGCTACGACGATTTTTTCATCTGCAACAAAAATTTTACTTAACGCTTTTAAGGAAGTCGGCATCAAAAAATCTGCGTTGAAATCGGCATTTGCATTTAATTCGCAAATTTGATCATCAAGCTTGATTTGCAAATTTTGATTATGAAAAAGCTCGGTAAAACAAAAGTCCAAAAGTTTGTTAAAATTCTCTTTGCAAACTTGCTTAAATTCGCCATTTTGCAAGACACTTACGCTGCTTAAAACGCCAAATTCATTTGCATTTAATGCGTTATTTTCTTGGTAAGCTTTTATAACACTTGGCGTGAAATTTGCAAATTTAGCTCTATTTTGCGTAAAATTATGCTCTTTTGCAGTTTCTACGACTTTTACCGAAGTTTTAGCCAAAAATACCGAATTTGGAATTAAACTCATATATTCATCACTAAATTTCAAAAGCTCTTTTTCTTCGCCGATGACGAAAAGTCTGGTAAAATTTTTCTCTAAATTTAGTGTGTATTTAAGCCCACTTTTTTGCGCGTAAAAGTCCAAAAAATGGGCTATTAAGGCATTATCGTTATCGTAAATAAATTCAAATTCAATTATCATGTTCTATCTTTTCAAATTCATCTGCTATATCTTGGACGCTAAAATTTGCGATCTTTTCATAAGAAAAACCAAGTTCGCTAATAAATTTTAACGCCTGTTTTTCCATAATTTGGCTTGATTTTTTAAGTTCATCACTTATGCAAAAGCTCATCGGCTCTATGCGTTTTGGAACAACGCCTAAAATGTGCGTTTTTGGCATGTCACCACAAAGTTCCATCATTTGCAAAGTTTGAAGCATTTCGATTTCGTGAGCCGATCCGCTCCATTTTATGGCACTTGGCATAACTTGATAATCAAAAAAATAGACATCGCCAATCTCGCCACCGTCAGCGTCAATACAATCAATAAGCAAAACTTCATCAAATTCTGCCAAAATCGGCATTAATAAATTTGCCAAAGTCCCGCCGTCGATAAATTCTATGCTGTGTTTGTCGCTTTTAAATGTGTAGTTTTTTTGTAACATTTTGGCAAAATGAACTCCGATGCCTTCATCGGAGAACATTACATTGCCAATGCCTAAAACAAGGAGTTTCAAGCGTTATCTTTTCTAGCAAATTTATATCCGCTAATAATAGCGTCTATCGCGCCATCTTTGCCTTTTACGGCATTGAAAATTGCCATATAAACATGTACAGGAACAAAGATTATAATAATATTCATACAGATATGATGAATAATCCTTACTTCACTAAGACCACCAAACATAGCTTCAACCGGGCGCAAAATTTCGTAGAAAAATCCACCAAGTCCGTCATGATAGATATGAACATATAAAATCATACCAGTCAAACAAATAAGGAAAAGCACAAAATAAAATCCAATGTAGGCAATAAATTGCAAAGGATTATAAACGCCGCGCAAATGCGGATGTTCGCCTAAAAATAGGTAATATTTAATCTGAGCTATCCAAACTTTTGGACTTAGAAAATCTCTTATACTAACTAGCTCTTTTCTACTTTGTATATCAAATAAAAATAGATACGATTTAAAAATTGTTGCCGCAATCAACACAAAACCAGCCACTAAATGGACAAATCGCCATTTAGCTTGTAAAAACAAATTTGGCTCACTGCTAACTGACGGAGCTATAAAAACATACGAAATGTAAAAACCTGTAACCACAAGCACGACAATACAAATCGCCCTTATCCAGTGAGTTAGCCTAAGACCTACGGAGAATTCATATTCAGGTGTTCGCTTTAACATATCAATCTCCTCATAAATTTGGATTTACCTTATACTCGCTAAGCTTATTGCCTTTTGTATCCATAACATGAACAGCACACGCAATACAAGGGTCATAAGAGTGAATTTTTCTTATGATTTCAAGTGGTTGGGTTAGATCGGCTATTTTAAGACCTATCAAACAAGCCTCATACGAGCCCATACCACCGTTTGCGTCTTTTGGACTAGCATTCCATGTTGATGGAACTACTGCTTGCCAGTTTTTAATAACGCCGTTTTCGATTCTACACCAGTGGCTTAGGCTTCCGCGTGGAACATGACCTATGTATCTACCTTTGTATTCTTTGTTTTTATCGATTGTGTATTTAGCGCAAGTTTCAGTATCGCCTGATTTGATATTTGCAACTAGGTTATTAAATGCGATTAGTGCGTTATCGGCGATGATTTTTGCTTCTAACATACGACAAGCTGTTCTTCCCAAAGTCGAGAAAACTGCACCCAAAGGAAGCCCCGTATCAGCTAAGAATTTATCCACAACAGGAACGACATATTTGTTTCCTTTTGCGTAATTTACTACAATATTTGCTAACGGTCCTACTTGAAGTGCTTTGCCTTCATATCTAGGGGCTTTCATCCAGCTATATTTACCTTTTATATCAAGGACTTTTGTATCTTCCATTTCGCCTTTTGCATTTAGTGTTTGCTCAACCGTAAATCCTGTATAATTTGGATCTTGTTCGCCGTCATACGGGTGAAGCGGTTTATCATTTTTAAACCAAGTGTGAGTTGCTTCTTCTGTGATTTTTGCTTCATCTAGTTCTAATACTTTTGAAATATCGCCATCAAGGATTAAGCCGCTTTCAAATAGCCACTCATTTGCAGAAAGTGGGAATTCTTGGTGAGTCCATAAATTTGTAACACCGACATCATTTAAAACGCTTGGTTCATTTGCATAGGCTTTTCCAGCCATTACCAAATCAGGATAATACGCGCGGTTAATAAAATCAGCTACTTCTTGGAATTTAATCAAATACTCGCCAAGTCTAGCAGGACTTAATAAGTCCATAACACAAGTTACGCCACCAACTGTTAGGCTTTGTGGGTGTGGTTGTTTTCCACCGAAAATAGCCATCATTTGAGCAGCAGTTCTTTGAATTCTTAAACATTCCAAATAGTGAGACAGCGCAATCAAATTTTGTTCTGGTGTTAAATGATATGTTGGGTGTCCAAAATAGGCATTTGCAAATGGTCCAAGTGCGCCTTTTTCAACAAAAGCTTTTACTTTATCTTGAACCGCTTTTAAGTGATCAGCGCCACAAGCATAAGGAGTTTCGCAGTATTTAAATGCTTCTTCACTAGCTGCTCTTGGATCTGCACTTAATGCACTTACAATATCAACAAAATCAAGCCCGTGAAGTTGATAAAAATGCACAGGGTGATCGTGCAAAAATAGCGCTGAAAACATCAAGCTTCTAGCCAAAACTGCATTTAATGGCGGATTTATGCCAAGAGCGTCTTCGACTGCCATAACAGCACCTTTATAGTGCGAAAATGTGCAAACACCGCAAATTCTTTGTGTGAAAAAGCCTGCATCTCTTGGGTCGCGACCTTTGAGAATAGTTTCTATTCCACGCCACAAAGTAGCACCGCTGTAAGCTTCTTTTACTACATTATCTTCATCAACGATTACTTCTACTCTTAAATGTCCTTCAATTCTAGTAATCGGATCTACAACTAATCTTTGTGACATTATTATTCTCCTTTATCTTTTTTAAGTGTAGCAACGGCTGCATGAGCTGCGATGGCAACGCCTGTTACAGCTAAAACGCCAAGACCGATTTTATCTGCTGTCGCATCAGCTCCTGCTCCGTCAAAAACCGTATTATAAAGTCTATCTGCCAACGGCTCTTCAAATGGTCCCATGTGATCCCAGAATTCAGGCTCAGAGCAACCTATACAACCATGACCTGCTTGGATAGGCCAGCTTGTATGAGAGTTAAATCTCTCTTGTGAGCAGTTATTAAATGTATAAGGTCCTTTGCAACCTACTTTATATAGACAATATCCTTGTTTTGCGCCTTCATCGCCAAAGCTTTGGACAAATTCGCCCGCATCAAAATGCCCTCTTCTTTCGCAAAGATCGTGGATTCTGCGACCATAAGCCCATTTTGGTCTGCCGTAATTATCAAGTGCAGGTAGTGTTCCAAACAGAATATAATGAAGCACATTTCCTACGATATTTTTTTCGCTTGGCGGACAGCCCGGAACATTTATAACAGGTTTATTTGTGATTTTGCTAAGCGGTTTTGCGCTAGTTGGGTTTGGATTTGCTGCTTGAACACCGCCAAAACTCGAACAAGTTCCAATAGCAAAAATCGCCGCCGCAGAAGCTGCTGCGTGTCTGCAATGCTCAGCACCAGTTTTCCCCAAAGGTCCGACTGTTAAATAAAATTCATCGCTTCCACTTGGAATACCACCTTCTACCATCAAAATATAATTTCCTTTATATTTTTCAATCGCACCTTCTAGGTTTTCTTCTGCTTGCCAGCCGCTTGCTGCCATAAGCGTTTCATGGTATTCAAGGCTAATATAATCAAATATCAAGCTATCGACTGTCGGCGTATCTGTTCTAACCAAACTCTCGCTACAACCTGTGCATTCTGCCATGTGAAGCCATATAACAGGAAGCCTATCGGCTAATTCAGCCGCCCTTGCGACACTTGGCGCAAAAGCACTTGGCAAACCAATCATTGCAGTCATCGCTCCTGCCCATTTCATAAAATCACGCCTTGTAAAACCTTTTTCTTCAAGCATTTTAGCTATGCTTTTGCCGTCTTTCATCTTAGGCAACAAAGCAACTTTGTCAAGTCTAGTGCTAATACTTTCTAGAAGCTCATTGTTAAGCATCTTTACTCCTTAAATTTTCGTTATGTAACACGACATATTTTCAAACCGATATTTTATCAAATTTGTTACATTTTTACACTTAAAAATTAAGTTATAATTTTTTTTTAAAATTTGCTTAAAAATAGTAATATTATATAAAATTCAGTGTTATCAAAGTATGCAAATTGATTGCATACTTTGATATTTTGGGATAAATTTACTGAATTTATAGCGCTTTTGCGATAAATTTATTTAAATTTGCGATAAATTCGGCAGGATTTTCTAAATTTTGTCCCTCACTTAAAATCGCCATATCCAAAATAAGCTCTGAAATTTCGCTTATCATCACTTTATTTTGAACTAGTTTTTTGATGATTTCATGGTTTGGATTTATTTCAAGTATCGGTTTTATGGCTGGTAAATTCGTTTGTCCCATTTGTTTTAAAATTTGTTGTGTCGCAAAATCAGGGTCGTTTTTGTCAAAAACAAGGCAAGAAAGCGAATTTTCTAAACGATTTGAAACTTTTACCGCCTTTACTTTTTCGCCTAAAATTTCTTGCATTTTTGCTGCGATTTCTTTTGCTTCTACGCTGATTTCTGCTTCATTTTTATCATCAAATTCGGCATCTTTTACGCTTTTTATGGTGATTTCGCCAAATTTGCTCACACTTGGCATAACGATCGGATCAATCTCATCATCGCAAATCAAAACTTCAATGTCTTTTTTGTTAAAATTCTCCAAAAGTGGCGATGATTTTAGCATAAGGGCATTATTTCCGCTGATATAATAAATCTCTTTTTGCTCTTCGCCCATAGCGTCTTTGTATTCATTTAGGCTGATTAAGCCGTCTCTTTTATTTGATTTAAAAAGGCATAAATTTAGAATTTCTTGTTGGTTTGGATTAAAGCCGTAAAGCCCTTCTTTTAGCACTTTGCCAAAAAGATTATAGAATTTTTCAAATTTTTCTTTGTCGTTTTCTTTTAATTTTGCCAGTTCGGAAAGTATCTTTTTTACACTTGCTTCGCTGACTGCTTTCATTATTTTATTTTCTTGCAAAATTTCTCTACTGACATTTAACGGCAAGTCCTCAATGTCGATAATCCCACGCACAAAACGAAGATAAACAGGAAGCAGTTCTTTTGCGTCATCAGTAATGAAAACTCGCTTGACATATAGTTTTACGCCACTTTGATAATCCACGCGAAATAGATCAAAAGGCTGGTTGCTAGGCAGATAAAAAAGCGTTGTGTATTCATGTGTGCCTTCTGCTTTTGTATGTATATGAAGTAGTGGATCGGCGCTATCATGGCTGATTTGCTTATAAAATTCGTTGTAATCTTCTGCTTTTAGACTAGATTTTGGCAAACGCCAAAGCGCACTGGCTCTGTTTATCTGCTCGTTTTTGATTTCGTAAGTTCCTTCGCTTTGCTCATCTTTTGGGGCGATATATTCGCTTTTATCCATAAAAATCGGATACGGGATATGATTTGAATATTTTTTGATAATGCTTTCGATTCGCCACTCATCTAAAAATTCGTCATCTTTGAGATAAAGTGTGATTTGCGTTCCAAATTCGCTCTTTTGGGCTGGTTCGATTGTATAATCTTTCGTATCGCTACTCCATTTAAAGGCTTCATCGCTTAAAGCTTTTTTGCTTATGACTTCGATTTTATCAGCCACCATAAACGCAGAGTAAAAACCAACGCCAAATTGACCGATAAGATTGCTATCTTTTGCGACATCGCCGCTTAAATTTGCTACAAAACCCTTTGTTCCGCTTCTTGCGATTGTGCCAAGATTGCTTTCTAGTTCTTTTTCGTCCATACCGATACCGGTGTCGCTGATGATTAGCGTTTTTGCGGTTTTATCAAGCTTAATGTCTATTTTTGGACTATAAGTTAGTTTTTTATATTCGTCATTTGTCAAGCACAAATAATTTAGCTTATCAAGCGCATCGCTTGCATTTGAGACAAGCTCTCTAAGAAAAATTTCTTTGTTCGAATAAAGCGAGTGAATCATCAAATTCAACAAATCATTTACTTCGGTTTTAAATTTTTTCTTTGCCATATTATTCTCCGTTTCTTTTATTAAATTAATAAATTTAAATTTTTTGGCAGATTATACTATAAATTGCTAATAATTTTATTAAACTTGATAGAAATTGTATCAAGTTTATATTTAAAAATTTATTACTTGATTCTTGCGATTGATTCAAAAACTTCGTTTTCTCGCAATGATAAATCAAACAAATTCGTAACTTAAACACTGGTGATTGGCTTCGCCTATCGGCTCGTCCAAATGCCACTTCGCACTTCGTGCTTGTGTTGTTATACTCATTTTCTTGCGTAGCGACAGCAAAGCAAGCAAATTAAGTAACATTGTCATTGCGAGATTTTCATAAGAAAACAAGCGTAGCGATGGCTCGCGCAAAGCGCGAGACAGGTTTCTGTGAAAATCGAAGCAATCACAAAAGTTTAAATTTATAATTTATTTCAAACTCGTCATTGCAAACGAGCGATAGTGATTTATCTCCATTGTCATTGCGAGAAATGCGAAGCATTTCGTGGCAATCCAGCCAACACCGTAAAGCGTTTTAAAATAGCTAATTTTCGGTTTTTCTCTGGATTGCTTCGTTCGCTAACGCTCACTCGCAATGACAGATTATTTGCAAATTTACATTATGGTTATTTTACCACTGGCGATTGCCACGAATTTTTGCTTTCGCAAAAATTCTCGCAATGACACATAAAGCAAATTTAAATCAAACTTTGGCGATTACTCTGCTTCGCTACGCTTCGCAAGAAACATTTTTTTTTGCTACGCAAAAAAAGCGTTACACTTGTTTTGCTTCGACAGCTTCACCGTCTTGCGATTAGAAAATTTGCGAATTTCTTTGGACTGCTTAGTTTTGCTCATATTACAATAATACATAGAAACAAATTTGCAAATTTATCTTAAAATTTCCCTTTGACCTTTGGCGTCAGGTTTGCTTAAAAAGCCTGTCATTTCTAGCTGTTCTATTATAGTTGCAGCGCGATTATAGCCGATTTTAAGACGGCGTTGCAGGTAGCTTATAGAAGTTTTGCCGTCACTAGCTATAATCTCTTTTGCTTCATCAAGCAAAGGATCTATCTCGCTACTATCAAGCCCAAATTCGCCGTTTTCGCCGCCATCTTCGCTTTCGGTGATAAATTTATCATCATAAACCACGCTTTGTTGCGAACGCAAATATTCGGCGACCGTATTTATCTCATCTTCTGTCGCAAACGGCGCATGCAGGCGAATAGTAACACTTCCGGTCGGTGGCGTAAAGAGCATATCGCCACGCCCTAGCAAACTCTCAGCGCCCATTTGATCCAAAATTATACGGCTATCCATAGATGAGCGAACTTTAAAGCTAATGCGACTTGGCATATTTGATTTGATTAAGCCTGTTACAATTTCCTTGCTTGGGCGTTGAGTAGCGATTATTAGGTGAATTCCGCACGCCCTAGCCTTTTGCGCTAAAAGTGCAATGTTAAATTCAACATCTTTTCCGCCAGTCATAATAAGATCGGCAAATTCGTCGATAACAACCACGATGAAAGGGAGAATTTCGCCGTGCTCTTTTGCGATTTTTTCGTTATAACTTTCGATATTTTTTACTTTACTATCTGCCATCAAGCGATACCTGCGTTCCATTTCAGCTACCACATTTCCAAGGGCGGTAATCGCCTTTTTAGGCTCGGTTATAATCGGAGTTAGCAAATGTGGAATATCTTCATAAACACTAAATTCGACCATTTTTGGATCTACCATTATTAAACGCAAGGTTTTTGGCGAATTTCTATACAAAAGGCTTAAAATAAGCGCATTTACACCGACACTTTTACCGCTTCCTGTGGTTCCTGCAATGAGCAGATGCGGAAGTTTTTTAAGATCTGCTACAAATGGCTGACCGACAATATCCTTGCCAAGTGCCACAGTTAAGGGGCTTGAAGCGGTTTTAAAAATTTCGCTCTCAAAAATTTCGCGTAGATAAATCGTTTCTATGTCTTTATTTGGAATTTCGATTCCTACGACATCTTTGCCCGGAATTGGGGATTGGATTCTTATCGTTTCGGCTCTTAAAGCCATTTTTAAATCGTTTTGCAAATTTGAAATGCGATCGACTTTGACATTTGGCGCAGGACGAAACTCAAAAGTCGTAACCACAGGACCTGAGTATGTTCGCACGACATCGCCGTCGATTTTAAATTTGCGAAGTTTATCAAGCAGATCGTAAATTTTTTTATCGATTTCGCTTTCGTCTATGCTGGTGCGTTTTTTCGGTGCAGAATTTAAAAAATCCAAAGGCGGCAAAATAAAATCATCAGGCTTTGCGATTTTACCTTTTTCGAGCTGGTCAAGTAGCATTTTATTTTCAGCCACTTCTCTTAAATGCTCGACATTTGCAAATTTGCTAGATTTTAAGGAGCTACTTTCGCTTTGTGTTTCGCTATCGTCGCTCTGGACATCGTCGAATAGGCTTTTGCCCTGCTCTTTTTTTATGCGTTCTTGTGCTTTATTTATCTTTTCTTTTGCCATTTTTGAAGCAAGGCGAGTTTTTTTAGTCGATGTTTCTTGCGGTTTTTGTGGCTGCGAAAAGGTTGGTTGCTCATAAATTTCTTCTTTTGGCTTGCGTTGGATAATAAACCAATTTTTTACGATATTTGTAAATTTATCTTCAAAAATCAAAACAAGCGAAAGAATAAAAATAGTAATATTAAAAATCCAAACGCCCACACTACCTATCATAGCGCGAAGTTCGCCGATAAGAGCTGCGCCGATAGCACCACCACCATCTTCACCAAAAATAGCACCCTGTATGCAAAGAATAGTGAAAAACAACAAAATAATCCCTGCGATAAATTCGACAAGGCGTAGGTCAAATTTTTTAAAATATTTATAACCGATAAAAATCGGAATTAAAAGCAAAAACGGATATAAATTTGCAAAATAACCAAAAAGTGCGGTATTATACGCGCGTATGATATTTCCGATACTGCCGACTAACGCAGAATCAGGAGCAATCGTAGCAAGTCCAAAAAAAACAACAAAAGCCGAACAGATAATAAAATAAAATTCTCTTAAAATAAT
>JAFUFY010000022.1 GCA_017469645.1 Campylobacter sp. | reverse complement strand
TTTTTTCTAAAATTTTGTAAGAAAATCACAAAAAGTGAGAATTTACCTATAAAACCTAAAATTTGTATCTAAAAAAAGTGTGTAAAATTTGTAACAGTGAATTTAGAATTTTGTTTGGATTTGGTCGAAGTTTTTTGTTTTTTTAAGTTTTTTGAGTTTGTTTTTTGAATTTTTTGTTTTTTTTTTTGAGTTTTTGAGTTTGTTTCCATTGTCATTGCGAGAGTTTGAAAAACTCGAAGCAATCCAGCAAACGGCGGAAGCCGTTTTATAAAAGCAATACTTTAAAATTTACAACATAAAAACACCTTACGGCGTAACTGGATTGCTTCGTTCGCTAACGCTCACTCGCAATGACACATAGAAGCGAATTTATTTGTTTGTCATTGCGAGAGTTTGAAAAACTCGAAGCAATCCAGCAAACGGCGAAGCCGTTTTATAAATTTACAAAATTTATTTTAAAATCAAACGAATTTATAAATTCTCTGGATTGCTTCGTTCGCTAACGCTCACTCGCAATGACACATAGAAGCGAATTTTCTCTCCATTGTCATTGCGAGACCACACAGTGGTCGAAGCAATCCAGCCAACGGCGAAGCCGTTTTATAAATTTAAGAATTATAAATTTACAAATTTATTTTAAAATCAAACGAATTTATAAATTCTCTGGATTGCTTCGTTCGCTAACGCTCACTCGCAATGACAGATTATTTGCAAATTTACAAAATTTCATCATACAAATCAATCCAGTTTGGATTTATGCTTTCAATCAAAGCTAGTTTTTGTTTTCTGTTTCCGCCTTTTAGCTGTTTTTCTCGTAAAATCGCACTTTCTATACTTTCGAAAACTTCAAAATATCCAAGTTTATCCACGCCATATTTTTCGGTAAAACCTTTAAAAATTTTGTTTTTATGCTCGTAAATTCGGCGTTTTAAGTCGTTTGTAACGCCGACATATAAAGTGCCGTTTCTTTCGCTAAAAAGGATATAAACGAAGTATTGTTTCAAATTTTGCCTTTGAATTTTTGCGTGAATTTTAGCAAATTTTACTTTTAATTACCAAGCACAGACAACCTTGTCATTGCGATAAATGCGAAGCATTTCGTGGCAAAACAAGCAAAGCGGTGCGAGTGCGTAGCACGAAGCAGGTTTGGACGAGCCGTAGGCGAAGTCAATCCAGCCAACGGCGAAAGCCGTTTTATAAAAGCAATACTTTAAAATTTGCAACCCAAAAACGCCTTACGGCGTAACTGGATTGCTTCGTTCGCTAACGCTCACTCGCAATGACAGATTATTTGCAAATTTACATTGTGGTTATTTTACCATTGGCGATTGCTCAGCCCGTTCGCTTCTCGCAATGACATCAGCCCGTTCGCTTCTCGCAATGACAATGGAGAAATTTTATAATTTTTGGTGGGCAAGATACCCACCTTACGATACTTTCGTTTTTTAAATTTGCGAATTTTTTTATTATTTACTAAAAATATTTTTCGATTTTTCTCTTTTCATTTTTTCGGTATCAGGGATACTAAAATTTATTAAAATCGGCATATTTTCAAGTGTTATTTGAATTATCGCAAAAAGCGGAATGCTAACGGTTGAAGGAAAATTTTCTTCACCAAAACCAGCTTCAAAGCAAAGTGCGTTATTTTCGATTTTTGCACTTTGAAGTGTGTAATTTGCAAGTTCAAATAAAATCACTTCGCTTTTAAAATTTTGGGTTATATGTTCCGGTAGGGCAGGGTTAAATTCGGTAAATTTCAAATTTGATAAAATGCCAAATTCAACCCCTTTTTCAAATAAAAAATTTATGCACTCATTGATATTTTTTATCATCATTTTATTAAAATTTTCATCTTTTAAAATCAAATCTTTCATAATTTAATCCTTTAAAAATTCATCTACAAGAGTGCGAATTTCATCTATGCCGATTTGCCAAAATTCGCTATTTTCTATATCAAGTCCAAATTTGGCTACCATTTTTTTTGGCTCCATGCTTCCGCCAAGGCTTAAAAATTCAGTATAAATTTGCACGAAATTTTCGCATTTCCCGCTTTTATAAAGCCCGTATAAAGCCAAAACCAAAAGCTGAGCATATCCGTAAGAGTAGCAGTAAAATGGGCTATGTATGAAATGCGGTATATAGCTCCACCAAATTTTGTAATAATCGTTTAAAATGAGTTTTCCGTCAAACATTTTTGCCGATTCTTCTAGCCAAATTTTATTTATTTCTTCTACGCCTAATTCGTCTTTTGCGGCGTGAATTCGGCGTTCAAAGGTTGTGAAATTTATCTGGCGATAAAGTGTGGCAAAAATGTCTTCGATTTTGGCTGCAAGCATTGCTTTTAGGTCGCCGCCGCCGTTTTTTCGCATATAATCAAAAACTAACATTTCACAAAAAACAGAAGCCGTCTCAGCCGTCGTTAGTGGCGTAAATGAGTTAAAAAATCCTACGCCATAGGCTAAATACTGATGAATCGCATGACCTAACTCGTGCGCAAGAGTAAAAACATCTCTACGCCTTGAAGTGAAATTTAAAAGCACAAACGGGTGGGTGTCGCTACTAGCAGAGTGCGAAAATGCCCCGCTTTGCTTATGTTCTGCCGGGAAAACATCGATCCAATTTTGGCTAAAAGCTTTTGTGGCGATTTCGCCAAATTTAGGGCTAAACTCATAAAATGCTTTTAGCACGATTTGCTTTGCTTCATCAAAACTAAACTCGCTATTATCGGCATTTAACGGAGCGTATCTATCATAATCATAAAGTTTTTCGTAACCTAAAATTTCTCGCTTTTTCTCATAAAATTTGCCGACAATGTCAAAATTCTGCTCGGTTGCCTTAATCAACGCATCGACACTGGATTTTGAAATTTGATTATTTTGGTGCATTATCTCTTCGCCAAGCTCGTAATTTCGCAGTTCGCACGAAATTCGCAAATCGGTTTTAATCATATTGTAAATAAATCCAAGCAAATGCAGATTTTTTTCAAGCGTAGCACTTAGGCTAAGAGCTGCTTTTTTACGCACTTCTTGGTCGCTGTCGTGGAGTTTGCTTAAAATCTGCTCTTCGCTTAAAAACTCGCCGTCAAATTCAAATTTTAAATTTGCCATAGTTTCATCAAATAGCCTTGAAAAGGCACTTCCGCTTACAGGTGAAGTTTTTAGCAAAATTCGTTCTTCTAAGAAACTTAGCTGATGAGATTTTTGTTTTTTAAGTTGTGTTAAATAATATTCAAATTCGTGCGAATTTGCGATAAATTCGTCTTGTTTTGTACTTTCAAGCTCGTTAAATTCAAGTTCAAAAAATAGCAAATTTTCTGAAATTTCGTTGCAAAGAAGTTCTATTTTGGCTAAATTTGCCCCTTTTGTCGTATCTTTGGCAAAATCCAAATGCGTAAAAGATAAAATTTTTGAAATTTGCTCGTTGATTTTTTCGTAAATTTTTAGGCTTTGCAAAAATTCGTCCGCATTTAAATTTGCTAATTTGCCTTTGAATTTAGCGTTAAATTCGATACTTTGTTTTTTTGTTTTTTCGCAAAATTCGTTAAATTCTGCTTCATTTTTAAAAAATTCATTTAAATTCCAAACCATAAAATTTCCTTTAAAAATTTTTTCGTAAGTGTAGCAAAAAATATTAAAACGCAGTTAAATTTGGTTTTTAGACATCAAATTCGTTTCCATTGTCATTGCGAACGAGCATAGCGAGTGCGGCAATCGCCAGTGTATAAACAGCCAAAATGTGAATTTGCAAATTTCAAAGAATTTAAAAACAACCAAATTTTATAAATTTGCAAACAATCAAATTCTAAATTTAGTCATTGGCGATTGCTTCAAGTTTCTACGAAACTCTCGCAATGACAATGGAAGCAAATTTGGAATTTAAAAATAATTCAACTTAAATTTAGTAACCAAATGCCGACGATTTTACGCCGAATTCGCATAAGATAAGACTTTTTTCGTCTATCGTTGCAAATTTGGCGTAAAAGCTAGGCTGAGTTCAACTTAAAATTTTACTTTAATAATTTTTTAAATGTAGCTACTCCATCAAGCTTTTCCCACGGATAGCTTTCATTTCCCACTTGTCCAAGGGCTGCGACATTTGCATACAAAAATGTATCAGCGCTAGGTTTGTCTAAGCCAAATTTTTCAGTTATCCAGCGAGGCGTGAGAGCGAAATTTTCCATTACGAAATTTGATAGCATTTCATCATCTATCCCGTCGCTGTAAGTCCCCATGGTATCGACGCTCACAGAAGTTGGTTTAGCAACACCTATTGCATAGCTTAGCTGAACTACGCATTTTTTAGCTAGACCTGCTGCGACTATATTTTTGGCTATCCAACGCCCTGCATAAAGTCCGCTACGATCTACCTTTGTGTAGTCTTTGCTTGATTGTGCGCCGCCACCGATCGGAGAGTATCCGCCAAAGCTATCTACGATTAGTTTGCGTCCTGTCAGACCACTATCGTGAAGTGAGCTGTGATTTACATAGCGACCTGTCGGATTGATATAAATTATCGTTTTTTCTTTGTTATATAAATTTGCAGGAAGTCCTGCTTCATCGATAAGTTTGCCGATTAGTGCGCGAACTGTATTTATATCCATGCTCTCCACGCAAGGTGCGCTAACTACGATAGTGTGTATGCTTTGTGGGAGACAATTTTCGAAGTTGTCTTTCGTGCCGTAATCAATCGTAACTTGCGTTTTAATATCCACGCCAAGTTCGTGCGGATTTGCCTTAGCGTAGGCATAAACTTTATCGCAAAGAAGCCTTGCGTAAGTAATGGCAGCCGGCATTAAATTTTCGCATTCGCAGCTTGCAAAACCAAACATTATACCTTGATCACCTGCGCCGATTTCGCCGCTTTCTTGATCCACGCCTTGATTGATGTCGGGGCTTTGTTGATTTACAAAAACATCAACTTGCAGATCTTGGGGGTGCAGGCACTGCTCTCTTGTGAAATATGGATTGTCAAAATAGCCAATCTCGGCGAGTGCGTTTTTGACGATATGGCGATAATCATCATGCGTAAAATCGACTTTGGCATTGACTTCGCCACCGATGACGACATGTTTTCCTGCTACGAAAACTTCTGTGGCAACTCTGCCGTTTTTATCTTGCATTAAAATTTTATCGACTATGCTATCTGCGATAATGTCGGCACATTTATCAGGATGTCCTGGACTTACGACTTCGCTTGTAAATAAATACATAAATTTTTCCTTTGTTTTTTAAAAATTCTTTGCAATTTTAGCATTTAAGTTTTAAATTCGGATAAAATTTTAAAGCAAATTTTAAAAATTTAATGTCAAATTTAAATAAAACTTTAACCAAATTTTGATATATTTCAAACCGAAATTTTTCTAAATAAGGATATATTATGAATATGAAAAAAATGTTCGATAGCTATAAGGATAAAAGCCTTATAATGCGTATTATCGTTGGTTTGGTTTTAGGAGCTATTCTTGGCGTTATAGCACAAGGTGCTAGTAGCTCGTTTATGAACGCTCTTGTAGGTTTTGCAGGGCTTTTAGGAAATCTGTTTGTAGGTGCTTTAAAAGCTGTCGCGCCGATTTTAGTATTTATCTTAATTTTAAGTGCGATTATAAATAAAGAATTTGGTTCGGGCGCAACAGGACTTAAAAAAGTAGTTGTTTTATATATCGTAGGAACTCTTTTAGCTTCTGCTACGGGCGTTGCATTTAGTTTTATGTTTCCGACAGAACTTGCTCTTAGTGGTATCGAAGGGGCAGATAGACCTGCGCCTGTGAGCGTTTTGGTTGTGCTTAAAGATTTGCTTTTTAAAATCGTTGATAATCCTTTAAATGCGATTGTAACGGGAAATTATATCGGCATTATTGCTTGGGCTGTGGGACTTGGAGTTACATTAAGATATGCAAAAGGCGAAACAAAAAAATTCTTTGGCGATATAAGCGAAGCACTTACAAAAATCGTGCAATTTATAATCCAACTTGCTCCGTTTGGAATTTTTGGTTTGGTTGCTACTACCGTGTATGAAACAGGCTTACAAGCCCTAGCGGGATACGCTAGAATCGTAGTTGTTTTGGTTGCTGCTATGGCTTTTGTAGCTCTTGTTATAAATCCGCTTATAGTATTTGTGATGACAAAGAAAAATCCTTATCCTTTGGTTTTAACCTGCCTTAAAGAAAGCGGAATTACGGCATTTTTCACTAGAAGTTCGGCTGCAAATATACCTGTAAATTTAAACCTTTGCAAAAAACTAGGCATTAATGAAGAGCTTTATCCGATTTCTATACCTTTGGGTGCGACTATAAATATGGGTGGAGCTGCCGTAGTTATCGCCATAATGGCACTAGCAGCAGCAAATACTCTTGGCATTACGCCTGATTTTGGCACGGCACTTTTGCTTTGTATTGTAGGTGCGTTAGGAGCTTGTGGAGCTAGTGGAGTGCCAGGCGGTTCGCTTTTGCTTATTCCATTGGCGTGTGGGCTTTTTGGAATTTCAAATGATATTGCTATGCAAGTTGTTGCTATCGGCTTTATTATTGGCGTTATTCAAGATTCAGTCGAAACTGCGATAAATAGCTCGACCGATGTTGTTTTTAGTGCTGTTGCGTCAGGGGTTAGTGAACCGAATTTAGAAAAATAAACAAGTCTAGTTTTCGCACTAAACCGCAACGATAATAAATTTATGCGAATTTGGTGCGAAATCGTCGGTATTTGATTGGCAAATTTAAGTTGAATTTATGAATATAATTTTTTAAGTTTAGTTTGAAATATATTAAGGAATTTTATGAATATTGCGATTGCTACGGATAATTTTAAGCCATCGGGCGGAATGGAACGCTATGTTTTTGATTTGGTGCAGGGTTTTTTAGCCAAACAAATCACGCCAAGCGTTTTTAGTATGAAAATTTCGCCTGAATTTGCTAAGTTGTGTCCTACGCATAAAATTTCACAATTTCCTATTGCTCAACTAAGATATGCTGTTTTTAACGCTATTTTACAAAAAAAATTACCAAAAAATCATAAATTAATCGCCACAAGTTTGGTCGATAATGCAGATATTTTATTTTGTGGCGGAAATCATTTAGGCTTTTTAAAAGGCACTAAGCGAAGGGCTACGATAAAAGATAAAATGACGATTAAACGCGGATTTTCTGCTTATAAAAGTGCAAAAAAAATCGTCGCTCACTCGCAAAAAATGGCAGATGAGTTGGTAGAATTTTATGGCGTAGAAAAGGATAAAATTTTTACGATTTACCCACCTGTGGATACTGAAAAATTTTATCCAATGCCAGATGAAAAACGAGTGGAGTTGCGTAAAAAATTTGGCTTTAACGAAAATGAAAATATATTATTATTTCCTTCTGGTGATCACCAAAGAAAGGGTTTGCCATTTATTTTAGAAGCTGTTAAAATCGCCAATTTAAAGCTAAATTACAAGATAAAAATCGCTGTTTGTGGAAATAAAAAAGTGCAAAATGATAGCGTTATAAATTTGGGCTTTATAAAAAATATGCCAGATCTTTACAATGCTGTTGATTTTTCTATTTTAGCTTCTCTTTATGAGCCTTTTGGGTTAGTTGGCATTGAAAGTATTTTGTGTGGAACAAAAATTATTTTTGCAAATAGCTGTGGTTGTTGCGAGATTATTAAAGATAGCGATGGTCTATTTTTTGATAAAAATAATTTAGAAAGCCTTATAAATTCGCTTATTTTAGCCGATCAAATGAAATCAAACAATCAACATAAAATCAATAATCCGCAAGAATATATTGCATATAATCCAAAACTTGCTTATCATATCGATGAGTTATTAAAATTATTAGACTAATTTTTACCATGTTTTAGCTCGTAAAATCGTGCGTATTTTGTCATTGTATAAAGATAATGATTTACCGATAAAATCCAGCCGATTTTGCCGTCTAAAAATCCCAGTTGGATAACATAAACCTTAAAAAACGCCCAAATAGGACGGATAATAATATCTCTAAAAAAACTAACAGATTTGTTTTCATCTTTATATCTAACAGCTGATAATTTAGTATATTTATCAAATTTACGCCAATAAGCGTCCCAGTTATCGTAAGTATAGTGAAGCATATAATTTTTGAGATTTTGCTCAGGGTATGGATAATGTAGTTTTGGATGCACTTGCCCTGTGAGATAAAAATCTTTTTTTGGTAAAAGTCTAGTTACGAAATCCGGGTGCAATACTCCAAAGCGCACTATTTTGCGATTAAAGTGATTAAGGCGTTTTATGCGATAAGCGATTAATTCATCGCTTTGAAGCTTTTGCTTAATTTCTTGCGCGAGTTCTGGCGTGATTCTTTCATCAGCATCTATCAGTAAAATCCAATCATGCGTAGCTTTTTCGATAGAGAAATTTTGTTGCGCACTCCAATCGCCGTTCATCGCTCTTTGAAATACTTTCGCACCCAAAGAAGTGGCTATTTCTACGGTTTTATCAGTAGAATAATCATCAATCACAATAATTTCATCGGAAAATTCAACGCTTTTTATGCACTCTTTGATATTTTTTTCTACATTTTTTGCGACAATCAAAGTAGATAATTTATTCATTTTAGTCCTTTTTGCCACTTTGTTTATTTACTTACAAACCGACTTATCCATACTAAACTGAAAATATTTATTGCCGTTTCGAAGTTCAAAATTATAGTTAAATGTAGCTCCTGCATTTAGTAAATCTCGGCTCATTTCAGAAGCACAAAGCGAGTTTTTGACATTTGTTTTAATATCATTTAAAAATTTATCCTTGCTATCTTTTTTAAATTTGCTAAGCACAAAATCTTCATCATCGTTTAAAATATAATAATATTTTAGAATATTTCCCTTAGAAGTGGCTCTATCAAAAATCGTTACAAAATCCAAGCGTTGTGGCAGTGTCGAATTTGTCGCCATTGCGAGTTGAGCAAGTGCGATATGGATATTTTCAGGAGTTATCGGAACGCCTTGTGTGGCATTGGTTTGATTTTGGTTATTATTTATGGTTACGGTTTGGCTAGGTGTTTGTGCAAACAAAAGTGTTGCGCCGATACACAAAACTGATATTGCCTTTTTCATTATTCAATCCTTAAAATAAAAATTTGACTTCAAATTCTATCTGAATTTAGCTAATGCTTTGCTTATCCAAAGCTCTTTTGGCGTGATTATTTCGCTTTTGCTCCCATTTACAGCGTGATATATCGTAGCTCCGCTAAGCGTGGCGTAGTATCGTATCAAAAGTCTTTGCAAATTTGGTTCATTTGACGGGACAAACCAGCCGTTATTTGAAATAGCTACCACGATTTTTGGAGCGTTTTTGTAAATTTCTGGTCTTGTGGCTTCGTAGCAAATCGCATTTACGATTTTTACGCCGTCAATTTCATATTCGCTGTAATTTTGGGCTTTTGAAAAATCCTTTGCACCATCTAAAAATGTGTTATTTATAAAATCTTTTGCGAAATTTGGAAGCGGAACTTCTTCGCCAAAAGGAACTAAAATAAATTTATCAAATCTTTGCATTTCTCCGTTTTTAAAAAGATACGCCGAGTTATAAAATTCGCCATTTTCTTGGGCTTCCGAGCCTAGCAAAATAGTGATTTTTTGCGATTTTTCTTTTAGATGATTTATCAAATTTGGCTGTAAATTTAACCTTAGCGCAAACGCACTTTCCGGGAAGATTATAAATTTTTTATTTTTGGCTATGGCTGTGTCGATTTTTTCTAAATTTGCATTTATTTGCGAAAATATTTTTTCTTTTTCCCAAACATCGTGTTGTGAAATTTGCGAATTTACGATTTCGGTTTCAAAAGGCAAAAAATTTGGCTCATTTTGCGAAAACTGCAAACCAAAAATCAAAAATATAAAAAAGAAAGCTTTTTTATAATATTCCAAATGATAATATGCCAAAATTCCTGCCATTACGGCTAATAATGCCCGTAAATTCGGCTCAAAAATGCCGTAAGAAAAAATCAAATTTAAATTTAGCCAGTTAAACGAAAACGGGTGGATAAAATTTATAAAAATCAACAAAAATGCTTTTAAAAATTTATTATCGCTGATAGCACAAATTCGAAATAAAATTCCATAAAAAAATGCAATTCCTAAAATTTCAAACGGAATTAAATAACTTAAATCAAAATAAATAAGGCTAAAACTTATCCAGTAAAACCAAAATAATCCTACAAAAAATCCGCACCAAAAAAACACCTGTTTAGTTTCTTTTATTAACAAAAAAAGTCCGTAAATAGCCACAAACGGCGAGATAAATTCTAAAAATAAATTTGGCGCAAACGATACAAAAATAAAATTTGATAAAAAAAACGCACAACAAAAGCCTTTATTTATATAATTTAAGGTAAAATACTCATTTGTTAAATTTTTTACAAAGGATTTACATGGAACAAAGTGCTTTTGGAACATTACTACCCCTTATCGTTATGATTGCGATTTTTTATTTTTTACTTATAAGACCGCAACAAAAACAAGCAAAAGAGCATAAAGCTATGGTCGATGCACTTGCAAAAGGCGATGTTATAGTTACCAACGGTGGCTTAAAATGCACGGTTGTAAAATCAAATGATGATTTTATCACAGTTAAGCTTAATGATGACACACAAGTTGAGCTAGATAAAAGATTTGTGGCTAGAAAATTAGATGCGTAGTAAAATTTCATTTAAGCTTATTGCTTTTATTATTGCTGCGGTGTTTGGTATTATTTTCTCTGCTCCGTCGCTAATGCAGAGCGAAAGCGGAAGTAAAATAAATTTGGGACTTGATTTGCAAGGCGGACTTCATATGCTACTTGAAGTCGAAAGCGATGAAGCTATTGCTTCCAAGATTAAATCAATAGCTTCGAGTGTTAATTATTCTGCTAAAAAAGATGAATTATTCGTCGATAAATTTAGAATTGAAAAGAATTATTTCGAATTTACTATTTTAGATCCTGATGAAGCACCTAAATTTGATGCGATTTTAAATGCTATTTCTGGGCTTGAAGTGCAAAAAGGCGAAAATTCTTATAGAGTAAATTTAACAGCCGAAGAAGAAGCTTCGACAAAAGAATATGCTATCTCACAAGCAGTTGAGACCATTAGAAATCGCCTTGATCAGTTTGGTTTAGCAGAGCCAACCGTGGCTAGACAAGGAAAAGAGTATATTTTGGTTGAGCTTCCGGGCGTTAAAAGTCAAGAAGATGAGCAAAGAGCCAAAGATTTGATTGCAAAGGCTGCTCATTTGCAGCTTATGGCACTTGATGAGGTTAGACAAGATAGGGCGCAGATTATGAGCGAAGCAGAAGCTAAAAGCTATGGCGATGTTATTTACCCTGATGTTAAAGAGCCTAATTTTAAATATCTCATCAACGAAATTCCTGTGCTTGACGGCAGTATGCTAATTGACGCAAAGGTTGCATTTGATCCAAATACAAACCAACCGATTATAAATTTTACGCTAAATTCGGAAGGTGCTAAGATTTTTGGTGATTTTACCGGTGAAAATGTTGGCAAAAGACTTGCAATCGTGCTTGACGGGCAGGTTTATTCGGCTCCAAGAATAAATGAGCGAATCGGTGGCGGAAGCGGACAAATAAGTGGTGGATTTAGTTTAAATGAAGCTCACGATGTTGCTATTGCTTTGCGAACTGGAGCATTGCTTGCTCCTGTAAAAATGTCAGAAACTAGAAGTATATGACCAAGCCTAGGACAAGATAGTATCGACAAAAGTATGAAAGCTTTGATTGCTTCGGCTATTGCGATACTTATTTTTATGGTATTTTACTACGGTATGGCGGGTGTTTTTGCAGATTTAGCTCTAATCGTAAATATTTTGTTTTTGATAGCTTGTATGGCACTTTTTGGTGCTACTTTGACACTTCCGGGTATGGCTGGAATCGTCCTAACCGTCGGTATGGCAGTCGATGCAAATGTTATTATAAATGAGCGGATTAGGGAAGTTTTGCGAACAGGAGCTAGTATAAAGCAGAGTATCCAAAAAGGCTATGATAACGCTATGAGCGCTATTATCGATGCAAACATAACTACGCTTATAACTTCGGCAGCACTCTATGCTTATGGAACAGGTCCTGTTAAAGGCTTTGCCGTAACTATGAGTATCGGCATTATCGCTTCGATGATAACGGCGATTTTAGGCACACACGGAATGTTTGAACTTTTTGTAGATAAAATCGAAAAGAGCAAAAATACGCCGTTTTGGTTTGGTTATAAAGTAAGAAAGGGCAAATAATGCAAATTTTTGATAAAGATAAAATTTATGAATTTATGAAATTTAGATATGTTGCATTTGCTGTTTCGCTTGTTTTGGTTATCGGCTCTTTGTTTTTATTTTTTACAAAGGGTTTTAATTACGGCATTGATTTTAGCGGAGGAACGCTTATTCAGGTTAAATATGACCAAAAAGCACCGCTTGATGTAATTAGGGCTAAATTTAATGAAACGGGCAAATTTACGGGCATAAATGTAACCGAATTTGGAAGCGATAGCGAAGTTACGATTAGATATTCTAGTGCAACTAGTTCGCTTGGCGAAAGTCCAGGGCTAATGGCACAAGAAATTTTAAAAGGCACAGGAAATTTTGAAATTCGAAAAGTTGATATTGTCGGACCAAAAGTCGGTGACGAACTTCGCCAAAAGGGCATTATGGCAGTAACCATTTCGTTTATTTTGATTTTGATTTATATCGCTATTCGCTTTGAGTGGAGATTTGCCTTAGCTGCGATTATTTCAGAATTTCACGATATTATCATCGCAGTTGGAGCTATAATCTTATTTCAAGTCGATTTTAACCTTGAAATTTTAGCCGCACTTCTTACTATTTTGGGTTATTCGCTAAATGATACCATTGTTGTTTTCGATAGAATTCGCGAAGGTGTTCGCACTTCAAAGGCAACCGATGTAGCAAAAGTAATCGATGAATCTATCTCGCATACGCTTTCAAGGACACTTCTTACATCTTTTACAACCTTACTTGTTGTAATAATTTTGTTTGTTTGGGGTGGCGAGATGATACATGGATTTAGCCTTGTTATGCTTGTTGGCGTAATAGTAGGAACTTATAGTTCTATTTTTATCGCTGCACCTATGCTAATTTTCTTTAAATTCGATGTGGTAAAATATAGAAATTTCTTAGCCGAAAAACAAAGACGGGTAAGAGAAAAAGAAAAAATTCGCGCTATGTATGAAAAAGGCGCAGTATAAGGAGCAAATATGAACTGGGGAAAGGTTGTTTATATATTTTTCGCTCTTATGAGTTTGACTACGATTGCAGGATTTTTATACGAAAGAAGCGAAATTTTGCTTTTTGTAGCGGCTAGTGTAAATGCGATTTCAACGCTTTTAAAAGTAGGTGTGCGAAATTTGCTATCAGCCGAGCTTTTTGCAAGTTCTTTGGTGGCAGATTTGCACTTGATTCCTGCTTTTATTTTAATGCTCGTAAAACCGGGCGATCTTTCAATAATAACTTCACTTGCGATTGGAGCAGCCATTGCAAATGTATTTTCGCTTGTTTTGATTGTGGTTGAATCAGCAAAAAGCAAAGATGAATTTTAAGGAATTTAAATGTCATATAATAGCAAAGAAATAGAACTAAAATGGCAAAAAATTTGGGATGATGAAAACGCTTATGAGCCAAAAGATGATCTGAATTTGCCAAAAAAATATATTTTATCTATGTTTCCATATCCTAGTGGGCGAATTCACATGGGACATGTGCGAAACTACGCTATTAGCGATGCACTAGCTAGGTATTATAGAAAAGAAAATTTTAATGTCCTACACCCAATCGGCTTTGATAGCTTTGGAATGCCGGCAGAAAATGCGGCTATTAAACACAAAACTCACCCCAAAAAATGGACTTATGAAAATATCGATTATATGACAAATGAGCTTTATCGTTTGGGGTTTTCATTTTCACGCCGTAGAATGCTAGCAACCTCCGATCCGCTTTATACAAAATGGGAGCAAGAATTTTTTATCAAAATGTATGAAAAAGGCTTAATTTACCGAAAATCTGCTATTGTAAATTGGTGCGAACATGACGGCACGGTTTTAGCAAACGAGCAAGTTGAAGAGGGTAAATGTTGGCGTTGTGGAAACGAAGTCGTGCAAAAAGAAATGCCCGGATATTATCTAAAAATCACAGATTACGCACAGGAGTTGCTTGATTGTTTAAAAGACTTAGAGGGAAAATGGCCAAATCAAGTATTGACTATGCAAGAAAACTGGATTGGGCGAAGCGAAGGTTTGGAATTTAGCTTTAAATTTGATGATGAAAGCTCTGCTAAACTTGACGGCATGGACGGATTTAGCGTATTTACGACGCGACCCGATACGATTTATGGTATGAGCTATGCAGCCGTTGCGCCAGAACACGCAGTTGTTAAAAAACTTTTGCAAAAAAATTTACTTGATAGTAAAACCACAGAAAAAATCAAAGAAATACTAAATCAAAGCCCAAGAGAACGCCAAAGCAAAGACAAAGTTGGCGTAAATTTAGGCATTTTTGTTTTACATCCATTAACGGGCGAAAAAATTCCAGTTTGGATGGCAAACTTTGTTTTGATTGAATATGGTGGCGGAGCTGTTATGGCGGTTCCTGCTCACGATGAAAGAGATTATGAATTTGCAAAAAAATATGGTTTAAATATCAAACAAAGTAGAGCGCCAAAAGACGGCAATTCAAATTTAGAAAATGTTGCATACACAGAAGGCGGAATTTTAGTAAATTCGCACGAATTTAACGGGCTTGATAATGAAATAGCAAAAACCAAAATCATTGAAAAATTTGAAAATGAAAAAATCGGCAAAAGGGTTGTAAATTTCAAACTTCGCGACTGGGGAGTTTCACGCCAACGCTACTGGGGAGCGCCGATTCCTATGGTGCATTGCGATAGTTGCGGTTTGGTTTGTGAAAATTTATCAAATTTGCCGGTTAGTTTGCCTGATGATGTGCAAATTACAGGACTTGGAAATCCGCTTGATAAACACCCAAGCTGGAAGCACTGCAAATGCCCAAAATGCGGCAAAAATGCCGTGCGTGAAACAGATACGCTTGATACATTTTTTGAAAGCAGCTGGTATTTTGCAAGATATGCAAGCGATGAAAAATCGTGGGAGCAAAAGGCGTTTGATAACAAAAGCGTAAATTACTGGATGAGCGTAGATCAGTATATCGGCGGTATCGAACACGCCATTTTGCACCTACTTTATGCTAGATTTTTCCAAAAAGCTTTAAGAGATTTAGGATATTTGCGTGATGATGAGCCATTTGCTAGACTTTTGACACAAGGTATGGTCTTAAAAGACGGCGCAAAAATGAGCAAATCAAAAGGTAACACGGTCGATCCTGATGATATTATCGCTAAATACGGCGCCGATACGGCTAGGCTTTTTATTTTATTTGCAGCACCACCACAAAAAGAATTAGAGTGGAACGATAGCGCAGTCGAGGGTGCTTATAAATTTTTAAACCGCCTTTATGATAGAAGCGAAAGTGTTGTTAAAACTACGCAAATTCCGCAAATTTCGCACGAAAATTTGAATAAAGATGAAAAATATGCAAGACTTAAAGTTTATGAAGCGCTTAAAAAATCGCACGAAGTTTATACAAAAACTTTTGCTTTTAATACCTTAATTGCAGCGTGTATGGAAGCCTTAAATGCGCTAAATTCGCAAAATAACAAAGAAGTTTTTACTGAGGGCTATTTTGTGATTTTAAATTTACTTGAACCAATCGTGCCGCATATTGCTAGTGAATTAAGCGAAAATTTATTCAAAAGAGCAAATTTTACAAAAATTAAAATTTGCGAAGAAGTTTTTGTAAAAGATAGCATCGTCCTAGCCGTTACGGTTAATGGCAAAAAACGCTCTGAAATCGAGGTTGGAGCTGATTTAAGCGAAGATGAAATTTTAAAAACTGCCAAAGAAAGCGTAGCAAAATGGCTTGAAGATAAGAGCATAATAAAAGAAATTTATGTCAAAAATAAACTTGTAAATTTGGTTATCAAGTAGGAAAAAATGAGAAAAATTTTAACTATTTTTTGTTTGGTTTTCGTTGTAGGTTGCGGTTATAAGCCGACTTCAAAGATAGTTAATGACATTATGCCAAATTCCGTTTTTGTCGATGTTGTTATGAGTAAAACCGATCCGCAGAATACGGTTGCGATTAAAGATGCCGTTAAGACAGGTATCGTGCAGCGACTAGGGCGAAATTTGGCTGATAAAAAAAGTGCCGATACGCAAATCATAGCTAGTATTAAAAAACTCTCTTTTTCTGCTTTGGCTTACGATCAATTTGGCTATATTACGACATTTCGCACAAATTTAACGCTAAATTTTAAAACAACGCTATCTAATGGCGAAATTTTTAGCAAAGATTGCGTAGGGGATTACGATTTTAAGGTTAGCAAACTTGTAAAATCCTCACGCGATACGATGAGCGTTATTAGCGATAAAGATCGCTATGAAGCGATTGAAAATTCATCTCGCCAAGCATTTGACGAGTTTATTTCGGCACTTGCCGTAAAGGGCTTAAATATTGCAAAAACTAGATAACTATCTAAAAAACAAACCGATTTTTTACAAAAAGATTGATTATGCTAGGTTTCCAAGAGCTTTTGAAAGCGTAAAAGAGCATTTGGGTTTAAAAAATGTCGTGCAGGTTGTAGGAACTAACGGCAAAGGAAGCACGGGCAGGTTTTTAGCGCAAATTTTAGAAACCACCGGCGCAAAAGTAGGGCATTATACAAGTCCGCACATTTTTAAATTTAACGAGCGATTTTATTTAAATGGTTGCGATGCGACAGACGCCGAGCTAGAAAACGCGCACGAATTTTTGCAAGAAATTTTAAGTGATGAATTTAAAACTAGTTTGTCGTATTTCGAGTATGCTACTTTGTTAGCAGGAATTTTGTTTAAAGAGTGTGATTATTGTATATTTGAAGCAGGTATGGGAGCAGAATTTGACGCCACTTCGCAGTTTAATAAAAAACTTTCGCTTTTTACGCCGATCGGCACAGATCATATTCCAATGCTTGGGTCAAATTTAGAAGAAATCTCACACACAAAACTTATAAATATGGCAAAAAACGCCATTTTAAACGACGATATGAACGAAGTTTCAGCTAAAATAGCAAAACAAATCGCCGAAAAAAACGGAACAAATTTAAAATTTGCTAATGAATTTTTAAGCGAATTTGATAAAAATGAAATTCAAAAATATATCGAAAAACAAGGATATGCCGATTTTCAAATTTCAAATTTAAGCCTTGCTTATGCAGGAGCAAAGTTTTTTGATAAAAATATAAATTTAGCAAATTTAGAAAAACTAAAAATGCACGGCAGACTTGAAAAAATCACGCCAAATTTAACTATCGATGTAGGGCATAACGAACTAGCCGCCGAAGCGATTTTAAAGGAGTTTGCAGGACAAAAAGTAGTGCTAATCTACAACGCTTTTGCCGATAAAGATATAAGGGCGATTTTTGAGATTTTAAAACCTATCGTAAAAAGGGTTGAAATTTTTGATTATGATAGCGATGAGCGGGAGCTTGGCGGCGAAAAAATCACGGCGATTTTAGATAAATTTAAAATCCCGCACACAAAATTTACAAATTTGCAAAAAGATGAAAATTATCTCGTTTTTGGGTCGTTTTATCTAGTAGAAAATTTTTTAAAATTTTATAAAAAAGGTAAATTTTGAAAAAAACAAAGATAACTTTTAGCGGAGTAGGCGGCAAAAAAACTTATAGTTTTTCCGAAAATTTCGGCTTTCAGATTAAAATTTTGATTGCTTTTTTTGTCTTTTTTTTGATAATTTTAATCTATGCGATTTTTAATTTATATTCAAAAAACAAAGAACTTTCAGAACTAGCAAAAACTTTGTTTGCCCAAAATACTGAGCTTTCAGCACAAAATTTAAAACTTCAAAGCGAAGGTAGTGAAATCATAAAATCGCTTGATGAAAATAATGAAAAAATAGCAAATTTGCAGATTATGGCGGCTTTAAACGAAGCCAAAAACGAACTTGCAGCTAAAAAAACAGCAAATTTAAATATAGCCACAAATCAAATCGATTTTATTTTAAGTGCCGTTCCTAACGGGCTTCCGATAAAATATAAAGGTGTTACAAGCCAATACGGAAATAGAATTCACCCAATCAGCAAAACCGAAAAAATGCACCACGGCATTGATTTAAGGGCTAGTGTGGGGACTGAAATTTACGCAACCGCCGATGGATTTGTCGAATTTGCAGGAAATTCAGGCACGGGATATGGACATTTGGTTATTATTTCGCACAACTACGGCTTTAAGACCTATTATGGGCATTTATACGCTCAAAGCGTTGTAAGTGCTGGAAAATGGGTCAGAAAGGGCGAGATTATCGGTTTTAGCGGAAATACAGGTTATAGCACGGGACCGCATTTGCACTATGAAGTAAGATTTTTAGGGCGCACGGTAAATCCTGCAAATTTTATGGCGTGGAATAAAAATAATTTTAGCACAATCTCATCTCTTGAACCGACCGTCTCGTGGCAAGAACTAGCCAACGCAACGGCTAAAATAGGCAGATAATGCAAGATAAAGTTTTTGAATATTTTAGTTTAAATTCCAAACAAATTTTGGTTTGCGATGATGACAAAGAAGCCTTTTTATGTGGAGAAGTTACCAAATTTTTAGGCTTTAACACCTATATTTTGCCTGATTTTCGTGCAAATTTTGGCGATGATTTGCGAAGTTTTTATGACGAGTTGGTTCAAATTAGCAGCGTTTTATCTAACTTTTACAAAGATAAAAGCGATAAAAAAATCATCATTTCGCCCATTAGAACGCTTTTAAACAAGCTTCCAAGCGCACAGCATTTAAAATCATTTAGCATAAAATTTGGCGATGAAATCGAGCTAAATGCAGTGCAAGATGAGATTTTACGGCTTGGTTATAGTATCGTTGAGATTACTAGCACAAAAGGCGAAGCAAGTTTTCGTGGCGAAATCATCGATATTTTTCCTTTAAATTCGGAATTCGGCGTGAGAATTTTGCTCGATGATAATTTGGTTGAAAGCATTAGGTGCTTTGATCCGCTAACTCAAAAAAGCGAAAAAGATGAGTTAGAAAGTATCGAAATAACGCCGTTTTTGGCGAATTTAAACGGGAGCGAATTTGAAAAAGTCGGCGAGAAAATCGCAAATTTTAAAAGCGATAATCTAATAAATGATTTAAATTCACTCGGCTTTTGGTTTATTGACGGATTTATCGATTATTTCGAACTTTTCGAGTGTATTTTAACTCGCAAATTTGATGAAAACGAGATTTTTACCGAGCGAAATTTAGATTTTTTAAAAAGCTTAGCGATACTACCCGAAGCTAAAAAATACAAAAATTTAAGCATTACGCCAAGCAATGAATTTTTTGAATTTCACAAAAATACAAAAATCAAACTAATCGCACGAAATCAAGCACTTTTAGAGCCTTTCGAAATCAAAAAATATGAAAATATCGAGATTATAAACGCTGAGTATATACTAAATTTAATCTCGCCTGATGAAATCATCATTTCACTAAACAAACAGGGTGCTAAAAAGCGAATTCGCAAATCAAATTTGATCATCGATGAGCTTAATATCGGCGATTTTGTCGTGCATGAAGACTATGGTATTGGCAAATTTGCAGGACTTGAACTAATCACCGTGCTAGGGCGAAGTAGGGAGTTTGTAAGCATTATTTATCAAAATGACG
Source organism: Campylobacter sp. (assembly GCA_017469645.1). Classification (GTDB taxonomy): domain Bacteria; phylum Campylobacterota; class Campylobacteria; order Campylobacterales; family Campylobacteraceae; genus Campylobacter_B. Next base: position 12,677 of record JAFUFY010000022.1, on the reverse strand, counting down.
ACAAACTTTTGCTTCCTGTGGAGCATTTAGATAAGATAGACCGCTATATCGCCAGTGGTGGCATTATAAGTGTAGATAGGCTTGGCAAGGCAAGTTTTGCCAAAATCAAAGAAAAAGTGCGTGAAAAACTTTTTGTAATCGCTTCAAAAATTATCCAAATGGCGGCCCGGCGCGAGCTAGTTAAGGGCGTAGTTATCAAAAATAGTGATGAAAATTACGCAAATTTTATTGCCAAAAGTGGTTTTGAATACACAAAAGACCAAGAAAAAGCCGTTAGCGAGATTTTTGCCGATTTAAAAAGTGGCAAGGTTATGGATAGACTGCTTAGTGGCGATGTTGGTTTTGGCAAAACAGAAGTTGCCATGAACGCCATTTTTGCTACCATTAAAAGTGGCTATTCTGCGTTATTTTTCGTGCCGACGACTTTGCTTAGTTCGCAACACTACGCGACACTAAGTGCTAGATTTAAAGAATTTGATATTCCTGTTTTTAAACTTGATCGCTTAACAACCACAAAACAAAAAAGTGAAATTTTGCGTAAATTTGAGAAAAACGAAGCCTTAGTTTGCGTAGGAACGCACTCGCTTTTAAATGTAAATCCTGCAAATTTAGGACTTATTATCATCGACGAAGAGCATAAATTTGGCGTTAAACAAAAAGAAAAATTAAAAGAAAAATCGCTAAATTCGCACCTTTTATCAATGTCAGCAACCCCGATTCCTAGAAGCCTAAATATGGCTTTAAGTAAGATTAAAACTTATAGCACACTTCTTACGCCACCGCTTGATAGGGTTGATGTTAGAACTCTTGTTAAAGAATATGACGAAAAAATTATCAAAGAAGCGATTTTAAGGGAGCTTCGTCGTGGCGGTCAGGTCTTTTTCGTGCATAATCACATAGCAACGATTGAAAAAACAAAAAAAGAGCTTTTAAAAATTCTGCCGAATTTACGAATTTTGGTGCTTCATTCAAAGATTGACGCTAAAACGACCGAAGATGAAATTCTTAAATTTATGGATAAAAAATATGATTTAATGCTTTGCACCAGTATCGTAGAAAGCGGAATTCACATGCCAAGCGTTAATACGATTATCATCGAAAGTGCGAATAAATTTGGCATTGCCGACTTGCACCAGCTTCGCGGCAGGGTCGGACGAAGCGACAAGCAGGGCTTTTGCTACTTTTTGATTGATGATAAATCTGAGCTTAGCTCGGACGCTCTTAAACGCCTTGTGGCATTAGAGAGCAACTCATTTTTAGGAAGCGGTTCGGTTCTAGCCTACCACGACCTTGAAATCAGGGGTGGCGGAAACCTAGTAGGGGAAGCGCAAAGCGGACATATCGAAGCTATTGGGTATAGCTTGTATCTAAAAATGCTAGAAGATGAGATAAATAAACTAATGAACCAAAAAAATGTGGCTAGTGAAGTTGAGCTTAAAATTTCGGTAAATGCTTTTTTAAATTCGGATTTTATCCCGCACGATAGGCTTCGCCTTGACATTTATCGTCGTCTTAGCAAGTGCGAAGATACGGCTGGTGTGTATGAAATTTTTGGCGAGATTGAAGATAGATTTGGTAGGGCTGATATTTATACTAAACAATTTATAGATTTGATGGTGATTAAAGTTTTAGCTCAAAACTGCGGTATAAAGGCGATTTCAAGTATGGACGAAAATATTTTAATCACGCAAAGTAACGGCGAGAAAATTCGCTTAAAGGCGAAAACGCGCGATGATGATGATGTTTTAGATGAGATTTTGGTTTATTTAAGAAAAATTCCCCATATCGGCTAGATTAAATGTTTAAATTTTCGCATTTCGTCGCTCACTACCGACAAAGGTAGCTATGCTTGAAATGCGAAAATTTAAACAATTACTATATACACTCTGTCTTGAATATTTGTTGCAAGTTGAATTATTTTGTGAATTTACTTAATCTGTCATTGCGAGACGGCGTAGCCGTCGAAGCAATCCAGAGAATTTAAATTTTGTTTCCATTGTCATTGCGAGACGGCGTAGCCGTCGAAGCAATCGCCAAAAGTTAAATTTACGATATAGTTCAATTTCTTATCTCAAAAATTCGTAAATTTTAAAAATTTATGATTATAATGCTAAAATGCGTAAATTTAAAACAAAAAAGGCAAAAAATGTTAAATTTAAAAATCGATTGGGAAAATACCAAAGCAGCGGCATTTCGCTCGAATTCAAATTTGCTAAAAGCCATTAGCGACATTGATTTTGTAGCTCTAAATTCACTCGTTGGCATTGATTTTCAAAAAAACGCACTTTTGAAAAACACTGAGAATTTTTTGGCTGATAAAGGCGGAAATCACGCACTTTTGTGGGGCGAGAGAGGTTGTGGTAAATCTAGTCTTTGCAAAGCCGTATTTACCGAATTTTTTGATAAAAATCTGCGTGTGATTGAGATTTCAAAAGGCGATTTGCAATTTTTGGTCGATATACTTGACGAAATTCGCAAAATTCCGTTTAAATTTATCATTTTTTGCGATGATTTGAGCTTCGAAAACGGCGATGACAGCTACAAATACCTAAAACCAATGCTAGAAGGAAGCCTAGAAAAAGCCCCTACAAACGCGCTTATGTATGCCACTTCAAACCGCCGTCATCTACTAAGCGAGTATGTCAAAGACAACCAAGAAGTAAGTATCACACAAGATGAAATTCACTACGGCGATGCCGTAAATGAGCGAATTTCGCTAAGCGATCGCTTCGGGCTTCAACTTAGTTTTTATCAGGGCAATTTTGATGATTATTTGCAAATTGTGGATAATTATTTTAGCGAATTTAAAGGCGATCGGACTGCCCTGCACGAGAGCGCAAAGCAGTTTTCTATGCTTCGTGCAAGTAGAAGTGGTCGAGTCGCTAAGCAGTTTTATCTAGCTTATAAAAGCGAGTTTTTGTGATGACTAGCACCGAGCTTTTTGGGGCACTTTTTGATTGCACCGAATTTAGCGATTTTCGCTGGTGGAAAGGTTTTGGCGAATTTGAAGTCGTCGTCGGAGCGATTTTGATCCAAAATACAAACTGGAAAAATGCCGAACTCGCACTTGAAAATTTAAGGAAATTTGGGCTTTTGGATTTGCAAAAAATCGCAAATTTAGAAGTTGCAAATTTGGCAGAAATTATCAAATCAAGCGGATTTTATAACCAAAAAGCAAAACGCTTAAATTCGCTTTGCAAGGCGATTTTAGATGAATTTGGCGACTTTGAGAGCTTTAAATTTGGTGTTAGTAGAGAGTGGCTGATACGCCAAAAAGGCATAGGTGCAGAAACTTGCGATGATATTTTATGCTATGCGTGTGAAAAACCCGTAATGGTCGTCGATAGCTATACGCTTCGAATTTTAGGGTATTTCAACTATGAATTTGAGTGTTATGACGAGTGCAAAGAGTGGTTGGAAAGCCTAAATTTTGGTGAAGTTTTTGAACTAGCAAATTCTCGCTATGAGAATTTTTCAAACGACGAAAACGGCGCATTTGCACTATTTCATGGACTGATAGTTGAGTTTTGCAAAGCACATTTAAAAGGTAAAAAATTCGATGAATTTGCGATAAATTTGTTTGAGAAGTTGAAGTGAATTTCTTAAATTTTCTACATAGCTTTTGGTTAAATATTTTGATAATAAATTTATAAAAAATAGAAAAATCATAATAAATAGAAAACTCTAAATTTTACAAAATATGTAAAATTTACTTGACAAAAAATGTAAAATTAATTATAATTCACATAATTTTTGATAGGATTAAATATGTTATTAAGTGAAAGATTAAAAAATATAGGATTTCATCTTATAGATTTGGCTGAATTTTTAAAAATTTCTCGTCCAACTTTATACAAATTTATAAATTTATATGAAATCGGTCAAAAAGATAATATTGACGGAAAAATTCTTAAATTTTTTGATTTAGTGTGCAATAACGAAAATATAACAAAAATAGAAGCAATGGCTTTTGTTTTAAATAACACTATTTTAGTAGAAGCTCCAAAAGACAGAGTGGCACATATTGGAAAACTATTAAAAAAGGAAAACAAAGTGAAAATTGATTTTATAGATAAAATATCAAAAAGTGATATTTTTGATCCTATTTTGGAGTATTTGTTGGAATGCGAAAAAATTTGTTCCAAAAAAAGAACTCTAAGCAAAAATGATATAGAAAAAATAGAGCCATTAAGAAAATTTTACTTAGAATTAGGTTTAAAATTAAATTTTAAAGGAGAAAAAAATGCGTAAAATTTCCGTAGAAAGTTTTAGGAATTTAGGCGTAGGCGATGAACCTGCTAAATTGTATTTGCCAGATAACGGCTTACTTATGGTTTTAGGTGAAAATAATATAGGCAAAAGCAATCTACTTGATGCGATAAATGTTTTAAATATAAAAATATTGATAGCAGATGATAAACCGAATTTTTACAAGCATACTAAAAAACAAAAAATTAGTTTTCAAACCGATTTAATAATAAAAGCTGACGACGCTTCTCTATCTCATTCGCAATTAGAAACATTTAAAGGCAAACTTTTTGCTATTAGGCTAACAAAAGGTAGCCTTGACAAAATTAAAAAAGATAAAAATATCAAAGATGATTTAGAGATTTTAAAAATATTAAATAATGAATTTAAAAATTCTGAAATTTTTGCCCTTTATGATTCGGATGTAAATAGCGAAAATAGAAGATATGAAATCAGACTTATACTCGAAAATTTAAATAAAGTTTATCTATGTAGCACTACTAGGGGTGGAAATATTTTAGAGAGTTTTGGTGGTTTTGATAAAGAAAAAAACCAAGTCAAAAATCATAAAAACGCACTAAGACTTGAATGCAAATTTGAATTTGTGTTGAATAATGATGACTTCAATGACAAATTTAGCGATGCAAAAGAATTAAGAGAATATTTAAAATCAAAATATGAAAAGATTAAAGAAAAAAATGACCAAAATCAGCAAGACAAATTAGAGTGTTCTTTTTGGTTAGATGAAAACGATAAAACTATTGTTAATTCAAATTCTACCGATACAAGCGAAATCAAAAATGAAACAAAAAAAGTATATGAGTTTATTTTAAAATTGAAATCGGTAGAAAATATATCTTATAATGATGAATATGATAAAGAAATTTTAAAAATAATGCAAGAAATAGATACAAATTTAAAAAAGAAATTTCTTGGTTTAGCAATAAATAATTACAGAGAATTATTAGATTTAACTAAAAAAATATTTATGGAAATTAAAAAAGATTATAAACAAAAATTGCCAGAATATCGTAAAAATTTTATGGAGAAATATAAAGTCAAAGATTCTTATAATAGATACTATGGCAGTGCTGCCTTGCAAGAAGTTGATGAATTGGTAGATTGGTATAATAAAAATCATAAAAAAAGCAATTTAAAATTAGGTACAAAAATCAATGATGCAATAAAAACTTTAAAATCAACATTAGAAGATAACTATTTTACTAGTGTTCAAGGACCATACGATATATTTTATAAATTGTTAGAACAAATAGAAAACTCAATAACCATACCGACAATATTTAATAAATTCCTGACATTTAAAGATTTAACTTTACCTATGAATTTTTTACCGACCATTACATATTACAAAGAAGTAGCTTTATCAAATGATGATTTAAGCGTAAAACCGAGCGAAGTAGAAAAATCAGAGTTTTTTAAGGCGCTATTTAAGGCTATTGATACTGATTTTGAAGCAACTAAAAATGCTTATGAACAATTTAAAAAAGAAAAAAATCCATCATTTTATAAAAATGTAGCAAAAAAGATTAATGCTTTGATTAAAGAAAAAATAAATACGAGATTTAACAAACTTTATTATCAAAAAAATGATGAAATTTACGAATTTGAGCTAAATTTAGAAAGCGAACTAATAGCACTAAATCTTAGCAAAAACGGTGAAGCTATCTCGCTTAATAGTCAAAGTGTTGGTTTTAAAAAAGTTTTTTAATCTATTTTTTAATTTTTTATATAGAGATGACAGAAAAAATGGAGATATTGTTTTGATAGATGAGCTTGAAAATAGTCTAAGTATCCCAGCGCAAAAAGAAATTCGCAAATTTCTAAAAGAATTTGGAGAAAAAAATAATATTTTATTTATTGTTTCCACACACTCACCAAATTTGTTAGATATTCGACATTTAGATGAAATCGTAATAGTGAAAAAAGATGGCGATGCTGGTGCTACTATTTGTAATGACTTTTCGATTTTACCAAAAGACGATGATATTGATACACTATCTGAAATCATAAAAGCATTAGGTAGTGGATATTTTTCGCTTGTAGATAACAAAGATAAAATAGTTTTTGTAGAAGGTATAAGCGATTATCATTATTTGACTTGCTTTAATAAACTTTATGAAAAAGAAAAAAACAAAGAGACAAAACTAATATTTTTGCCAATAGGTGGTATTGGAAAGTCAAATTTGGATAATGAATGTCAAAAATCTATTGCCGATAAACTCCGCCAACTTGGCGAAAATTTAAAAGAACGATATGTAACTTTACTACTGGATGGTGATAAAGCAGGAAAAGATTTTAAAAATTTGCTGGAAAATGACAGTATAAAGGCAGATACAATCAATGAAATTTTGGATAATCAAGATAAGAAAGAGATAGAAGACCTATTTAGTGATGAATTAAAGAAAAGTTTTAACATTGATGATAAAGGTGTAAAGAAGGGACTAAAAGCTTTGAAATTTAAATGCCAGTTTGATAAAATAGAAATTGACGACAATACAAAACAGAATTTCTTTAAACTTATAGAGTTTTTTGATTCTTACAAATAATCAATTATAAATATCTATTCTTGCGGTAGTGTTTTCGGCAACACTACCGACTTTGCCGTTTTGCTAAATTGGATTAAATCGGTAGTGGTTTGCACGCTCCACGGGATTTGCGTTAGGGCATGTTTGAAAATTTCATAGCACGAAACGGCGTCGCTGTAAGCCCTGTGGTGCGTATTTTGCACGCCCAAAAGCTCTTTTAACGCGCTTAGTCCGTATCTCTGTGACGGAATCGTTCGTCTAGCTAAATCAATCGTGCAAATTCGCAAATTTAAGAGCATTCCAAAGCCCAATTTTTCAAGGCTATGGCTAATAAATCCGTAATCAAATTTCGCATTGTGCGCTACGAAAACTGCTTCGCCCAAAAACAGTCTAAAATGCTCCAAAACAAACGCTAAATTCGGAGCGTCTGCTACATCTTCAAGCGTAATACCCGTTAGCTCGGTTATGTTTTGGGGTATCGCTTCGGCTCGGACAAAGGTTTCAAATTTATCAATTATCTCGCCGTTACGCACTTTTAAAGCGCCGATTTCGATGATTTGCCCGTCTTTTGTGCCGCCTGTGGTCTCAATATCGACAAAACAAAATGTCTCATCGCAAATGTCCGTTTCACGGCTTTTTAGCGTGATTTTGCCGTTATCAAGCTTCATCACAGGAAGCCCGAGCGTGTGCCACATAGAAAAATCTTTTGGGTCAAAAAGGTTTTTTATATCATCAATGCCGTTTGCAATGCCGATAAAATCGTGATAATTTATGCTTTTTGAAGCGATTAAATTTATCAAATTTTCTATTTTTTGGTTCAAATTTGCTCTTTCGCTCAAATTTTTAACGCTTTTATCGCTTCGGCGTAGTCATTTGATGAGAAAATGTAGTTTCCTGCTACCACGATGTCGGCTCCTGCTTCATCGATTTCAGCGATATTTAAGCCGGTTACGCCACCATCGACTTCGATCATACATTTTGAATTTGTTTTTTCTATCAAATTTCTTAGTTCTGAAATTTTTCGCAAGACTGACGGGATAAATTTTTGCCCCCCAAAGCCCGGATTTACGCTCATTAAAAGCACCATATCGACTTCGTTTATGATATATTCTAGGCTAGAAACGCTTGTGTGCGGATTTAGCACGATGGCTGGACTTACCCCGTTTTTGCGGATATAATCAATCAAGCGAAGCGGGTGTTTTTCTTCTTCGATATGAAAGCTTAAAAATTTAGGTTTTAATGGCAAGAATAAATCAACAAAAAATGTGTTATTTTGCACCATTAAATGAATATCAAGTGGCTTGGTTGCGACTTTGGCGACTGATTTTACAACAAGCGGTCCGATTGTGAGATTTGGCACAAAATGCCCGTCCATAACATCGACATGGATAAGGTCGGCTCCTGCTTCGCAAACTTTTGTAATCTCTTCGTTTAATCTCCCAAAATCAGCCGATAAAATGCTAGGAGCTACATACATAAAAATTCCTTCTTTTTAAATTTTTTGCGTAATTTTACCTTTACAAGGCATAAAATTCAATAAAATTTAAAATTTGTGAGACAACTTTTCAAATAGCTAAATTTATTTGCAATACTAAATTTGATTTAATTGTAAATTTACAAATTTAGATTATGACTATTTTAGCTTTGGCGATTGCTTCGACTGCTTTGCAGTCTCGCAATGACAGTTGAAACAAAATTTACTCTTTTTTAATTTACGATTAGTCTCTATTGTCATTGCGAGAAGCGAAGCGACGAAGCAATCGCCAGTGGTTAAATAACCACAATGTAAATTTTCAAATTTCAAAATCGCAATTGTTTTTAAATTTGCAAATTTGCTACGGCTTTGTTTAAGTAAATTTTGAACTTTTTTTGGCTATAATCCCCGTTTAACTTAAATTCAAAAGGAAAATATCATGGCAAGAAGATGTGCTATCACAGGAAAAGGCGCGCAAGTAGGCAACAGCGTAAGCCACGCAAACAATAGAACAAAAAAGAAATTCCAAGTAAATTTACGCACAATCCGCGTAACTTTGGAAGACGGAACAACAAAAAGAATTAAAGTTGCTGCATCGACTTTAAGAACGATGAAAAAACAATCTAAATAGTGCAAAAAAGAGGAAACTATGTCTTTTGCAGACAAAGTTAAAAAATTCCTCAACTGGTCCGGCTCTACTAAGCCGGACATTGACTTAAATTCAGAAATTTACGACCAATTAAAAGCTTTTAGACTACCTTTAATCCTTATAATCTTAATGATGTTAATCGGAACTTTGGGTTATATTTTTATCGCAGGGTTTTCGTTAGCAGACGCTTTTTATCAAGCAGGTATGACATTTACAACCGTCGGTTTTACCGAAGTCGCTCCGATTTCAAATGCAGGGCGAATTTTTACCATAGTTTTTATTTTAATGGGCTTTGGAACTTTTACATTTTGTCTGGGTGTCGTTGTTGAGGTTATCCAAAAGGGAATACTTTTAAACTTAATTAGGGAGAGAAATATGATAAATAATATCGCAAGGCTAAAAAATCATTTTATCATCTGCTATGACAATATCTATTCTGCTGAGCTTGCAAAAGAATTTAGAGCAAATCATATTCCTTTTGTGGTAATCGACAATAATTCAAATTTGGCGCAAATCGCCGAAGAAAACAGCTATCCGTATTTTATCATCGGCGAACCACACATGGAAAATACGCTTTTAAAAGCACACCTTTCAAGTGCAAAATGCGTTATAACTCTAAGTCCAAATTTAGCCGATAATATCGCTATAATCTCGGTTGTTAGGCTTTATGAAAAAGAGCTTGGCAGGACGCCGTATTTCATAATGACTAGCGCAGATACGCAAAATGATATAGAAAAACTTAAAAAACTTGGTGCAAATTCGGTCGTATCGCCGTCAAAACTAGCCGCACAACGCCTTTCAGCTGTGAGCGTTCGCCCGGATATGGAAAATATTTTGGAGAGATTTTTGTATCAAAAGGATTCGCCGATTGACATTGAAGAGATCGAAATTCCTGAATATTCGTGGATTCGCTTTAAACGCTTAAAAGAAACAAAACTTAGAGAGATGACAAACGCCGATGTCGTGGGCATTAAAGAGCCAAATAATAAATTTACGCCTATGCCAAACGGGGATTATTTGATAGGAACGGGCGTGAAGTTTTTAGTTATCGGTACAGCCGAGGGCATTATGGCGACAAAAAAACTCATAAACAGCAAGTATAAACCGCAGGAGATGAAGTATGTTTGATATAATTTCGCTAAAAGGGGGGCTTGAAAATGTGCAAGGCTTCTTTTTTGACGGCGTAAATTCAGGCTTTAAAAAAGAAGGAAACGATTTAGGATTTATTCGCTCTGACGAGCCTTTTAGCGTGAGCGCGATTTTTACGAGCAATAAATTTGCCGCTGCGCCAATCAAACATTTTAGAAAATATCCAAAAAATTTCAAATCAAATTTTATTTTACTAAATTCAAAAAATGCAAACGCAATGACAGGCGAAAACGGAGTTAGCGACATCGACGAGCTTTTTGCAAATTTGGGAAAAAAGATAAATTTAATCAATCCGATTATGAGTTCAACGGGCGTTATCGGTTATAGACTAAAAAAAGATAAAATCATCGCCGCGTTTGATAAATTCGATTTTAACGCACGAAATTCGCATAATGTCGCCACTGCGATAATGACAACCGATACTTTCAAAAAAGAACTCTCTTTTAGCGTGGAGCTTGAAAACAAAGAGAAATTTTGCATAGCAGGAATTTGCAAAGGGGCAGGTATGATAAACCCGGCTCTTGCTACAATGCTTTGCTATATCGCGACAGACGCTAAAATTCCGCAAAGCGATATGGACGAGCTTTTGCAAGACGCCGTAGAACAAAGCTTTAACTGCGTAAGTATCGATGGCGATACTAGCACAAACGACACTGTTATGCTACTTTCAAGTGGTGTTAAAAGTTACGACAAAACGGCGTTTAAAACAGCCTTAAATATGATTACAAAAGAGCTTTCTTTGATGTTAGTCAAAGACGGCGAAGGGGCAAATAAAGTCGTTTGCTTTGAAGTAAGCGGTGCAAAAGATGACAATGAAGCAAAAATCGCCGCAAAAGCGTTATCAAATTCGCCGCTTGTTAAAACTGCGATTTTTGGCGAAGATCCAAACTGGGGGAGAATCGCTTCTACTATCGGAGCTAGTGGTGTAGAGTGTGATGAGCTAAAACTAGTTATAAAATACGATGATGTGTTAGTCTATGATAAATTTAATACCGAGCTTACGGCTGAAAGGGAAGAACAGGCACACAAAGTTATGCAAAAAGATAGCTTTAAAATCAGTTGTGATTTGGGCGTAGGGCGGGGCAAATTTAGTGCTTTTGGTTGCGATTTGAGCTATGATTATGTAAAAATCAACGCAGATTATCGCTCATAACTATCTTTTAAGAGCAAATTGGATAAAATAAGTCAAATTTAATGAAAGGATAAAAAATGTTACACGAATATAGGGACCTAATCACGGAGCTAAAAGGCAAAGATGCGCACTTTGACGCACTTTTTAAAAGACACGACGAGCTTGATCACAAAGTTGCTGACATAGCAGAAGGCAGAATTCATGTTAGCGATTTTGAATATGATTCGTTAAAAAAAGAAAAATTGCGTGTAAAAGATGAAATTCATGCATATTTAGCAAAATACAGAGCTGAACACGGCGAATAAAATTTGCAAATTCTAAAAATAAAAAAAGGCGAAGTGGATTTAAATTTATCACTTCGCCTTTTTTAAATTTTTTAAATAATAAAATTAACTTTGAAATTTATCTACATCTAGGCTGTGAAGTCTTTGAAGTCCGATTTTTAGGTATTCGTTCATTTTGTCATTTATGGTTGTCAAATCTTTATAATAAGACTTTGCTTTTTCTAAATCGACTTGGCTCGGTTCAATAAATTTGATTTTTTTGCCAAAAAGTCCGCTGCTTTCAACAAAGAAAGTGCTGTAAATTTTTTGACATTTTGATAAGCCGTCTTGTGCGTAGCTTAAAATATTATTATAGGTTAAAGTTCCAAGCAGATTTAAAAGATTGTTTTCCGGTGATTTTAAAAATTCAATAAATTGTTCAAACGGCACTAAAATTTGATCCAAGTTTTTTGCTCCGTCATCAAAAACTCCTTTTTTAATGCGAAGCATAAGCATATCTTGTGAATTCATAAATTTTTCAACCGTTCGTATCGTCGTATCTTTTGTCAAAGCGGGCCTCCTCTTACGACTGATAAAAGTATCCTTGAATTTTAGCATACTTTTATAAAAATATGCTAAAATTGCGACGAAAAATTTATTTATATGATAGAAACTACAAGGAGTTTTTTATGGCAAGACCGCAGCCTAAAAATGAAGAGATTAAGCTTGATCCAAAAAAGATTATTATCTCCAAAACCGACGATAAAGGCATTATTACATATGCAAATGACTATTTTAGCGAAGTTTGCGGCTATTCAAATGAAGAGTTAATGAATCAGCCACACAATATCGTTCGTCATCCGGATATGCCAAAAATCGCATTTAAGCTGATGTGGGATCGCATAAGTGATGGAAATAATTTTAAAGCCGTTGTGAAAAATTTGGCAAAAGACGGCAGATATTACTGGGTTATTACCGATTTTGAGCCACATTATGACCGTGCAACAGGCAAAATCATAGAGCATACTGCATATCGTATGCCAGCTCCTAGAAAAGCAATAGAAGCAATGGAGCCAATTTATGCAAAACTGCTTGAAATCGAAAAAGAACAAGGTATGGACGCTAGTTTGGTATATTTAAAAGGGTTTCTTGAAGCAAATAATATTACTTATGATGAATTTGTGCAAAAACTTTACGAAAGCGCAGGAGTTTGGAC
>JAFUFY010000021.1 GCA_017469645.1 Campylobacter sp. | reverse complement strand
TTTTGCTTAAATTTACGATTTTTGCGACATTAAAAGATATAAAAATCCCAATAATATAACCTACATACATAAAGCCTGTTTTTGATCCGCTAAATGCGCCATCAAGCCTGACTAGCTCGAAAGGCAATATATTTAAAACGGCTTGAAAAACGAAAAACACGCCAAAAATCGCTAAATAAATATAGATATTTCGTGGGATTGAGAGAATTTGCGATATATTTCTAAGGCGCGGTTTTACGAATTTGGTCCTTATTTCATCTAGCGTTTTAAATAAAAAAACACAAGCAATGAGCGTTAAAATTCCAAGCACAACAAAGAAAAATCTCCACCCAAAAACATCTGTAAAAAATCCGCTTAAAAACCGCCCGATAAAACCACCGGCAATGGTAATGCCGATATAAGCTCCCATTGCAGAAGCTACTTTTGTGTGGCTAACGCTTTGCGAAATATAGCTCATAATGCCCGTTAGCGCAGCAGGAACGATAAAACCTTGCATAATCCTAATGCTTATCATAACAGCGTATGAATCGCAAAATGCAAAGATAAATTCACTCACAGAAAATATAAAAAATACGCCTATTAGCACTTTTCGTATAGAAATTTTTTCCAAAAAATAGCCATAAATAATTGACGCAAACGCAAGTGGAACTAAAATCGCAGTAGTAAAAATAGAGGCTTGAAATTTAGAAATCTCTAAAATTTGCTCAAAATGTGGTTGCAACGGCTGCGTGGCATACATAACGCACATCGTAAGAACCGTGCAAAAATACAAAATGAGCAAATTAAAATTTTTCAAATTCACACTCCAAATTTGCTAAATCGTTATATTTTCCCAGAAAAAATTTATCCACTCGTCCGTTTGTTTAACCGCAAAATCAGGCTTAATCAAAGCATTAGTTTTATAAAAAATCACAACCGTTTTAAGGTCAATATGCGGAAATCTCTCCAACAAAATTCGCTTAATCTCAACCATGCTATCGCCACTATCGATAATATCATCAACTAAGACGACTTTTTTAAATTTGCTAAGATCTGGGATATTAAAAACTTCGATTGTATCGAGCTTTCGCATCTCTTCATAAACATCGCTGTAATGGATAGAATTTATACAGCTAATGTTCCTTAAATTTAGTGCATTTGAAATACCGTGAGCAAAAGTTAGTCCGCCACGAGCAATCGCAACTATGCAATCAGGGGCGAATTCGTCCCTGACGCGTTTTGAAATTTCTCTTACATCTTTATCAAATTCTTCAAATCCATAATATCTCATCGCCCTGCTCCCTATGCGACTGCAAACACAAGCAAACTAATTCCTGCTAAGACTAAAACACCCAAATTTATATCGCTAAATCTGCGTTGAAGAAGCCTAACGAACAAATAGCTTATAAATCCAAAGCTCAAACCATTTGTAATTGAGTAAGTAAAAGGCATAAGCATAACGATAAAAAACGCAGGTATTAAGATACCAACATCGCTATAATCAAGCTTTCCAAGCTCAGAAAACATCAAAATTCCAACCATTACTAGCACTGGATAAATCGCATTGCTTGGAATTGCTTTAAAAAGCGGAAGCATAAATAGTGTCAAAATAAAGCAAAGCGCTACAAATACAGCAGTAAGTCCTGTTCTGCCCCCAGCTTCCACACCACTTGCGCTTTCCGCAAAAGCCGTAACTGTGCTAGTTCCCATAACTGCTCCACCGACTGAGCCAACGGCATCGGCTGTTAAATTTCGTGCAAGTTTTTTCATACCTTTTGGATCTTCATCGCTAAAAATTTTTGCCCTATTTCCTACGCCTGTGAGTGTGCCGATACTATCGAAAAGATGAGTTACAAAAAATGTGATGATAAACGGCAAAAATGCTAGTTGTAACGCTCCTTTTATGTCAAGTTGCCCAAAAATAGGAGCCACAGATGACGGAAGCGAAACTAAGCCTTCTGGTTTAGGCGAAATTCCAAAAACCCAAGCCACAACAGAAGTAATCAAAATTCCCAAAATAAACGAAGCTCTAACCTTTAAAACAAAAAGTGCAATTATGATTAAAAGCCCAAAAACTCCAAGTGCAACATTTGGATCCTTTAAATTTCCAAGACCTACCAAAGTAGCAGGGTTTTCGACTATCACGCCCATTTGTTTTAGCCCGATAAAGCAAATAAACGCACCAATACCTGCACTTATGGCTCTTCGTAAATCAAGCGGAATAGATTTTATAACCCAAATTCGGAAATTTGTAAAAGATAAAATCGTAAATAAAAGCCCACTTAAAAACACAATCCCAAGTGCAGTTTGCCAAGGAATTTCAGCGCTTTTGCAAAGCCCGAATGTAAAATAGGCATTTAGTCCCATACCCACACTTAACGCAACAGGCGTATTTGCATAAAGCCCGTTAAAAAGTGTCGCCAAAATAGTAATCAGTGCGGTTGCAGTGATTAAGGCTTCATAGGGCATTCCTGTGCCACTCATAATAATGGCATTTACAGGCACGATATAAATCATCGCCAAAAATGTGGTGATTCCAGCATTTAACTCTTGCTTGACGGAAGTTTTGTTTTCTTCCAACTCAAAAAACTTCAACATCTGTTGTCCTTTTTAAATAAATTTCTAATTATCATAAATTTGGATTTCATTATACAAACTATCGCGTTCAACAGGGATTAATCCCGCCGTTTGCACCATATCGATAAAATCTTTTTTGCTCTGACCTTTTTTGCTTTTTGCACCAGCACTGCTTTGGATACTTTCATTTTCGATTGTGCCGTCGATGTCGTCAGCACCAAATTCTTGTGCCACTAACGCCAAATTTAGTGTCGAAGTCGCCCAATACGCCTTTATGTGCGTAACATTATCAAGCAAAATACGAGAAATTGCAATCGTTTTTAAAATCTCAGCCGAGCCCATAGCTTTTGGCACTTCTAAAAAATTATTTTCTCTTTGATACACAAGCGGGATAAATGCGTTAAATCCGCCGCCATTTGCGTTTTTAATCGCTTCATCTTGCAAAGTGCGAATTCGCAAAATGTGATCGGTGCGATGAGCGAAATTTTCAATATGCCCAAAAAGCATAGTTGCATTACTTTGGCGACCAAGTCTGTGCCAAATTCGGTGAATTTCAAGCCAATTTTCTGAGCTAACTTTTCCTTTGCAAATTTGCTCTCTAATGCCTTCATCAAATATCTCAGCACCGCCGCCTGGCATACTATCTACGCCACTTTCAATCATATTTTGCAAAGTTTCTTCATAGGGCATTTTCCAATTTCTCTTGAAAAAATCCACCTCAGATGCGGTCATTGCTTTAATATGTAAATTTGGAAATTCGCTTTTAATTTTTTTAAAAATCCCAAAATACCATTCTGGCGTTATGTTTGGATTGTGAGAGCTTACGATATGAAGCTCTTTTACGCCACGCCCCGCGACATCTCTTGCGATAGCCATAATCTCATCTTCGCTCATTGTGTAAGATTGTTTCTCGTTTTTTCTATGAGCCGAAAAAGCACAGAATTTACAGGTATCGGCACACAAATTTGACGGATTTATATGGCGATTTGAATTAAAATAAACCTTTTTGCCGTTTTTTTGCTCTCTAATTTTATTTGCAAATTTAGCCAGTTTAAACAAATCAAAATCCCATAATTTCACAGCTTCATCAAAATTTAATCTAACTTGATTTTCTAATTTTTCGATAAGTTCCAAGATTTTTTCCAAATTTATAAAATTTAATGCGGAATTATATACATTTTTTGCTTATAAAAAGGCAAATTTTTTGAATATTTTAGATATATTTACTTTTAATTTTAAACATAGTAATATAACAGCAAATTTTTGTTAAAAAGGTCTTATATGTGTGGAATAGTCGGTTATATCGGCAAAGATGAAAAAAAAGAAATCATAATAAACGGTCTAAAAGAACTTGAATATCGCGGTTACGATAGCGCAGGAATCGCCGTAATGAGCGATAAAGGTAAAGAGATAAAATATTTTAAAGCTGTCGGAAAATTAGAGAATTTAAGAGAAAAAACCAAAGATTTTTCTAGCAAAGGTTTTGGCGTGGCTATCGGGCATACTAGGTGGGCGACGCATGGCAAACCAACCGAACTAAACGCTCATCCGCATTTAGGCGATTATAGCTTTGTAATCCACAACGGAATTATCGAAAACTATGCAGAAATCAAATCTGAACTTGAAGAATTTGGCGTTAAATTTTTAAGTCAAACAGATACCGAAGTCATCGTGCATAGTTTTGAAAAATTTAATAACGAAATGAAAGATCCCTTTAAAGCTTTTGAAGCTACGATTAGACGCTTAAAAGGCTCTTTTGCGATTTTACTCATTTCAAAAGCGCAAAGCGATACTATATTTTTTGCTAAAAATGCGGTTCCTATGATAATCGGCAAAGATGATAAAAACGAAATATTTTTTAGCTCATCAGATGCACCACTCATCGGTCTAGCAAAAACAGCAACCTACCTTGAAGACGGCATGTATGGCTATGCAAAAGCCGACGAAATCAAAATTTTTAAAGATAAAAAAGAGATTAAAACAGCATTTTTGGATTTGCCAAAAGATAAAAGTTTTGCCCAAAAAGAGGGTTTTAGATTTTTTATGGAAAAGGAAATTTTCGAGCAAAGTCAAGTCATCGGCGAAACGCAAATGGGTCGCGTTAAAACAAATGAAATCAAATTTGATGAACTTGATAAAAAATTGTTTGATGATATTGATGAAATCACCATTTGTGCGTGTGGCACAAGCTATCACGCAGCACTTGTTTCAAGCTATCTTTTTGAACGCATGGCAAAAATTCGCACCAAAGTCGAAGTCGCTAGTGAATTTCGCTATAAAGAGCCGTTTTTAAATAAAAACTCGCTTTTTATCGTTATTTCTCAAAGTGGCGAAACTGCCGACACACTCGAAGCTCTTAAAATCGCAAAAAACGCAGGGTTAAAAACTCTTGCTATTTGCAATGTCGATAATAGCTCTATCGTTCGCCTTGCCGGAAGCGTAATCTTAACTCGCGCAGGAATCGAAAAAGGGGTTGCAAGCACAAAGGCTTTTGCAACGCAGGTTATGGTTTTGTGGATGCTAGTTGTGTATTTGGCGAGTTTGCGAAAAACCATAAGTAAAGACGAAATCAAAAAAGAAATCGCAGCTATGAAGCACATACCACAAATTTTAAATGTAAAAGATGATCTGGTCGATCAAATTCATCGCCTTAGTAAGCACTATTTACACGGACATGGATTTTTCTTTATCGGGCGAGATATTTTTTATCCGCTTGCACTTGAAGGCGCCTTAAAACTAAAAGAAATTTCATATCTTCACGCCGAGGGTTATCCGTCAGGCGAGATGAAACACGGACCAATCGCACTAGCCGATGAAAAGCTTTTTACAATCGCTTTAATGCCAAAAAATATTTTATACGATAAAACAAAAAGCAATGTCGAAGAGTTAGCCGCAAGGGATTCTTATATTTTGGCGATTTCTCCGAGCGAATTTAAGCTAAGCGATGATTTTATCAAAACAAGCGAACAAAATCACGCTATGAGCGAATTTTTTGAAATGATGTTGATTTTGCAAATTTTTGCACTTGAAATTTCAGTTAGACTAGGAAACGATGTAGATATGCCAAGAAATTTAGCAAAAAGCGTAACCGTCGAATAAAGGATACACAATGGATACAAAACTGCGAGGTAGAGTTGATGGCAAAATGATTGTTAGCGAAAGCAATAATCAAATGTATATTTATGCACAAGCCGATGTTATGGGAAATAAAGAGCTTAAAAACGGCGATATAGTAACTTTTATAGCACAGGGTGTAAGAGCTGTTGAAATAGAAAAATTTGATACAACCGGTGCCGCGCGTAGAGATACATTTGCACCATCACCAAATGCTTCTACGCAAAAAGTTTCATCAAAATTTACAAATTCAAACAATAATCCAAAAGTCGCAGGATTTGAATTTATGGACGAAAATGCGCAAAAACGCAATAAAAAGAAAAATTCTCTAACTCAAAGTTATATTTCAAATATTAAAAAATTTGGCATTTTTTCGGTGATTTTACCACTTATTTGTATCGGGGCAATTTTCTTTTTTATAGACGAATTAACGCAAGTCATTAAATTTGGCTTAGCTTACATTGGTATGTTAAGTGAAAGTTTTGTTTTATTGGCACTTATTGCAATTTGTTTTTTGGTTGTGATTTTATCGCATATCATACCTTTACACTCAGCATTTGCAAATTTTTCGTATGCTTCCAGAAGTACTTCGATTTTAAAGCAAAATGTAAATTTCAATATGTTTTTTATACTTACATTTTTAGCCATTATCGGATGCGGGTATTATTTTGGATTTAATAGCCTAATGGGTTCGCTCGAAGTCGTCGGCGGTATCGCGCTACTCTTGCTTTTGACATATTTTTATAAATTAAAAATGTTTTATAAAGCTAGTAAAATTTCAGGCATTTGGTTATTTTTTGTCGCCATTTTAATCGAATTTGTTTGCGTTGCTGGTTTTTTAGCTATTGAAGTTTTAAATACTTATCAAGAATTCAAAATTTTTACACTCGGCGGTATCATACTTGCAACCCTGCTTTATATTATTTCGTATATAATGGTTAATCAAATCGAAAATGACAGCAAAAATATTTGGAATGTAAGGTAAATTTTGTTTGGGCAGATTATTGGCGAAAATACTCTCGTCTCACAAGATGATAAAAAAGAGTATTTTTGCACTAGTTTAAATTTACGCGAAATCGGTGCGGATTTTGGCGACATTGTCGAATTTACGCCAAAAGGTAACAGAGCGATAATAACAAAACTAATAGAAAAATCCGCCCCATCTCAAAAGCCGAATTCTGCGATAAATTCATCAGATGAAAAACTTTGGCAAAATAGATACGACAATTTAAATTCGCATAAATTTGAATTTTAAGACAAAAAAGAAAAACAACATGCTTTTGAAAGCCTAAATTTAAACGACTACAAAGAAAATAGCGATAAATTCGAAGATGACGACTTTTGGGACGAAAATGATATGCAAAAATCAACGCAAGAATATATGCAACAATCCGGAAATTTAAAAAATAAAAAATCACTTAAAACGCTTGTGTTTATTATTTTTATATTTTTTATCATAAATTTTTTCATAAGTTTAGCAAATTCGATAAAAGTCATAAAATTTAGTTTTTAAATTCTAAAATTTTAAGAGAAAATTCAGATATTCACATGTGAATAAATCGGTTAATAACTTTCCCGTAAATTCGCTAAATTTTTAAAATTTATTTACACAAAAGCCCTAGAAATGGGCTTTTATCAAAATTGAATTTTATTCACATATAGGTGTTACATTAAGCAAATTTTTAGCAAAATTTTGCCTAAATTCTAAACCGCCATTTTTAGGTAATTTAAAATTAAGAGTTTTTTGCTCTTTTTGCGTAAAATTCCTTTTTAAATTCACTAAATTTTGAATTTAAAATCGCTTCTCGCATAGATTTGGCTAAATTTAGATAATAATGCAAATTATGCAAACTTGCCAAACGATAAAATGTAAGCTCTTTTGCACGAAAAAGGTGATTTAAATACCCACGCGAATAGTTTTTGCACGCGTAGCAGTCGCACTCACCATCGATTGGCTCGTGGTCGTTTATGAAGGCTGCATTTTTGATTGAAATTTTGCCAAAACTCGTAAATAAAGTGCCATTTCTTGCATTTCTTGTAGGCATAACGCAATCAAACATATCAACACCTCGCTCCACATTTTCGACCAAATCTTCGGGCGTGCCAACCCCCATTAAATATCTTGGGCGATTTTTATCACAAAATGGCATTAAATTTTCGACTACTTCATACATTATCTCATTTTTTTCGCCCACACTAAGTCCGCCGATAGCTAGTCCGTCAAATGGCATTTCGCATAAACTTTCGGTGCAAATTTTTCTAGTCTCGTAATCCGTTCCACCTTGAATAATGCCAAAAATATTTTGATTTACGCCAATGCCACGAGCTTGATTAAATTTATGATATTCAATGGCTTCTTTTGCCCAAGACACCGTGCGTTTCACGCTTAAATCAATGCGTTTTTTTAGTTTTGCTTTTTCAGCAGGTTCAAGTAAATTTGGATTTTTTGGGAGTTCTACAAGATCGTCAAGTATCATCATAATATCTGAATTTAAATCATACTGCGTATCAAGCACACTTTTTGGCGTAAAATAGTGTAAACTGCCGTCAATATGGCTTTTAAATTTAATCCCGCCGTCATCGTTTTTGGTATTGGCTCTTAATGAAAATGCTTGAAATCCACCGCTATCAGTCAAAAAACTTCTATCAAATTTAGAAAATCCGTGCAGTCCGCCAAACTCACGCACTATTTTAGAACCGGGTCGCAAATACAGATGATAAGTATTTCCGAGTATTATTTTTGCGTCTAGTAGTTCTTTCATATCGGTTGCATCCAAGCTTTTTACAGCCCCAACCGTGCCAACAGGCATAAAAACAGGCGTTTGTATCACGCTGTGAGCAGTTTTAATCGTGCAAGCCCTTGCATTTCCGTCGGTTTTATCTATTTTAAATTCCATTTTTTGTATAATTTCCCTTTATTTTTTGGAGTTTTTATGAAGCAAATTTTAATTATATGCGACGGTATTTTAGCAAAACATTTCTTAGAAAGAGTATTTAAGATAAAAAATGTTTTGCATAATTATGTAATAATCGCAAAAAGCGACGAATTTGTGCCACAAAAGTTAAAAGATAGTGAGAATTTTTTAATTCATAGCTTTGATCCTACAAGCCTTGAAAAACTGCGCCAAATAGTAATTGAAAGCGAATTTATGCAGTGTATTGTAGTCATGGACGATGAATTTGATACTAAAATAACCACTGCAAATTTAAAAGAAATCTCGCCTGAGTTAGAGCTTTATATAGTCGATTTTTGGGGCTTTGCAAAAGAGTATAAAAACGAAGATCATATAAAAGTTTTAAACGCTCTTTCGCTTTGTAGTTCTCGCCTAATCGGCTTTTTACCAGATAGCCCCATTTATGCCGATAATATAGGCATAGGAAAGGGCGAGATAATGGAAGTAAAAGTGCCAATCGGAAGCTCGTATGCTTATAAAAAAGTTGGACTTTTAACGACTCAGGGAAAATTTCAAATTCCTATGATTTATCGCCACAATAGCTATATCGTAACAAACGCAAACACAGTCATCATGCCAAATGATAGCATTTTGGTTGTGGGCGAGCCAAGTGCGCTTAGAACGCTATTTAGAACGATTAAAAAGCAAATCGGGCAGTTCCCTTCGCCTTTTGGGCTAAATTTATACGCACTAATCGATATGAAAAATATGAGCAAATCTCAAATCGAAAAAATTTTACAAACAGCACAATTTTTAAACGAAAATTTACAAAATCATAAGCTTTTTGTGCGAATTTTAAATCCGACCATAAATGAAACATTTGAAAATTTAAAAATGCTTAAAGATAATGATAAAATCGAAATTTTAATCGATTATTCTACAAAAGAAAAGCTAAATTTTTTAAATGAAACACAAAAATACAACATCGGTTTGATTATCACAGAAAATTCGCTATTTGAAATGTTTAAAGATAAATTTTATATCTTAAACATACCGATTTTAACAACCGGCGAGTGCGATTTTAAGGATATTACAAAAAGCATTGTAGTTACAGCAGGAGCAAACGCAACGGAGGAATCTAGCGTTATTTTCGACATTAGCGCTCAATTAAATTTAGATATTTATCTATATTTTTTCAATCAAAATTTAAATACAAAACAGGCTTTTATAGAAAATTATAAAAATTTAGCAAAGCTTTTCAGGCAAAAGCTTCATATCTGCGATGATAGCAACAAAAATCCGATTTTAACACTATGCAAAGATAGTAAATTTTTACAATTCATCCCGTTTGATGAGAAAATTTTAGGCAAAAATTTAACAGCAGCATTTAGCAAAGATTTGGATCTAATGTATCCAAAACTTAAAAATAATTATCAAATTTTTATCCCAAGTGGGTATGAATATGAAAATTTATGATACAATTTTGTTAAAATTTAAGGCATAAAAATGGAAGTCAAAATAGATTTAGGCAAAAATTCATACAGCGTTTTTATAGATGAGTTTAAAAATTTGGAGTTTAAAGGCAAAGTCGCAATCATCACAAATCCCAAAGTAAGCGGTTTGTGGCTTGATTTTTTGTTATCAAATTTAAAGTGCGATGAAAAATTTATCATTAGCATTCCTGACGGCGAAGAATATAAAAACATGAGTAGCGTTAGCCAAATTTTAGAGCAACTTTTTAGCTCTCGCCTAGATAGAAAAAGCACACTTATCGCT
The DNA here is from genome assembly GCA_017469645.1 of Campylobacter sp. Taxonomy (GTDB): domain Bacteria; phylum Campylobacterota; class Campylobacteria; order Campylobacterales; family Campylobacteraceae; genus Campylobacter_B. The sequence continues at coordinate 1,643 of JAFUFY010000021.1, read as the reverse complement.
CTTGGCGGTGGCGTTATCAGCGATATAACTGGATTTTGCGCTAGTATTTATGAAAGGGGAATAAATTTTATAAATATCCCAACAACGCTTTTAGCACAAGTCGATGCCAGTGTGGGCGGTAAAACAGGAGTGAATTGCAAATTTGGCAAAAATTTAATCGGCTCGTTTTATCAACCAAAAGCCGTTTTTTGCGAAAGCAGATTTTTATCGACCTTGCCGAAGCGAGAATTTGGAGCAGGAATCGCCGAAGCTGTAAAAATGGCAGTTATGTTTGATAAAAAATTTTTTGAATTTTTTGAAAAATCTGATTTAAAAGATAGTTCGCAAATCGCAAATTTAATCGCAAAATGCGTTAAAATCAAAGCCAGTGTCGTCGAAAAAGATGAAAAAGAAGCAGGAATTCGTGCTGTTTTAAACTACGGACACACATTTGCTCATGTGATTGAAAATTTGACAAATTACAAAACATTTCTGCATGGTGAAGCAGTCGCAATCGGCATGGTAATGGCAAATAACCTAGCTTTAAAATTAAATTTAATCACGCAAAATGAGTGTGAAAGAATTTGCAAAGTTTTGCAAAAATTTGATTTGCCGAGTAAATTTAAGGTTAAAAATGTCGATGAATTTTATGATTTATTTTTCTTAGATAAAAAAAGCGAAAATAAAAAAATCAAATTTATCCTGCCAAATGGCATAGGAAATTTCATCATAAAAGATGATATTAGCGAAGTTTTAGTAAAAGAAGTATTGCGAGATTTTGCATGAGAGCATTGAAATTTATATTTTTTGGTCTGATTTTTTTTAGTTTTTTATACGCCGATGAAAATCAAAGTGATGATACGCAAAATAGATATGCTACGCAAATTTCTGAATTAAAAACTCAAATAGAAGCGATAGATGAAAAGCTAAAAGATGATGTTTGGCTGATACGATTTGCAAATTTTTCAAACTATCACGAGCTTGAAAACTCTCTAAATGAAAGCCAAAAAAAACTTGAAATCACCAAAGATAAGGAAGAAACAGCGGATTTAGAACGCAAAATTCAAAATCTACAAGAGCAAATTTCGCTTCTTAGCGAATTTGAGAAAACTCCGTTTTCAAGCGTAGTGCAAATGCCCGAAATCGATGAAATTTCACGCATAAAAAACCCTTTTGCTATTATTTCAGGTTATTCAAATATCAAAAATTTACAATCGCTTAAAAATGAACAAAAATCGCGCATAGAGAGCCTAAAACAAGTAACTGAAAGACTAGAACAAAAAGAAGAAATTTTTGCTCAACTACTTAAATTTGAACCAAATTCTCAAAATTCAAAAGCATATTCGGATTTAAAATTTGAACTTGGCGAATTTAAATCAGCCCTTAGGCTTGGAAATACCACTTACAGCGTGTATGAAAAGAAAATCGATGAACAAATTTCAACTCTTACAAGCGATATAAAAACTCAGGCAAAAAGAGCTTTAAATATCGCTATTTTGATAATCGCAACGATTTTAATATCATTTTTATTTAAGGCGATTGCGAAAAAATATATCAAAGATAACGAAAATTTCTATCTCGCAAATAAAATCATAAATGTCATAAATTTCTCGGTAATTGCGCTTATTTTATTGCTTTCATATATCGAAAATATGAGCTATTTT
>JAFUFY010000020.1 GCA_017469645.1 Campylobacter sp. | reverse complement strand
GCAAATAAAAGGAATTAAACAAAGTTTGGAAAATGATTTAGCTCAAAAAGATATTGAGATACAAAAATTAAGGTCTCAAAAAAGTAATGACTATTTTGATATATCTTCTCTAAAATCAAATGATAAAATAAAAAGAAAGGATATAAAATGCAAACCATAAGTATCCAAACAAATAACGCTCATACTATTCGTGCTATTCAAGCTTTGATTAAATTAGACCCAAGTGCTATAATGACTACCACCTATGACGAGCCTAGCGATTTAAGCGGGGACGATACTAAAAAACTGCTTGAAATTATCGAAAAAGATGATAGGGGCGAACTTAAATTTTATAGCGATGAAGAAGTTAGTAGGAGATTAGCTAAAAAAGGTATAAAATGGTAATCATATATAGCGATGAATTTACCGTAGAACTCGAAGCTATAATTGATTTTATCACATTTGATAGTCTAGATAAAGCTAACAAATTTGCCAAAGACTTAAAAGCAAAAATAAATAAAATCCCCGATATGCCTTACGCTTATGTTAAAAACACACAAGCAAATAACGAAAATATCAGAAATTTGATTTTCAAAGGCTATACCATAGTTTTTCGTATCGGCAAAAGCGAAATCAAAATTCTAGCTATTTTTAAAAATAACAAACATAAATATTCTAACACATAAAATTTATTTAATTACCAAACACTAAATTTAAGGTTTAAAAACGTATCGTAGTATCGTAAGAGTGGGCATCCTTGCCCACCGCAAATCCTAACAAATTCTAGTAATGATAAATAAAATTTAACCCAACTAAAATTTAAGCCACATTAAAGCCCAAATTTTGCAAATTTAAAGCCCGAATTTGATACAATTTTTCATTAAATTTTAATCCAAATTTACGAGAAAATTATGAGCGAATTTACACATTTACACCTACATACCGAGTATTCACTGCTAGATGGCACAAACAAAGTCGGCGAGCTTGCCAAAGTCCTATCCGAACGCGGCACAAAAAGCGTGGCTATTACCGATCACGGAAATATGTTTGGGGCGATTGATTTTTATAAAACTATGCGAAAGCACGGCATTAAGCCAATCATCGGTATCGAAACCTACATTCACAACCACGACGAGATAAGCGATAAAAGCGACAAACAGCGATTTCACTTGATTTTACTAGCCAAAAACGAAGAGGGCTATAAAAATTTGATATATCTTAGCTCGCAGGCGTATCTGCACGGATTTTACTACAACCCACGCATAAACAAAAAGCTCTTAAAAGAGCATAGTAAGGGTATTGTATGCTCGGCGGCGTGTTTGGCAGGGGAAGTTAGCTTTCATCTAAATCAAAGCGAGAGAAACCTAAAACGGGGCGCAAAAGGCTATGAAACCGCAAAGGCAGCAGCCCTTGAATATAAAGAAATTTTTGGCGATGATTTTTATTTGGAGATTATGCGACACGGATTTGGCGATCAGCATAATATCGACAAGGATTTAATCAGGCTCTCCAAAGAAACAGGCATAAAGCTAGTTGCCACAAACGACGCCCACTACACCTACAAAGATCGCGCCGAAGCGCAGGACGCGTATATGTGTATCGCCACGGGCAAGTTGCTCGATGATAAAGATCGCTTAAAACACAGCGTTCATGAGCTTTATGTAAAAACCGATGATGAGATGAAAGCGATTTTCGCAGATATTCCAGAAGTCATCGCAAATACGCAAGAAATCGCAGATAAATGCAATCTAACATTTAAATTTGATGAAAAAGACTATGCGCCGACACCGCCGAATTTTAAATTTTCTATCGAATTTGCAAAAGAATTAGGCATAAATTTACCAAAACCTGACGATAGATATAATTTCGAAAATGACGATTTTGTTTTTGAGTATGCGTGTAGAGCAGGGCTTGAAAAACGGCTTGAATTCGTTGATAAAGACAAACACGAAATTTACAAAAATCGCCTTGAAACGGAAATTCAAATCATCAAAAAAATGGGCTTTTCAGGCTATATGCTTATCGTGCAGGACTTCATAAACTGGGCGAAACGAAATGATATTCCAGTAGGCCCTGGGCGAGGTTCGGCAGCAGGAAGCCTGTGTGCATATTCGCTTCGCATAACCGACATCGATCCGATACCTTATAACTTGCTTTTTGAGCGATTTTTAAATCCGTCAAGAATTTCCATGCCAGATATTGATGTGGATTTTTGCCAAGAAAAACGGGGCAGGGTCATCGAGTATGTAACAGAGCAATACGGCAAAGACAATGTCGCGCAAGTCGCAACCTTTGGTAAGCTTCTTGCAAAGGGCGTCATACGCGATGTCGCAAGGGTTTGTGATATGCCGTTAAATCAAGCTGACGCTATGGCAAAGCTAATCCCTGATGTGCTAGGAATTTCGCTAAAAGAAGCTTACGAGTTAGAGCCAAAAATCGTAGAGCTTGTAAATTCGGACCCCTTAGCGGCAAAAGTGTGGAAATATGCGCTAAATTTAGAAGGGCTAAATCGCAACACAGGTATGCACGCAGCAGGTGTGGTAATATCAAATGAACCACTTTGGAATAAAGTTCCTTTATTTCGCCAAACCGCCAAAAAGGACAAAGAAGACGACAGCGGACAGTATATAACGCAATACACAAAAGATTATCTCGAAGATGTTGATTTGATCAAATTTGACTTTTTGGGCTTAAAAAACCTTGACATCATCGATAGTACGATTAAACTTGTTAAGATGAGATATGGCGTAGATATAATGTGGGAAAATATCGATTTTAACGACCCGAAAACCTACAAGACTATTCAAAGCGGAAATACGCTTGGCATATTTCAAATCGAAGGCGGCGGTATGCAAGAGCTAGCAGCTAGTTTAAAGCCGGATTGTTTTGAAGATATTATTGCGATGATTGCGCTGTATCGCCCAGGACCTATGGATCTAATCCCTGATTTTATCGCTAGAAAGCAGGGCAGAGCAAAAGTCGAGTATATGTTCGATGAGATAAAAGAGTATTTAGAAGCCACTTACGGCGTCATTGTTTATCAAGAGCAAGTTATGCAAATCGTGCAAAGAGTGGGCGGATTTTCATTAGGGGATGCTGATTTAGTGCGTAGAGCTATGGGTAAAAAGGACGAGAAAAAACTCGCCCACATGCGAACGCAGTATCTTGACGGCGCCAAAAATTTGGGCTTTGATGTCAAAAAAGCAGAAGAGCTTTTTGATATGATTATGAAATTTGCTTCGTATGGATTTAACAAATCCCACGCGGCGGCGTATTCGATGATCACATTTCAAACGGCGTATTTAAAAACATACTATCCGGCTGAGTTTATGGCGGCTTCTCTTTCGTTTGAAGAGGGAAATGCAAAAAAAGTTGCGATTTATATCGATGAAGCAAAACGGCTTGGTGTGGGGCTTTTGCCACCTTCTATCAACGCTAGTTTAAGACAATTTAGCGTCGTCGAAGATAAAAATTCGCCCTCAGGCAAAGCCATTATTTACGGGCTTGGGGCGATAAAGGGCGTAGGCACGGGCGCAATCGATAATATCATCGCCCTTAGAAGCGAAAAAAAGTTTGAAAATTTAGACGATTTTGCAAGTAGGGTGGATAATTTTCAAGTCAATAAAAAGGTCATCGAAGCCCTAAATTTCGCAGGCGCGCTTGATTGTTTAGGCAAAACTCGCCTAGCTATTATCCAAAATATCGAAAATATTCTTGAAACTATGAAAAAAATCGCCACGGTCAAAAAAGAAGCGGCAAATTCGCTATTTGGCGAAGATGAAACGACCGAGGGCATAGTCGTGGAATTTGTGGAAAATTCAGCCGAATACCCTACAAAAGAGCTTTTAAAACTTGAACTTGATAGCTTGGGAATTTACATTTCAGGGCACCCGTTGCAAGATTATAAAGATGAGATTGACGCTATTTCACACATTAGTTCTAGCGATTTTGACGAGATTGAAGACAACAGCGAGATAATTTGTATCGGTAAAATCGAAGAGATAAAAACGATGATAACCAAAAAAGGCACCAAAATGGGGCGTTTAAAGATTTTGGATTTTGGCGGAAGTTTCGAAGCCGTCGCGTTTGACGCCTTTGCGAGTATCGATAAATTTAGCCAAGATGAACTTGAAGCGCCACACGCTTTTAAGGCGAAATTTACTAGACGCGCAGAAGGCGGGGCGTATCAGCTAACCATTTATGATGTTTTTAGCCTTGAAGACGCTAAAAATGGGAATTTTAAAGCCAAAAGCGAAAGCAAATATCGCAGAAACGACAACGGAAATTTTAAAAACGGCAGTGGTTTTAATGGTAGCGAAAACGGAAATTTTAATGGTGGCGGATATAACGGCGGATATAACGGATCCCGCAAATTCGCAGAAAAAGAGAGCGAACGAAGCAAAAACGCAAGGGATTTTGAATTTGAGCTAAATTTAAACGAGCTAAATAAAGAAAAGATAAATTTAATCTACAATCTAGTTCATAACGAATTTAAAAATCCAAAGAATTTTAATCGCCTAATCTTGCGTGTCAGGGACGATTCGCAAGTGTTTGTTTATGAAACAGACTTTTTTGTCGGGGACGATTTTAACGCCAAAGTGAGCGAGATTTTATCGGCGTAGGGTTTTATAAATTTAAGTTTTTTATGATTTTGGTGGGCAAAATGCCCACCAAACGATACTGGTTGTACCGCAGGCAGCTTGAACTGCCTGTCGGCTACGAACCTTTGTTATGTGATTTCTATTCTACTTTTTCCCATCTAAGTTTTAAATCTTTTAAATTTTTTGCTTGAACTTTCCCCATATATTTTTCATTTTCTAGCCAGCACTTAAATCGATCATATATATCTATATACATATCTTTATAAACCGTAATTAGAATTTTTTCCTCCGAATGATTATTTAAAATAGAAAGATATATTTCTTCAAAAAAATTAAACATAGTAATGACTGATCTTTTTAAATTTTCTTGTTCTGTTGGTGTTTTAGTATCATCACCTTCAATTTTTTTTATTAAATCATCGTCTGAAAGAGAAGATTTTTCTTTTTTCATTTTTCTCGTAATATCACGAGCTTCCTTTATCGATGGGGCATCAAACCTTTCCATATATTTAAAAGAATTATTTATTCTATTGTATTGTAAATTTTCTTTATTAATTTTTCCATTTTCCAAGGAATTAAAAGAAGTAATTACAGTGCTAAAAAGAACACCATATGCTGATATTGATAATGCAAGAAATTTTATAACTTCCATACATTTAGTCGAATCTTCTGGAACTTTTATACCTGTAATAGAAAATATAATAGTAAATAAAAGCCACGATATAGTAAGTACAATAATTGTAGGCCACTTTGATTTCATTTTATTAACTCCTTATTTATCTGCGCCCCAGTGCGGGCGTCCATATAACAACTGGTTGTACCGCAGCGGGCTCGATCCGCTGTCGGCTACGAACCTTTGTTATGACAAAAATATTTCTTATACAGAATTATATGCTAAAGTATCTTTCGTTTTACTTTGCCATTGCAAATTTAATCTTTGGCGATGACAATGTGGCGCTAAATTTGCAAATTCAAAAAATAAGAAAGTGCAAATTTGGATTTTACCTATAAATCCCCGTTGCGTTGCGAACTTTATCCATTAAATTTACAGCGTGAGCCTTAGCTTTATTCGCGCCAAGAGCCAAAATTTCGTCCAACTCGCCCTTGTGTGCCATATAGTATTCAAATTTTTCTCTTGCTTCTTTGAAATATTCGCTAACTAGTTCATTTAGATACATTTTAAAGTGTCCATGACCTTCGCCGCCCTTTTCGTAGCGAGTTTGCAAAGCTTTTTGCTCGTCTTCGTTCAAGAAAAGTTTTGCGATATTATAAACATTGCAAGACCTCCACTCTTTTGGGGCTTCGAGTGGCTCAGAAGTCGTTACTATCGAGCCGATTTGCTTTTTAAGCTCTTTTGGAGAGCTAAAAATATCAACCGTATTTCCGTAGCTTTTACTCATTTTTGCGCCGTCCGTACCCGGAACCACGGCAACATTTTCATTAACTCTTGCTTGTGGAAGCGTTAAAATTTCGCCAAAAGCGTTATTGAATTTAATCGCAATATCACGCGCGATTTCGACATGCTGAATTTGGTCTTTTCCCACAGGAACGACATTTGCAGAGTATAGCAAAATGTCAGCCGCCATTAGCACTGGGTAAGAAAACAAATCGTGCTTTGTTTCAAAGCCCTTTGCGACCTTGTCTTTATAAGCATGAGCGCGCTCTAACAGCCCCATTGGCGTGTATCCGCTTAAAATCCAGTAAAGCTCCAAAACTTCTTTCACATCGCTTTGCACCCAAAATGTGCTTTTATTCGGGTCAATCCCAAGCGATAAAAACGCAGCAGCTGCTTCGTAGGTCGAATTTCGCAGTTTTTCGCCGTCGCCGACTGATGTCATAGCGTGGTAGTTTGCGATAAACATAAATAGCTCTTCACCTGCATTTTGCGCATCTACCATTTGTTTGATACTTGCAAAATAGTTGCCTAAATGCAGTTTGCCCGATGGTTGAAGTCCTGTTAGTGTTCTCATTTTTTACTCTCTTTTTTTATGATTTTTTGAATTTTTTTAACGATTTGTTCGGCACTTAAATTTTCTACTTCCACGATAAAATCAGCCTTTTTGGCGTATTTTTCGTCGCGCTCGGCGTGAAGAGATTTTGCTTTGTCTAAATCTTTTAAAAGCGGTCTTTTTGCGATTTTTTTCTCACTATTTTCGCTTTTTGAAATTCTTTCAAAAATCGCTTCAAAGTTTGATTTTAGGTAAATTACCGTGCCGATTTTATTTAAATTTTTAACGGCAAAAAAACCACCGCCTGTTGAGATTATGGCGTTTTGGACATTTTTTTCTAAAAATTTGGCTAGTTTTTTCTCTATTTTGCGAAACTCGCTTTCGCTGTCGTCGGCAAAAATTTGCTTTATTTTTTTGTTCGCATAACTTTCGATTAAATCATCACAATCTATGCAAAAAAGCCCAGTTTTTTTGGCTAACGCCCTTGCAACCGTGCCTTTGCCAACTCCCATAAAGCCGATTAAAACGATATTACTCTTTTTCATTTTCCGAATTTTCTCCCCTAGGTCTAGGTAGTAACACAAGCGGTGTGCCAAGCAGGTCAAATCGCTCTCTTAGCTGATTTGCCAAATATCTTTTATAGCTAAAATGAAGCGCTTTTGGGCGGTTCATAATGAGCGCTATTTTTGGCGGTGCAAAGCCAAACTGAACGGCGTAGTAAATTTTAACAACTTTTCCTTTTTCATGCGGCAAAGGGTGCATTTTTGTGGCTTCGGCGATAGCTTCGTTTAGCTTTGAAGTCTGAATTTTTTGCGTGAAATTTTTATAAACTTCTAAAATAAGCGGATAAATTTTGTGAATTCGCTTTCCGCCGGTAGCCGAAACGCTGATAATCGGCGCATAAGCAAGAAATTTAAACCTATCTCTAATTTCAAGTGCAAGTTTGTCAAAATCGCTATCGCTTTTGTCCCATTTATTTAGCACGATAATCACGCCAAGCTCGAATTTTGAAGCAAGACCCGCTATGCGTTCATCAAGTTCGCTAAACGGATCAGAACTATCTAAAACCAAAAGCGCAATGTCTGAATTTTCTAAAATTTTCTCGGTGCGATTAAGCGCGAATTTTTCGATTCCTTCGATTTTACCGCGTTTGCGAATTCCAGCTGTATCGACAAATTCAAACACCCTATCTTCATAAATAAAAGTTTCATTTACAGGATCTATCGTCGTTCCTGCAACCGTGCTAACCACTGAGCGATTTTCTTTTACAAGAGCGTTTAAAAGACTAGATTTACCGACATTTACACGCCCTATGATACCGACTTTTATAGGTTTATTTTCAAAATCTTCTTCGCTTAGATTTTTTTCTTTTATAAATTCGCCGTTATCGTCCAAATTTTCTAAAAAATCATCAAAACTTTCGTCATCGTCGCTTTTTATCTCGTCATCTAAAAATTTATAAATCCAGCTTTTAAGCTCGTCAATGCCGCTGTTATGGCTAACTGAAATGTTAAAACTCTCAGCCCCAAATTCGTTAAATTCCCAGCTTCGCTCTTCATCTTTTTTACCGTCGATTTTATTTATGACAAGTGCTGTTGGCTTATCTAGCTTTAAAAGTGAGTAAAAAATTTGCCTATCTTTGGTATCGGGCATAAATTTGCCATCGACCATAAAGACGATAATATCGGCATTTTTAGCTTCTCCAAGCGTTTTTTCTTGCACTTTGGCAAAAAGCTCGGTTGTGTTATCTAGGCCACCGCTGTCGATTAAAACGGCGTTTCTATCAAAAATTTCAACTTGCGTTTTGTTTGTATCGCGCGTAGTGCCTGCAACTTCGCTAGTAATGGCAATGCGTGAATTTGCCAAGCGATTAAAAAGCGAACTTTTGCCGACATTTGGGCGACCGATTAAGATGATTTTTTTCACGAATTTCCTTTAAAAATATTGATTATAACAAATTTTATATAAAATGAAAATTTTTTAAAATTTATTTCTCTTTTGCGATTAAAATTCCGCTTATAATAATAACGCAAATTCCGCAAAGCCCCAGCAAATTTGGCAGTTTATCGCCCAAAAGAAGTCCAAGAGCTAAGCTAAATAAAATCTCGGTATATCCTATGGCAGCTGGGATTCCGGCTTTTCTTGTGGCGGCGTAGGATTTTGTAAGATAAAGTTGAAACAAATATCCCCCAACGGCGATTAAGCCCATATAAAGCCAACCTTTGGCACTTGGAAATACGAATTTAACGGGCGTTATATCAAATTCGCCAAGCAAAAGCACAAGCCCCATTATAACGCTACCGCTTAGCATATATGAAAGCACGATTGTGTTTGCCGAGTAGTATTTTCGTAACTCATGCACACTAACTAGCGCTAAACCACTACATAAACCGCCCACGATACCGACGATGTCGGTGGTTTTTATGCCAAATTGCGGTTGGACTATCATCGCAAAGCCGACAAAACCTAAGATTATCGCAAACCACGCAAGATTGCTTAATTTTTCGCCGAAAAAATAGGCTGCTATTAACGCCGTCCAAACAGGAGCGGTTTTATAAAGCGAAAAAGCAGTTCCAAGATCGGTATTTGCGATATTGTAAAAAAATGCACTCATACCACAAAGCCCGATAACGCCACGAAAAATGAGAAAACCCAAATGCCCGCCGCTAAAAAAGTTGCAATCTTTTTGTTTAAAAAGCACCCAAATAACGATGATTAGCCCAAAAAAGTTACGAAAAAATACGATTTCAAAACTACTCATTTCAGAGCTTAAAAGTTTGCTAATAACGCCAATTAGCGAGTTATAAAATGCCGCCATTAGCGAGAAATAAACGCACAAATGCGTTAAGAAAAAAGGGTTAAATTTGGTGCGTTTTTGTGGAAAAAATTTCATTATTTCTCTTTTGCGATTAAAAGTCCGCTAAAAATAATCGTCGCAATGCCTAAAAGCGCGACATTATTTGGCAACGCATCGCCAAGAAGTAGCCCTAAAATCATACTAAAAATAATATCCATATAGCTAATGGCAGCCGGAATTCCTGCTTTTTTGGTCGCAGCGTAGGATTTTGTGAGATAAACTTGATAATAATACCCGCTAAGCCCCACAAGAGCGATCAAAACCCAGCCAAAAAAGTTTGGAAATACAAAATTAAACTCACCAACTCCAAATTCGCCTAAAATCATCAAAATACTCATAGTCAAAACGCCAAAAAACATAAACGATAAAATTATTATATTTGCAGAATAATATTTGCGAAGCTCCCGCACGCTTGTTATTGCCATACCCATGCAAATTCCCCCGCCAATGCCGATGAGATCGTTTGCTGTGATACCGATATTTGGCTGAACCACTAACGCAATGCCGATAAATCCGAGTATAATCGCACTCCAACCTAGCAGACCTAGTCTTTCTTTAAGCAAAAAATATGAAAATAGCGCGATATAAATCGGCGAAGTTTTTTGAAATGTAAAAGCCGTGCCAAGATCGATATGAGCGACATTGTAGAAAAATAGCAAAAGCCCAACCGAGCCGATAACGCCACGAAAAATAAGCAAAATAGGCTTTCCGCCGTGACCGAAATTTCTATCTTTATTTAATGCGATTAAGATGATGATTAGACCGATTAAGTTGCGAAAAAATACGATTTCAACGCTAGTCATTTGTTCGCTTAAAATTTTTGAAAGCGCCCCCAAAGTCGCAAAATGAAAACAAGCAAGCAACATAAAATAAATCGATAAATGTCGCATTATAAAGGGGTTATAAGGCATAAATTTTTCCTAGAATTTGATAAATTTAAGCGGATATTCTATCACTTTTTTGTTTAAAGTTTTGTTTGGCGTTTTATTAAAGTAAATTTGGCTATAATCCCTAAAAAATTTTGTAAATTTAAAGGATAAAAGATGGTTTTAATAGCAGGTCCGTGCGTGATAGAAAGCCGTGAGCTGGTTTTTGCGGTGGCTGAGAAGCTTCGCAAATTTCACGAAATGGACGGGATCGATTTTTATTTTAAAAGCAGTTTTGATAAGGCAAACCGCACGAGCATTTCGAGTTTCCGCGGTCCAGGGCTTAAAAAGGGCTGCGAAATACTAGCCGAAGTAAAGGAAAAATTTGGATTTAAAATCCTAACCGATATCCACGAAAGCACCCAAGCTGCCCCAGTTGCCGAAGTAGCCGACGCTTTGCAAATTCCTGCATTTTTGTGCCGTCAGACTGATTTACTCGTTGCTGCTGCAAAAACAAAAGCACTTGTAAATATCAAAAAAGGGCAGTTTCTTTCGCCAAATGCGATGAATCACAGCGTAAAAAAGGTGCTTGAAACGCGTGGCGTAAAAAGCTCAGGCTACAACGCTGCCAAAGAAAACGGCGTGTGGCTGTGCGAGAGAGGAAGCACCTTTGGATACGGAAATCTCGTCGTTGATATGCGAAGTTTTCCGATAATGCGTGAATTTGCGCCTGTGATTTTTGACGCAACGCATAGCGTGCAAATGCCAAGCGCAAACGGAGCTACAAGCGGCGGCGATTCTAAATTTGTGCCGTATTTAGCAAGAGCAGCAGCAGCTGTGGGGGTCGATGGATTTTTCTACGAAACTCACTTAAATCCGTGCAAAGCCTTGTGCGATGGGCCAAATATGCTAAATTTGGAAGAACTTGAAATTAATATCAATGAAATTTTAGCAATTAAAAGGGCTTTGAATTTAAAATAAATTTTCTTGTCAAATTTGGTTAAATTTAACCAAATTTGACATTTTTTATATAAAAATTTAATCTCTATAAAATCCATGCAGTATCGTAAAATCCGCAAATTTAGTGATTATTTATAAAATTTTAAGTCCGAAAGTGATAATTTTGCTAAATTTAAATAAAGGATAAAAAAATGCAAGAAATCACTCTTCCAAAAGCTTCAAAGCTTACTTCGCCAAATCCTGTTGTGCTTGTTTGCACTGGTAAGCCCGACGGCTCGACAAATATCGCTACGGTTTCGTGGTGGAGCTATCTTTCTTACAATCCAAATATGGTTTGTTACGCAATGGCAAAGACATCTTACAGTGGAGAGCTTGTTAGAGCAAATAAAAAAGTCATCATAACCGTCCCTAGCACGGCAATTGCCGAAATAGTAATGAAATGCGGTATGAGTAGCGGTAGAGATACCGACAAAATCGCCCAAAATGCTATACAAATGCAAGACTTGCCGGCAAGCGATATAAAAATCCCACTTCATAGCCGTGTAGCGATACAATGCGAGATGAAGGAATTTATCGAAACGGGCGATCATTATCTTTATATTTGCGATGTTGTGCGAGTTTATGGCAACGAAGATGAAGAAGCTGTTTTTGCGTGGAACGGATACGCTCAAATTCGCCCTGCAAAGTAGTTTATGTCTAAATTTGCTTTTTTTCTAGTTGCGTTTTGTGCTTGTTTGGAGTGCGGTTGGGCGTATGGGTTAAAACATGCTGGGACTCCGCTAGGCTGGACTTTAACTATACTTTGCGTAGTTGGTTGCTTTTTTCTTTTAATGCAAGCTTTCAAACTACTTCCAGCAAGCATTTGCTATACGCTATTTGTGGGGCTTGGCACGGCTTTGATTGTCATTGCCGAAGTCACTCACACACTATTTAATGGCGGCGAAGTTAATTTTTTGCGAATTTTTTTCGTAACTTTGCTTGTAACTGGCGTTATAGGACTTAAAAACAGCAAATCGGAGCAAAAAAATGGTTAAATTTGCAAATTTAAACTTTAAATTTATCAAATTTGCGTTTATTAAAAGGCAAATTTAATGCATTTTTTGGCACTTTTAATTGCCGGACTTTTTGAAGTTTTGGGCGTTTTTTTGACTACACTTTGGGTGAAGCAAACTAAATTTGCACGAAAATTTGCTATCGTCGTTTGCATGGGGCTTTCTTTTAGTATTTCGCTATTGCTTCTTAGTTTTGCGATGAGAGTTTTTGATATGAGCGTGGCGTATGCGATTTGGACAGGGATTGGCACTGTGGGGGCTCTGGGTGTCGGCGTAGTGCTAAATGATGAAAAACTCGCTCCCAAACAATACGGCTTTTTATTTTTGATAATTTTTAGCGTGATTGCGTTGAAGTTGGTGTGAGTTTAAAACTCGGCGAATTTAAATACTCATAAATTCGCCAAATTTTGATAAATTTTAATTATTTTTTTGCAGGTTTCATCTGCGGTAGTATTGCTCTGACGATGTCGTCTGGCTTTATATTGTTAGCTTTTGCAAATTCATTTATGCTGAGATTTAAATTTGCATTAGCCAAATTTGCGTTTTGCAAAAATTCGCTAAATTTGGCTTCGTCTGTTTTAAATGCCATCTTGGCTTCGCTCACGCTTAAATTTAAAACCGCAGGATAGAGCATTTTTGCCACAGGAGCTTTGCCGTTGCCACCGCCAAAACTCACAAAACAAAGAGCGATCAAAATCACGCTAAATGCAGTTATCAAAATGCCTTTTAAGCCTTTGAAATAGTTTGTAAAAGCCTTGAAATTTACGATTATATGAAGCACACAAGCGATTATCATCGCTGTTCCGACATATTCGTGGATTAGTTTTAGATTTCCGCCGCGAAGCCCAAAAAATAGTGCCGCTCCACTGACAGCCATAACCGCAAATGTCGCAATCGTAGCACCAGTGCCAAAAGTTCTAAGATTTTTCATAATTTTTCCTTTTTAAAAAATAAACGCCGAATTATAAAAAATTCGAGTGAAATTTTGGTTAAATTTAGAGCAAATTTAGACCAAATTTACGCCAAATTTAACGCAAAAACAAAAATAAAGCAAAAATTTGCTAAATTTACAAATTATGTAAATAAAATTAAATTGATTTTAAATTTCGTATGCCGACGATTTTTCGTGCTTACGAGCAAAACGAACGAAAAACTGCACTGGCTGTGCGTTTGAGTGAGTTTTGCGAAGTATCACGGAAAAGCTAGGCTCGGTTAATTTTAAATCAAAAAAGGACAAAATATGAAAGTTATCGAAGGAAATTTAAATCTCAAAGGTAGCGAAAAAATCGCCATCATCGCAAGTCGCTTCAACCACATCATCACAGATCGCCTTGTCGAGGGCGCCAAAGACGCATTTTTACGCCACGGCGGAGATGAAAAAAACCTAAGCCTAATCCTAGTCCCGGGTGCTTTTGAAATCCCAATGGCACTTCAAACTGCCCTTGAAAGCGCTAAATTCGACGCCGTTTGCTGCGTAGGCGCAGTCATAAGGGGCAGCACACCGCATTTTGACTATGTGAGCGCAGAAACCACAAAAGGAATCGCTTCTATCCCCCTAAAATACGGCAAACCTGTGGCTTTTGGTGTTCTTACAACCGACACTATCGAACAAGCAATCGAACGAGCAGGTTCAAAGGCAGGAAATAAGGGCTTCGAAGCGATGAATTCGGTTATTGAGATGATAAGTTTATATAAAAATTTAAAGGCATAAAAATGGCAACAAGACATCAAGCCAGAAGTGCGGTGGTATCGCTACTGTATGCTGGGGAAATGGGTAGCGAGATGAACGAATTTAAGCACGAATTCTTAGAAGAGAAAAAAATTCGCAACGAGCAAAAAAACTTTTCTTTGGGGCTGTTTGAGGGCGTAAATGCGAATTTAGAAGCGATAGATGAAAGACTTAACGAGCGATTAAACGAGCATAAACTTGCCGAAATCGGCGCAATCGAAAGGGCGATTTTAAGGCTTGGGGCGTATGAGCTACTTTTTAGCGATACGGATAAAGCCGTCATCATCAACGAGTGCGTAAATTTGGCAAAAGAGCTAGCCAGCGATACTGCGCCAAAATTCATAAACGGCGTTTTGGAGAATTTAAAATGAAACTTTGCGTGGCACTTGACCTGCAAAGCCGCGATGAGTGCTTGAATTTGGCTCACAAACTAGCCAATTTTAAGGATTTGTGGCTAAAAGTAGGGCTTAGGGCGTATTTGCGAGACGGAGCAAATTTTATCGATGAGCTTCGCAAAATAGGCGATTTTAAGATATTTTTGGATTTAAAAATTTACGACATACCAAACACAATGGCTGATGCGTGTGAAGTGATTTCTAGCGTGGGGGCGGATATGATAAACCTGCACGCAAGTAGCGGAAAACGCGCGATGAGTGAAGTTATGAACCGTCTTGCGAATTTGCGTGAGCGACCGCTTGTTTTAGCAGTTTCAGCGCTAACTAGTTTTGATGAAGCCGAATTTAAGGGCGTTTATAACGCTAATATCAACGAAGCCGTGCAAAAAATGAGCGTGGAAGCTTACGAGAGCGGGCTTGACGGCATGGTGTGTTCGGTTTTTGAAAGTAAGCTAATCAAATCTTGCACGAGTGAAAAATTTATCACTTTGTGTCCTGGAATTCGTCCTTTTGGCGAGAGCGTAGGAGATCAAAAAAGAGTAGCAAATTTACAAACTGCAAAAGAAGCAAATGCTGATTTTATCGTGGTTGGCAGACCGATTTATAATGCAGTTAATCCAAGCGAAGTAGTTGAGAGAATTTCGAGCGAGATAAATTTGTAAATGCCATTTATAGAAGAACAAATAAGAAAACTAACGCTTGGTGATGTTTATAAAACAGATGATAATGAATATTCTATTTGTAATGCTATTATAGGTGATAATTTTATCAATAATAGTTTTTCGCTAACATTTAAAACAGAAAACGATTATACGGTTTTTAAAGATTGCACATTGATTTTTGAAAATTGCACTTTTAAAATAAATAAATTTCCTGTCATAAACAAAAATCTAAAATTTTCTAAATGTATATTTGAAGAAAATATAAAATTTAATGTTGATTTTTTAGAATTTTTTGAGTGCAAAGATTGTGCATTTATGAAAAATGCCTATTTTATCAATGCTACTTTTGGCGATGCGTATTTCAACAATTCCCTGTTTGACAAACTTGTAGATTTTCACGAAAGCACCTTTAAAAATACGGCATGTTTTTATGGTGTTGATTTTAGAAGCACACCGAATTTTAGTGCCGTAAAATTTAATAATACGCCAAATTTCATAAATGCCAAGTTCAATTTTGATTGTGAAAAGATTAAATCTGATTGCGAATGTGAATTTAATCGACGAAATGAAATTTTGAACAAATATATTAAAAAAATAGAAAAGCAATTTCCAATAGATAATATTTTTGTTAAAGATAAAGATGGATTAAAAATACATAATAGAATTGAATATTGGGCTATTCGTGCTTTTTATGACGAAAATATAAATAAGCAAAGCCATTTAAATATACAAATTTACAATGACTTTCGTGCTTCTTTTGAATTGCTTAAAAAAATACATAATGATAGCGGAAATTCTATTGATGCTTTAAATCATCATAAAGCAGAATTATATTGTAAAGAAATGGCATTGGAAGCAGAATTTATAAAAAAGCAAAATAAAATTGATAATAAAAAGAAAGAAATATCAAAAACTATTCAAACTAAAACCAATATTAGGCTATTTTTTGAAATGATTTTGCATTGTTTAAATTTATTTTTTAAAGCTTTTTGTCATACGATACTGGCTTTTTTAAAATTTCTTGGCAAAAAGTTCTACAATGCAATACATATTTGTTTTAAGTTGCTTTGCACCATTGTATTTGTGCCGATTTTAGTACTAGGCGATTTTATATCGTATCTGTTTTCTACGAAAAAATGTGCTTATACGGTAAATATAAAGAGAAAAGCTACTATGTTGAAAAGGGCAATAAAAAATAAATTCGAAAAATCAAAAAATAATCAAAAAATTTCAAATTTAATAGACTATTCTTTATTAAATATTTATCGCAATACAAGTAATCACCACACAAATTTATTATTGATTTTAAATTTTACGGTCTTTATGATTGATATTTATATGATATTTTGGCTTGTAAATTATAAAATTAGTAGCTATATCGCAAATCATTTTTTTAATAATATTTCGTTTGGCTATTTCGTAATTTTTATAATAGAAATTATGT
>JAFUFY010000019.1 GCA_017469645.1 Campylobacter sp. | reverse complement strand
TAATAGCGAATAAATCATAAAATTTACTCTGCCAAAAGTTTGCAAAATATAATAAGCTGCCGGTCCAATCACCGCCAAATTTGGCTCAAATAATGAAATTGCAGCTATACGAAATACTTCAAGCGGATTTAAAATCGCAATAGTATAAATTACGCTTTCATGGACTGAACTTTTCATCATTAGCCCCATTAAAGCTAAATCTAAAAATGCTAATAAAAATAACCACAATAAAAATGCAAATCCAAGTGCAAATTCCGGCGTTTTTATTACACTTGCTATCAAAAATCCAAACGCTAAAAATATAAATCCCAGCACCAAAAGCAACGCTGTATAATAAAACAAGACAAAATAAGGAATCTCTACGCTTTTAAAAAGAGCGATGATTGCGGCAAAAATTAAGGCTAAAAGTATCGGTAAAATCGCAGTTATTAGCCGACCTAAGACCATTCCAAAATAATAATCTTTTAAATTTATTGGAAAACTTAGTAAATATTCTAAATTTCCAAGCTCTCTATCGCTTAAAATGCCCCTAACAACGGTGATTAAGATAAAAATCGGCAAAATTATAACACAAATTTGAATAAATAATAAAAGCATTCTAGTTAGTCCGCTAAATCCTGCTACCCTAGAATCCACGACCCCACTTACGAAAAAAACCGAAATCAGTCCAGCAAAAATCAAAAAGTATATGAAAAACCATTTTGAACGAAACGAGCGAACAATGTCAATTTTGGCAATTAGTAGCAAATTTTTCATCAAATCTCCTTATCGCTAGTGATTTTGCCAAGATCCATTTCTATGCTACGGCTTACTAAACCTTGAACTTCGCTAAGGCGATGAGATATGAAAATAAGGCATTTTTGCTTAAATTTATCGTTTAATAAATTTAAAAACTCCAATCTTGCTTTTGGGTCTAAATTTGCAGTCGGTTCGTCAAACATTATTATTTGCGAATTTCGCGATAATGCAAGTGAGATTAAAATTTTTTGTTTCATACCGCCTGAAAGCTTGTAAAACGGCTTGTTTGCTTCATTTTCGTAAGAAAAATCAAAATTTGCAAGATAGTTTTTGATACTTTGCAAATTTGCTCCGCCTGATTTTATAGCATATTCGCAAATCTCACCCACTCTAAGCCTTAAAGGCGGCGGATTTTGTGGCACAAAACTTAAATTTAATAAAGCTTCTTTTCGGTTTTTTAACGGATCAAATCCGCAAATCTCAACGCTTCCTTTGCAAATTATTTCCCCTAAAATCGCTTTCATAAGCGTAGTTTTACCGGCACCATTTTGCCCTGAGATTAAAAGCTTTTCATCGCTTGAAATTTCTAAGTTTATATCATCTAAAACTACTTGTGCGCCGTATTTTTTGCTTAAATTTTTAATTTTTATCAAATTTTGCCTTTATAATAATTTTTTCAAGCGGTTTTCATAGCTAAGTGCGTCTTTGTGGCAAACATCAATGCACCTACCGCACAGAGTGCAATCTCCGCTTATTATACTAAAATTTTCTCCGTCTTTTGCGGTGTTTTTGGTAAATTTAATAATCTCACTTACCATGCAAACATCAACGCAAACATTGCAATGATCGCAACTTTGCTTATTCCACGAAATTTTTATCGCACGAAATCTCGCTAAAATCGCATAAAGTGTGCCAATAGGACAGATGGCTCTACACCAAAATCTACGAGCAAAAAATACTTCGCCCAAAAATACTAGCACTGCCCACCAAATCGCCGCACTATACCCATAAATTATAAATCTTGACACAATCCCAACGACATTAAAAATCTCAAAAATCAAATATCCGCTAAAATATGTCAAAACCCAAAATGCGATTAAAAAAACATATCTTAAATTTGGGTCAAATTCGCGTTTTTTTATGATTTTTTTGGCAACTAATTTTGCATTTAAACTCTCGCCAAATTCGCCAAAAAAATTATAAGGACACACCCACGAACAAAACGCCCGTCCTGCAAAAACCATATAAAAAAACAAAATCGTAATCGTGCCTATCATCAAATTTACGGCGATTTTTTGGTGAGCTAGTATAACTTCGGTATTTACAAACGGATCGCACAAATGAAAGCCAATCAAGCGAGAGCCGGTTATATCGCCTTCTAAAATTTGAATATCAGCCACAAATGAAAGCACAAATAAAAAATGCATCAAAAACATACTCAAATACCGATAAAACCGTATGCTAGGACGAGTTTTGCCGTTTTTGTTTTTTTTGAAAAAGGTATCAAAAAAATTTGAATTTTTTAAATTTTGGTGCGTTTTATACTGATCCATTTTGTTTAAAATTTTGAAATTTCATCAGCCAAAATCGTTAAATTTTCATCGCTAATGTTTTCAAAAAGTCCTTTCATAAGGGTATTTTCAACCTTGTTTTCTTTGTAATCTTTTAATTTTGCTAAAATCTCATCTTTGCTTTGACCGCCAATTTTAGGAGCGATTATGCCGTTTCCGTCTTTGCCATGACAAGGCGCGCAAGATTTGATATAAAGCTTGCTAGCACCAATATCTGGCGTATCAAGAGATTGTCTTAGCTCTTTGATTTTTTCTAAATCTTCGTTTGTTTGGTAATTGCTATCATTTTGCGTGATTTGATTTTGTGAAGTTTCTTGTGGTTGCGAAATTTGCTCGTTTGGCACATTTGCACTCTCACCACTAAATAACACATAAGCTATCAAAAGCACCACAATTACGCTTAAAATTATGCCAATTAGTTTGCCTGTTTTCATTTTTTCTCCCTAAATTGTCTATTAAATTCGCTAATTTCACTAGCTAAGGCTTTGATTTCATCTTCATTCATAGCCTTTACCAAGTCCGCCATAAGCACATTTGCTTTTGTTTTTGTTTTATATGCACTAATCATTTCAAAAATTTGCTCATTTGTTTTATCTAAAAGAGAAGGTCCAATTATGCCGTTTGCATAATCATCATGACAAGCCGAGCATTTTTGGATAAAATTTTTACTTAATTTACCCCTAATCAAAGCTTTATTTATACTTTGAAGCGGACTTCTCACAAATGCTAAACCGCCAATTGCCGTTGCTGTTTGTTTGGCAGTTTCGTTTAAATCTGCATTTTCTACGCCAAATTTGACCCTTTTTACGCCGTCCATATCATAGCTTGTGTAAGCATTTTGTAAATTTTGCAAATTTGAGTTTTCGCCTGATTTTATAGTGATTTCTCCGCTTTTTGTGTTTAAATTTGGCTCTAAATTTGTATTTTCGCTTTTTTCTTCACCGCACCCTAAAAATAAAACTAAACAAAATAACACAATCAAATATTTTTTCATAAAATTTCCTTTTCGTAAATTTGAGCATAAGTCGCATTTGGGATTATTTCAATGACATTTGCAAAACAAACTTCCATACAAACCCCACACCCAACGCAATTTGCATTTATTTTTGGCACTTTTGCTAAATTTTGCGAGTTTTCATTTAAATTTACAAATTCAATAGCTTTTGGCACAGGGCAAGAATTCACGCAAAGTTCGCAAATTTTGCCTTCGTTATTAGCGATAATCTCTTTTGCTTTTTCTTCTCTTTGGTTATAAGTTTTTCGCTTTAAAAGTTCGTTTATATCGCTGTTTTCAACCTTTTTTTCTAAATTTGCATAACATAAATTTACAAATTCGCTTTTTACCACAGCAACGCCCATTTTTACATCATCAATAGTTGTTGTTTCATGAGCTAAGGCACCACTTGGACAAGCTAAAACGCAAGGAAAAAGATCGCACAAATAACAGCCCCTTTTGTTTGCATCAATGTAAGCGGTGGCTAAATTTATCCCGTCATCAAAGCCCAAAAGCTCAATCGAGTGATATGGGCAAACTTGCACGCATTGTCCGCATTTTATGCAAAGCGAGTCAAATCTATCCATGGCTCCCGGTGGTCTTAGATGCAAATTTGGCTTAGCGTTAATTTTGATGCCAAGTCCGCTAAGTGTAGCTAAACCTATAACACACGAGCCAAAAATCCCAAAATTTCGTCTAGTCATAAATTTGGCTCCGTTTTTGGTTTTTCATCGGTTAGTATGAGTTCTGGCTCACTAAATGGGGCAAGTTTGGCGATGAAATTTAAAATACTCATCGCACTAGTTCCATAAAAAAACCGCATATTTGGATAATACTGCCAAAGCGTGTCAAAATACGCATAGTTTTGATACGGCGTGTCGCCAAAGCCGTTTTTGTCGCTATCAAAGCCTTCAAAATCATCAAAATAATTTTGCTCCCACGAAACTTTGGAAATAGCAGCTCCTGGCGTATCATTTACGGCAATGTCAAGATTGCCGATAAAATCGTTGTTTTCAAATTTACTCTCATGAAGCGTGGCGTGAAGCTGAACGCCTATGGTATTGTATAAAATTTGATTTTTTCTAAAAATATTTTTGTGGTCTGGTTGAAATGGCGATTGATCTAAATAAAATCCCCTAGCGTTGCGCGAGAGAATGTTGTTTTCTATAATAAAATTGCCAGTATCTTTCATACCGATCCCAACTCCATAGGCTCCATGTGAGTTAAAAACTCTATTTTCTCGCACCACGCAATCCCTTGAATACATAAAAAACATACCAACAGAATTTCCTTCAAATTCGTTTTTTTCAACTAAATTTTGCCCTGCATACATAAAATGAAGTGAATAGCGACTATGTGTGCCACGATTTTTGCGAATTTGATTATTACTTGAATACCAAATTACCATATCTTTGACTTCGTGGATAAAATTTTCTTCCATCAAATTATCATGACTATACCAAAGGCGAATTCCATCTCCTCTAAGTGCAGTAGCAACAGGCTTTGAGCTGATTTCATTGCGAGTGATTTTAGCTCCGCTACACTCTTGCATATCTATGCCGTAAAGTGCGTTTTTAATGCGGTTTTGGCTGATTTCTATATTGTTTGCCTTTTCGCATTTAATCCCAGCATCTAAATAAGTATGCGAATCTCCGCTATTTTCTATGGTTAAATTTAAAACTCTCACATTTGGTGCTATGATTTTGATGACATTGCCTTTTCCGCTTCCTTTTATAACGGCATTTTTATCAAGTCCTTTGAGCGTAATACTTTTGTTTATCACAATATCGCCTTCATAAACTCCGCTTCCAAGCTCGATAATATCACCATTTTTAGCCGAATTTATAGCTTCTTGTAAAGCATTAGCAAAAGCTAAATTTGCAAAAATCAACACCAAATTTATAAATTTCACTTAGCTTTTTCCTTTAAAAATTTGTTTTTTGATAGTATTGCTAAAATACAAAGCACACTCATCGCTATCATCACCCAAAATCCAATACTCGGATATGAATGCGTGGTAAATTGTGCCACTTTGCCGTCTCCAAGAGCAGTTGGCATAAATGGCTTAATCTTAAATGCACCCCACTCTTGCATATTGTGTCCATACCAGTATAACCAGCCTGTAAATGCGCCCATAAACAAAATCGGTGCGATGATAGTCGGCACAAGCAAAAGTGAGTTAAATTTGCCATTATAATACAAATACCAAATCATAAGCAAAGTCGCAACTAGCAAATAATACGGTGCAATAGATCGCTCGACATTTCCGCCATGCTCCATAGGATACATACCGATATAGTGATTTATCGTATTCATCTCATGCACATCGCCGCTATAACCATCTACATGAAAATAAACAGGAATTCCATCAGGAAATGCTTCTTTTGGATAATTTGG
The DNA here is from genome assembly GCA_017469645.1 of Campylobacter sp. Classification (GTDB taxonomy): domain Bacteria; phylum Campylobacterota; class Campylobacteria; order Campylobacterales; family Campylobacteraceae; genus Campylobacter_B. Next base: position 17,254 of record JAFUFY010000019.1, on the reverse strand, counting down.
AGCTTCTAAGCTCACATACCACACAGGCAAAGACGGAACGCCGATTTCAGCCCTAGTTTCTATGAGCTTATCTAAATCATTTTTGACATCATCTGGGATTATGTGATTTTTATACTGCAATTTTGTGTATTGATTGAAAATCATTTTTGTATAGGTTGGTATTGGTTGATTGTTTTTTATTTTTGCTCCCATACCGTGAAATGAAATAACAGGGATTGTAAAGCCGATTGTCATTAAGATTAGGGCTAGGATAGTATAAATTTGATATTTTTTCATCTCTTTTCCTTGCTAAGGCTTGTCTTTTGGGCTATTTTGCGTGAGTTTCGCTTGTGCTTCATTGCGACGGGCATTTAAGCCCGTCTCACTCGCACTTCACTCACAACACACAAAATATCTCCAAAATACTTCGCCTTGTGGTTTTTAAATTTATAAATTTAAAAATTTAGACAAATCTGTAAATTTATAAATTTGAAAAATTAGCAAATTTGGCAAATTTAATCGCCAAATTTGCTTGTAAATTTGTTAAATTAGTAAATTTTGCGTGTTGTGCAGTGAAAAATTTACGAGATAGAACAACAAAGTTCATCGAGTAAATTTTTCACAAATCTCACGCAAAAATTACCCAAAAACATGATTTTTGAGCTATTTTTAGGGTTGCAAAGATTTTGCGAAATGAGACGGGCTTGTTCACCCGTCGCAGTAAAGCAAAATCAAGTCTCCCTAAAAAGAGCCAAAAAACACTATTTAACTTGTTAAATTTGTGAATTTTGTGGGAATTTTGCGTGTTGTGCAGTGAAAAATTTACGAGATAGAACAACAAAGTTCATCGAGTAAATTTTTCACAAATCTCACGCAAAATTACCCAAAAAACACTAATTTAACCCCGCATTTTCATCGATCCATTTTAGATATTCAATTATATTTTTAATCTCCTCATCGCTCATATTTTGATTTGGCATTCGCAAGTTAAAATAATTAATCATTGCTTTGACATAATCTTCTTCATATTTGCTAGCTGGATCTTTGATAAAATCGCTTACCCATTTTTCGGCATTTTCATGTCTTAGTAAAACTCCTGTTAGATCAGGACCTGAGCTTACTTGACCGATGACATGGCAACCATTACAACCGCCTTTTAAGTAGGCTTCTTCTCCTTTTGCGGCAATCGCACTCATAGGAGTTGCTAACTCTCTTGTAAGATTATTTTTAGCCCTAAGTCCGACATCGGCAGTTTTTACCATATATTGCCAAACTTGATATTCCCATAAAATCGCATTGTTTAAATCGCCGTTTTTGTGTGCTTCATCAGCTTTTGCTTTGACTTCTGCGATTTTGCCGTATTGATCGAGTGCATCTTCGACTAGTCGTTTGACTTTTGGGAATTTTTCATATTGTTTTTCTTTTAAGAAAGCAACAACGCTTTGAATTACATCATCAGTTGCTTTGTTTGTCGCAATTACCTTATCATACTCTGCTTTTAGCTGTTCAGGGGTTAGTTTTAATAAATTTGCTTTTTTAGCAGATTCATATTTTTTATTTGGATCTTTTACAAGCAAATAACCCATCATTTCTAAGTGCAAAGCAGAGCAAAATTCGGTGCAGTAGTATGGGAAAACGCCTTCCATATCGGCTTTAAATGTAACACTTGAAGTTTTACCAGGCTCGATTGAAGCATGGACATTGTATATATCAATACCAAATCCGTGAGTTTCATCTTGGGCTCTTTCAAGATTGGTTAGATAAATCGTTACCTCATCGCCTTTATTTACTTCAATGTGCTCAGGATTTATATGACTTCGCACCAAAGTAGCATAAACGCTAACCTTATTTCCATTTCGCTCAACCCTTTCTTGACCGGCTAGTGTCATACCGCTATGCTCTTTTCCTGTTCTTGAATTTGTTCCCATTTTATATGAGACATGCGGATTTAGCTTACTTGCTGAGATTGAAATAACATCGTGCGGCTCACCAAGCGGAATTGGCATATCATAGATTAGCTCCATTTTTGCACCACCTATATCAATTAGTTGGTGATTTTGCGGGTGCAAAGGACCAACCGGATTAAATCTATCGATTGAGAGTTTATCAAGTGCAATAACATATTTTCCTTTTGGTTTGGCTGATTTGCCTTCCATAGAATCAAGGTGTCCGATGTTATAATGCACATTTACTCTATCTAGGACTTTTAAATTTTTATAATCCCACTTAACGACTTGCGAATCAACATAAAGGCTAGTATAAACTATGCCGTCAGTTGTCTCAAAAGTGCTATGAAGCGGTCCAAGACCAAGCTCAACTTGTCCGTGCAAGGTCTTTTGCAAATCCAAAATCGGAATTCCAAACGGATCGGTTCCGACAAATTCTTTTTTATCAATCAACGCTTTGATTTTTTCAAAATCATAAACACTTGCGTGAGTATCAAGCTTGCCGCCTACGATGATATATTTGCCATCAGGCGTAACATCAACGCCATGTGGAGATTTTGGCTCAGGGATCAAAAACAAAGCATTGTTTTTAACAGCCGTTTCAATCGGAATAACTTTGTGTCCGTTTATAACTTTATAATTTTTTTCATCGACAATCAATTTTTCTAAAATTTGCCAGTTATAAATATGTAAATAATCCGTATCATTTCTGCTCATACCGGCTTCAAAAGGCGGAAGTCCGCTTTCAATACCACCAGTATACATTTCTGAGTTAAAACTATTTGTAAAAGCCCAGCCCATAGAAATACCTTTTCCGGCATCACTTAAATCTTGCATATAAGGCGGAAGTTCAAGCGAAAATGATTTATCTTCTTCGATTCTGCCACTTTCGTAGTTAAATTTCCACATAGTAATCGCACCCCTAAAAGCCGCTTCATACTCGTCCATAGGATGCCAATCATTATCAAGCGGAGCAGCGTATTGACTAGCTTCTATGACATACTCGGTATTTGGAGTAACAAAGCTTCCGCCGTGTTCGCTTTTCATAATCGGATTTACTACGATTTGAGTTGTTTCAAAATCTTTTAGATTTATAACGGCAATTCTAGGATTTGCTTTGTCATTGATAAAAAGATAATCCCCCATATATTCGCCGTTTTTTTCGCTAAAATTTGGGTGGTGAGTGTCGCCCCAAGATATTTCTTTACCCCTAATCGCACCGCCTTTTAAGATAGCTTTGCTTTCGTTATCATATCCATACCCTTGCCACGGCTCAGGTGTAAAAACACCGATATATTTATAAATTCTCATGGACGGGACACCATAAACTATGACTTGTCCGCTTTGTCCGCCTGACGAAAATACTATAAATTCGTCTCTCTTGCCACTTGGCTGATATGTTTTTGCAGCCGCTAAAATATCTTTTTCGCTTAAATTTCGTTGCTTCATTATGTTTTCAAGTTCGCTTACAGCAAAAGCCGAACTAAACAAACCAAAAGCACCGAGTAAAGCCAAAGATCTACTTAAAGCACCCATAAGTTCTCCTTTCCTTTTAGTAATTTAAATTTGATTTAAATCACAGCTATAAATAGCCCTATTCCACATAACTACGAGCAAATTTGAGCTATCAACAAAAATCTCCTTTATCTCATCGTTTTTTAAATTTATCTCCTTTTTTACATTAAAATTTAAATCTGAAATTATTAAATTTGATTTGCTATCGCCAAAATACAAGGCATTTTGTCCAACTTTTATAGCACTAATTTTATTTTTTGAGATTTCATAAATTTGATTTTCATACCAAATTTTGCCGTCAATCATACTGGCAAGTGGTTTATTATCTAAAATCTCAACTTTTGTTATTAAATTTGGCAAATTTGCGATTTTATTTATACTAAAATCTCCCAAATTTAATTCATACAAATTTCTATCAAAACACGCGATAAAAACGGAATTTTCGTCTATTTTGCTATCAATTATTTTTGAGTTTAAATTTGTCATTTTGCTTTTATAAATTCGGTTGATAAAATCATAAACAATTGCGTGATTTTTGCTTAAAAATACAGCTTTGTCTTTGGCAAAATCTAACGATAAAATCGGCTCTAAAATTTTAGTTTTGAAAGGATTTACCAACTCTTGTATAAATTTAGCCGAATTTATTAATACTACACTCGCATTATCAAAGCCGACTATAACACCGTTTTGAATAAATTTGGCACTTGTTATAGTTTGATTTGGATTATTAAAGGAAAATAAATCTTGCATTGAATTTGATTTGACAAAAAGATTTTTATTATCAAATAAAGCAAGTCTAGAATTTGCAAAAGTCGCCCCCGTTATGTCATTTTCGGCTTTGTTTATAATTTTGCAATCGCCAAAACAAAAAATAAAAAACATAAAAACGAGTAAAACTTTCATCTTACAAATCCTACTTTCTAGTAAAAAAATAAAAGATCTGCTAGGCAAATTATACCACAAAACCAAAAAAAAAAAAAAACGGTTTTGTTAAGGAATTTTAACATTATTAAAGAATTTTTTATTGATTTAGATCAAATTTATATTATGTTGAGCGTGAATTTATTTTTTAAATTTCAAATCTAATTTTTTCGTTTCGCCCGTTTGGAAATTTGAATTTTGTATCATTTCTATGCGTTTTTGTAGTTTTGGGTGTGAGCTAAAAAGGCTTGAAATCATATTTTCATCGCCGTCTTTTGCCATACTTACAAAAAATTCGTCCGCCCCACCGACATGCCCGTAGTAGCAATTTAGCACTTCAAGCGCACTTTTATCGGCTGCACTTTCTTGGTCTTGCGAATATTTACTAAATCCTAAATTTTGGATTAAATTTAACAAAGCATTACTTTCGCCAAGACTAGCAGAAATCACACCAAATACTAAATTTACGGCAGTTCCACGCAAATGATCGCGGTTTTTAAAATGTGAAAGTTCGTGCGCTAGGACAAAAACTAGCCCATTTTCGCTTTTTATATGCGAAAAAAGTTCGCTAGTTACGACGACATCGCCACCGATTTTAGCGTAGGCATTTGGGATTTTATTGTCTTCTATGTGAATTTGCAAATCGTATTTTATGTCAGCGCAAGGTTTGATTTTATCGACTAAAATTTGCAAATTTTTATCTTTTTGAGTGAGTTTTTCAGCTGGAATTTTTGATGAGAAAATTCTGTGTTCTGTCTCTTCGGGGATAAATTTAACAACCAAATTTACTAAAATTTGCAAAACAAAAACCAAAACGATTACGCCGACAACTGCTCCTAGCGTTAGTGCAAGAAAATTTTTAAGATGATTTTCTTTGCTTATATTTTCATCGCTTTCGGTATATCGTGGTTCGTAGTTCATTTTTTATAATAAATCGCCGTAGCATAAGCAAAAACTTCGATCGAGCCGACACTTTTTGTATTTTTTGTTATCGACGCTGTTTCGATGCGTAAATTCATAAATTCATCAGCCGTGTGAGCAGATTCTTTTAAACGCAAAACCGCCTCTCTTCTAGCACGATCAAGCAGACTTTCATACGGCACGACCTTGCCACCAAATATATTAATAACACTTGCATAAATTCGCTTGAAATAATCTACCGAAATAACCACACTTCCTTGCACGAGCGCTGAATTTACAATCTCATCGCTTCGCATAGGAAATTTTTTATTTGTAGTAGGAATTCGTAAAAATTTAAGCTCTCGTTTTTTAATCGATTTGTAGTGATTAGCTTCTGCGGCACTTCCGAAAAAATACCCCAAAGCCAAAAGCACTAAAAATATGATAATATCGCTCATAAAACTACCTTACGACCACTGCCGTGCCATAAACATAAATTTCAGCCGCACCTGCTGCGATAGAAGATGTCGCAAAACGGACATTTACGATTGCGTTCGCACCCAACCTCCCAGCTTGTGCTATCATACGATTTGTGGCTTCTTTGCGTGAATCTTCTAAAAGCTCGGTGTAGCCCTTTAACTCACCGCCAAAAACATTTTTTAGCCCTGCCATCATATCTCGTCCGATATGTTTAGCTCTAATCGTGCTTCCTGAAACCACGCCAAAAACGCTTTGAATTTCCTTTCCCGGCACGGTTTCTGTATTTACCAAGATCATTTTCGTCCTTTAAATTTAAATAAGCAAAATGGTAGCATAAATTTATTTAAATTTAAATGCAAATTTAAAAAATTTTCAAATTTAAACTTTTAAGTGTGTGCTAAATTGTTAAAAGTTATAATACAAATGTTAAAAAATTTTTTAGGAGATGAGTATGAGAACAATTCAAGCAGAAGAAATCTCTAAAACAGTCGCTGAGCTTTGTAAAAAAGCTTGTTATGTCGTTACGCCTGATATGAGAAAGGCGTTTGAAAAGGCGCGTGAGAGCGAAGTTTCGCCTATCGGAAAAGATATTATCGGAAAACTTCTTCAAAATGCCGACATTGCCGCAAAAGGCGTAACTCCGATTTGCCAAGATACGGGCATGGCGGTAGTTTTTGTCGAAGTCGGACAAGATGTGCATATCGAAGGCGGATATATCGAAGATGCTATCAATGAAGGCGTTAAAAACGGCTATGTCGATAACTATCTTAGAAAATCAGTCGTGGCTGAGCCTTTGTTTGAGCGAAAAAACACCACAAACAACACTCCTGCTGTTATAAATTTACGCATTGTGCCTGGGGAAAAAATCAAAATCACAGTCGCTCCAAAAGGTTTTGGTAGCGAAAACAAGTCAATCCTAAAAATGTTAGTTCCTGCTGACGGGGTTGAAGGCGTGAAAAAAGTATTCCTTGAAGCCGTAAAATACGCAGGACCAAACGCCTGTCCTCCAATGGTTGTGGGCGTTGGAATCGGCGGGACGATGGATAAGGTAGCGCTCCTAGCCAAACAAGCTGCCGTCCGCTCAGTCGATAGTAGAAATCCTGATGAAAGATACGCAAAGTTAGAAGATGAGCTTTTAGAAATGGCTCGTGCCACAGGCGTGGGACCGCAAGGATTAGGTGGAATCAATACTGCCGTTAAAGTAAATGTCGAGTGGTATCCGACTCACATAGCAGGGCTTCCTGTGGCGATAAACATCAACTGCCACGCAGCAAGACACGCTAGTGCCGAAATTTAAGGAGATAATCATGTCAGAAGTAAAAAGAATAACAGCACCGTTTGATAAAGAAGTAGCAAGAAGCCTAAAAGCAGGCGATAATGTGCTAATTTCAGGCACAATCATAGCTGCCCGTGATGCCGCACACAAAGTGCTAACAGAAACTTTGGCTCGTGGCGAGAAACTACCTGTAAATTTAGCAGGAGAGACGATTTATTATCTTGGGCCAAGCCCTGCTAAACCGGGAAATGTAATCGGCGCAGCAGGTCCTACGACAAGCGGCAGAATGGATAAATACACTCCAACAATGATAAATGAAGTCGGCATTAACGGAATGATTGGTAAAGGTTATAGAAGCGAAGCCGTCGTTGAAGCGATGAAAAAATCAGGTTGCGTTTATATGGTAGCAATCGGCGGAGCAGGTTCCTTGATAAGCCAAAGTATCAAATCTTATGAAGTCTTAGCTTACCCAGAACTTGGTCCAGAAGCCGTAGCAAGACTAGTTGTAGAAGATTTCCCTGCGATTGTGGCTATTGACTGCGACGGAAATAATTTCTACGAAACAGGTCAGGCACCATACAAAAAAATCTAAATTTAAAAAACCAAAGCGAATTTCGCTTTGGTTTATCTTTTAAAATTCAAAACTCTCACCGCAAAAATAATTGTAAAAAAGATCGCCAAATATTCGCAAATGCTTAGTATTAGCGAATTTTTATTTTCAAGCCCAAAGCCTACTTTAAAAAACAGATATTCATAAAAATGCAAATCAACAAATGAGTAAATTCCAAAAGATAAAAGTGCCAAAAATAGGCTAAATTTAAGTATTTTATTAAATTTGATACTTTCTAAATTTGCTAAAATTTTTAAATTTAAGCCGATATGGATACTTGCGAGTAAAAATAACAAATGCGTAGCAAACATGTGGATATTTTTTGCGCCGTCTGAGCCAAATCCAAAATCGGCAAACGCAAAAATATATTCAGAAAGAAAAACGGCACTCGCAAAAGTCGCACACAGCGTAAATAAAAGCGTCAAATTTAAAATGCTTCTAAAAAATTTTCTATTAAATTTAGCAAGATTTTTTCGTCTAAAAAATGCGTGAGTTAGAGCAAAAATTACAATTATTAAGCCCAAAATTTCATGCACAAATTCGCCGATTTTTTTGTAATTCATACTCAAAATAAGGCACAAAATCGCCGTCAAATAAAAAAATCTAGCGTATTTTTTCATCATAAATTTGCAAAATTTAGTTATTAATCTTATCAAACCACGCTTTTAGCTCTTTTTTCGCCTTTTCGCGTTCGTTTTGAGCAACCACACCCCTAATGCTAAAATATCCCAAAACTTTGTTTTTTGTCGTTTTCTCGACCGAATTTACCGTCCTATCTAGCCCGCTTCCTTCGTGTGTGTTGAAGACAAAAATCGGTTTGCCTTGTAAATTTACGCTTTCTAAAAATGTAAAAACGCCCATCGGCAAATCGCCCCACCAAGTCGGAAAACCCAAAAATATGGCATCATAATTAGCAATATCATCACCAAATGGCTTAATCTCAGGACGAGCACTTCGTTTTTGTTCGCTTTTTGCGTAATCAATGGCTTCTTGATAGCCTTTTGCATAAGGCGTTAAAGTTTCGATTTTAAATAGTTTTCCGCCACTAAATTCAGCCAAAAATTCAGCCAAAATTTCTGTGTTGCCTTTTTCTATGTAGCCCACTTGATAATTCTCATCAGCCCTAGAAAAATACGCAATCAAAATCTTTTTATCGCTCATATTAAAGCTTTGTGAAACCTTCGTATCAGCGGCATTTCCCGCACACCCAAAAAAAATCATCACAAAAAAAATCAAAATTTTCTTCATCGTTTTTCCTTGCTTTAAATTTGATTCTAAACAAAGAAATTATATAAAAAAGATAAAAAAATCAGTAGAACAATTCTCCAAATTCATTGCCTAATTCTACAAAATTTAACAAATCGAAGTAAAATTTGCAAATTTATATAAATTTAAAAAATTACGACACAAAAACCTTAAATTTAGTCGTTTTGTGTCTTTTTTTCATCTTTTAGGCTGACTTTTACCGAACCGATTGTCGTGCCGTCCATTTTAAGGACTTCATAAATGCAGTTTTCATCTTCTATGACATCGCCGACAACCGGCAAACGACCAAGCAGGTTAAAGACATAACCGCCTATGGTTAGTTGTTCGGTCTCGTCATCAAAGGCTATTTCCATTAGCTCTTCAACACTTTCGATCTCAAAGCGACCTTTGAATTCGTAAGATTTATCATCAAGTTTTTTATAAGCCAAATTTTTATCATCGTGCTCGTCGTTTATCTCGCCAAAAATCTCTTCGATAATGTCTTCCATAGTAAGAAGCCCTGCCGTGCCGCCGTATTCATCGATGACAAGGGCGGCTGAAATTCGCTCTTTATTCATCATCGGCAAAATTTTTGAAATCGGGCTATTTTCGGGAACTATTATTATTTTTCGCACGATTTTATCAAAATTTTTCTCGCCACTGTGTTGCAAAATATCCCTAATATGGATAAGCCCTAGCACATTATCCTTGCTTCCGTCGATGTAAGGAAAGCGAGTAAATTTGCTATCTATCATAATTTTATAATTTTCTTCATAGCTTTTTTGCTTATTTAGACAAATCAAATCTTTCCTAGGTGTCATTATCTCTTTTGCCACCGTATCGCCGAATTCAACGGCATTCTTGATAATTTCAGTCTCTAAGGAATCCAAAACTCCGCCTTTAAGGCTTTCGCTTGCTATGATTTTTATCTCTTCTTCGGAGTGCGCTACTTCGCTATCTTTGACAGCACGAATTCCAAAAAGTCTAACCACACTTGAAGCGATAAAATCAAACGCCTTAATCGCAGGCAGGCACAAAACCCAAAAATAATAAAGCGGTCTAGCAATCCAAAGCACGATTTTTTCGGATTTTGCGATAGCGATTAGCTTTGGAGCCTGTTCGCCTAAGACAATATGCAAAATCGTAATAACGCTAAAAGCGATAACAACGCTAATAGTATGCACAGCAGTAGTGCTAAAACCATAAGCACCAAGCGGTTCTTTTAAAAGTCTTGCAACAGCGGGTTCTCCTATCCAACCAAGTGCTAGCGAAGCAAGAGTAATGCCGATTTGACAAGCACTTAAATATGTATCGATTGAATTTGTCATTTTTAGCGCAAGTTTTGCGTTAGTTATCTTGTCTTTAACCATTTCTTCGAGTTTTGAGCGACGAACTTTAACAAGAGCAAATTCAGATAAAACAAAAAAAGCATTTAAAAAAATTAAAACAAAAGCGAGTAAAAGCATAAAGACCGAATGATCCGTGTCCAAAATTTAATCCTTAAATTTAAAAAATAAAAGCAAATTATATCAAAAATTTTGTAAATGAAAAAATTTAAATTTGCGTTGATTGCGACAGCACCGAGTTTTTGAGCCAAATTTGAATATGAAAATTTGCATTAAAATTTACTAAATTTAAGTGAAATTTAATGAAATATTATAAATTTTGCAATCAAAAAAAAGACTTTAAATTTGTGCAAATTTACACAAATTTAAAGCCGTAAATTTAACTACTTTTAGCAGTTTTTGTTGATTTTTTTGTCGCTTCATACAAAGGCATAACCTTTGGAATAGCCTTATTTAACTCTTGAATTCGCGTTTCATTAGACGGGTGAGTTGATAAAAATTGCGGTGTGCTACCCTCGCTTAATAGGCTCATCTTTTTCCATACATTTACAGCTGCATTTGGATCATATCCTGCTCTTGCCATTAGTTCAAGCCCCATCAAATCAGCTTCGCTCTCGTGGCTTCTTGAAAACGGCAAAGATATGGTGTAGTGAGCCGCCATATTAACCGCGGCAGTTCCTAGATCACCAAGTCCTGCTGCTTGGCTAACTGCAAAAATTCCTACATTTTTAAGTTGATCTTGTGAAGCCTGTTCCCTGCTGTGTTCTCTTAAAGCATGAGCAATCTCATGTCCGATAACGGCTGCCAACTCGGCATCGGTTAGTTTAAGCGAATTTATGATACCTGTATAAACAGCGATTTTACCGCCCGGCATACACCACGCATTGACCGTTTTATCATTGATTACATTTACTTCCCAGTTCCATTTTAACGCATCAGGTCTAAAAACTCCGACTTGATTTATAAGTTTAGTAGAGATATTTTTAACTCTATCTGTCTGTTTTTTGTCTGTATTTAGCGTTTTTGAAGCGTTTGCTTTTTTCAAAGTATCGGCATACGCCAAAGTAGCACTTTGATTCATCGCTTCTTCACTTACCACCAAAAGCTGAGTTCTATTTGCGCCTACAACGCCACCTTGCGTGGTGCTAGCACAACCTGAAAAAACAACACCTATAAAAATAGAAACTAATAAAATCAATTTTTTCATTACTATTCTCCTTGTGAAAATTCCATAAAATTCTATCATTTAACAACTTCAATCAGACTTAATCAAATTTGCGAATTTTATCTTAAATTTGGTAATGTTTTGCAAAATTATTAAATTTTTTCTTAATCTATATAAGCAATATTTTTGATAATATTTTTACAAATATCTCCAAATTTAGGAGATAATTTAAGTCTTAAATGATTAAATAAATTTAAATTTTTCATCGTTTATTGTAAATTTTAATTAAATTTTAAATAACAAGGCTATAAAATAAAAATTAAGTTCAATAGAAAGGAACAACAATGAGTTTTTTAACTGAATTGAGCCAAGGAACACAATTTGCACTTCAATTGTTGATAGTGCTTGGTTGTTTGTTTTACGGCGCTAGAAAGGGCGGTATAGCCCTTGGTTTGCTAGGCGGTATCGGTCTTTTGGTAATGGTATTTTTATTCCATATCCAACCGGGAAAACCCGCGATTACCGTTATGTTGGTTATTCTTGCGGTTGTTGTTGCAAGCGCGACATTACAAGCAAGCGGTGGTTTGGACTGTATGTTGCAAATAGCCGAAAGAGTTTTGCGAAAGCATCCCAAATATGTAAGCATTTTAGCTGGTTTTGTAACCTGCACCCTAACTGTTCTTTGCGGAACAGGACATGTTGTTTATACCGTTTTGCCTATCATCTACGATGTTGCGATTAAAAACAATATTCGCCCTGAACGCCCTATGGCAGCAGGTTCCGTTTCAGCGCAAATGGGCATTATCGCAAGTCCGGTTTCAGTTGCCGTTGTGTCGCTAACTGCATTTTTACTTGCAGCTGAAACAAAATTACCAAATTTTGACGGATATTTGGATTTATTAAAAATCACTTTCCCATCTACATATTGTGGTGTTTTAGCAATCGGTCTATTTAGTATGTTTAGGGGCAAAGACTTGGAAAAAGATGAAGAATTCCAAGAAAAGATGAAAGATCCTGAATTTAGACACTATGTTTATGGCGAAAACGAAGGCGCTTCGCTACTTGGCGTAAAACTAGAAAAACAAAAATGGGTTGCTATGTGGATTTTCTTAGGCATTATCGCTCTTGTTGCTGTTTTGGGTTATTTTAAAGAACTTCGCCCTGCATGGCCAAGCGCAAAAGATCCTGCTAAATTATCTCCTATGAGCATGACAGATGTTATCCAACTATTTATGCTACTAGCCGGTGCGCTTATTATCATCTTTACAAAAACAGATGCAAATAAAATCAGTAGAAATGAAATTTTCCGCTCAGGTATGATTGCTTTGGTTGCCGTTTTTGGAATTTCATGGATGGCAGATACTATGTTTGCGGTTCATACAAAAATGTTTAAAGAAGCACTTGGTGGCGTAGTTCAAGCTCACCCTTGGACTTATGCTGTTATGCTTTTATTGATTTCAAAATTCGTAAATTCACAAGCAGCCGCGTTAGCCGCATTTGTTCCAATCGCTCTTGGTATCGGCGTAAGCCCTGGTATCATCGCGGCGTTTGCACCTGCTTGCTATGGTTATTATATCCTTCCTACATACCCAAGTGACCTTGCGGCTATCCAATTTGACCGCACAGGCACGACCCACATAGGAAAATTTGTAATCAACCACAGCTTTATATTCCCAGGATTAATCGGCGTATTTACTTCATGCGTTGTAGGTTATATTCTAGCCGGAGTTTATGGCTATCTATAATAGTTAATTCGGAAGCAAATTTATTGCTTCCGAAATTCCCCATATCGACTAGATTAATTATTTAAATTTGTCTATTTCGTCGCTCACTACCGACTCAGGTAGCTTCGCTTGAAACAGACAAATTTAAATAATTACTATACCCACTCTGTCTTGAATACTTTTTATAAAATTAACCAAATTTCTAAATTGTCGGCATACGCACATCAAATTTAACATTGAATTGTTTTGAAATTACAAATTTGTCTATTGTCATTGCGAGTTTTTCGCAGAAAAAACGAAGCAATCGCCAATGGTTAAATTTATGAAATGTAAATTTATAATTTAACAACTTAACCTTTGGTGATTGCTATAAATTGTTTTGAAAATTTAAATTTGACGGCAAATTTAAAATTGCCGTCAAATTTAGTAATAAAAATTATTTATTTTCGTCTTTTTTATCTTCGCCTATTTTTTTAGTTTTTAGCGAATTTTTTGCAGCTTCAAAGGCTCTTGCGCCAAATTCTTTGGCTTTTTCGTTGAAGTTTTTTGCCGTGTCTGAGTTTTTAAATTCGTTAAATTTTTCACCCAATTTTTTCTCAAAATCCAAAAATTCTTTTTTTATGTCATTAAATTTTTCATCTAAATCCAAATTTTCGATAAATTTAGAACTTTTTTCATTGAATTCTTTTTTAAGCTCTTCAAATTTTTCATTGCCGATTTTTGCGATTTCTTTGTATTTGCTTTCCAAATCAAGCTCTTCGATTTTTGCATTTATTTGATCTGAAAGCTCGGTTGAAATTTTCTTAAATTTACCCGCATACCCGCTAAATTCTTCATCTAAAACCTTTTGCAACGCACTTTTTGCAGGCTCGTCTGCTTTGGTGTGAAACTCTTTTAAAAGTGCGCTAAATTCGTTCTGAATGTGCGGAATTTCACTTCTTGTATCTTCTAAATTCGCCACAACCTCATCGGGTGCAAAGTTTAGATTGTCTTTAAATTTTTCGATTGATTTTAAAATTCCGTCGTTTGCTCCGCTAACGGCACCGCAAATTAGCTCACTAGCGTAAATTTTGCTCTCATTTGCAACCAAAATCGCCCTTGAAACAACGATTTTGGCAATCTGTAAAATGCGAGATTTTTTAAATTCGCCGTCGTTTATAGACATAAAAACGATATTTTTCGCCACTTCGTGCGCAGTTTCTTTTATATCCAAACCATTTTCGATAACCGAAATAAAGGCAAGTTCAGAGCTTTCTTTTAAAATGCCTTTCATATCAAGTTCGTTTATCAAAACATCGTTTAAGATGCCCAAAATTTCATCTTTTTTGTCAAATTTGCCGTCTTTAACCGAATTTTCTATCGCTTCAAAGCCGCTCGAAACGGCGTTTTTCATTTCGGCTCGTTGAGCAAAAATTTGTTTTTTTAGTTTGTCGGCTTCATAAATCAACTTATATAAATACTGCTCTTCTTCATCACAAATCGCCTTTTTAAGCCCCAAAAGAACAGATTTTACGCTTTTTTCGTCCAAAATTTCAAGCTTTTTTAGATCTGTGCAAAATTTACTAAAAAGCGAACTTGCTTTTTTATTTTTCGCTTCTCTATCAAGCCCACGAAATGCCCTTAAACTCTCATCAAACGCCAAATTTTCAATGCTTTGACTAAGCTCAGTAAAACCTAATTTTTCTTTTAGGTTATCAAAAAATTTACTCATCACACTCCCCTATAATACAAATTTGAAATTTGCTCTTAATTTATCAAAAATCTCAACTCTTTTTTCATCACTATCGACCAACACGGCGACATTAAAACTACTAAATTTTCCGCCGTTTGAAAAATTTGAAAACGAAATTTTATACTCTTCGCCTTTTAAAAGCTCTTCGATATGCGCTCTTTCGTGTTTTGTAGTTTCTAAAATCACTTTGTATTGCCAAAAATTTGGATACTCTATCTTTGGTTTTTTACCATTAACATCGCAAATACTCGCCACTTTTGCCTCCGCTCTTGCTTTCTAGTCTAATTTCAGAAATTTCCATTGATTTATCGATTGCTTTTACCATATCGTAAATCGTTAAAAGTCCCACGCTTACGCCTGTTAGCGCTTCCATTTCCACGCCTGTTTTGCCAAAAATTTTAACCGTTACAAAAAGTCTAAACGCACAAATTTCGCTTAACTCTTCAATGTCGGTTTTAACCGAATTTATAAAAAGCGGGTGCGTCATCGGAATTAATTCGCTTGTTTTTTTTGCTCCCATTATGGCTGCAACCACCGCCGTTTGCAAAACAGGACCTTTTTTTGCGGTATTATTTCGCACCGCTTCAAATGCCTCGCGACTCATTTTTATAACCCCACTTGCTGTTGCAACTCGCTTGGTTTCGGCTTTTTCGCCCACATCAACCATTTTTGGCATATTGTTTTCATCTAAATGTGTTAGCATAATTTTTCCTTGTTTTAAAAAGACGATTATAGCAAATTTAATAAAATTAAGGGTAAAAATAAAAAACCCGAGCCGAAGCTCGGGTCAATACAAAAAGGAGGTTTTTATCTTGTCGGACAACGCAATAATAATATCTTTTTTTAAATTTGCAATCAATTTTTATTAAATAAAATATAACGAGATAAGAATTTTTATGATTTAGAGCTTGTGCGGAAAAAATTCCGCACAAATTTGATTATTTTAAACCTTTTAGAAGTGCGCCAAGCATTCCAAGATCTAATCCGCCTGAGTTTTGTTGTTGAGCGTTTTGTTTATTTCCGCCCAAAAAGTTACTAGCAAGTCCCGGTAAATCAGCCAAATCTAGCTTTCCGTCGCCGTTAGTATCAAATTTAGCAACTGCAAGCCTTCCGATAAGCGAATTAAAATCAATGCCGGAAGCTTTATCGACTGCATTTGCTTGTTTTTGACCTAAGAAATTTGCATCAATACCTGCTATAATCGCATTTAGCGTATCAGGATTCATATTTGAACCCAAAAATTTTTGAACGAAATTTTCAGGTTGTTGTTCGAATTTATCGACATTTTGTTGATTGTTTTGTAAAGCCGAAACCAATTTTAGCAAGTCATTTATTTCCATTTATTTCTCCTTTTTTATAGTCGCTTTTACGACCTCTTTTGCGATCATTTCTACAACTTTTTTGCAGTCGCTTTTTTGTTTGAAATCTTCGCTAACAGCGATGATTTGACCATTTCGCGCAGTTAATCTAAATCTAAATTTACCAGCTTTATCCTCGTAAATTTGGAATTTAGGGTGCGTTAGAGCTTCGCCTTTTTCGGTTAGGTCTTCGACTCTGTTCAAAGCGGCATTTTTCTTTACGCTTTCGATGCCGTTTTTGCAGCCGTCTAAACTTTTATAGACTTCCGAAGTGCAAACAGTATGTCCGTTTGTGCTGATAAAATCGAACTTGCAGCCGTCTTTGGCTGGTTTGATTAAAAAGTGAGCCATTTTTTTATCCTTTCAAAAAAATTTCTATTATTTTAGCAAATTTAAATTAATTAGTTGTATTAAAATTAAAAAATAAATTTATTTTTTTCGCTATAATCGCCAAAAAAAATTTGGAGTTAGTATGAGATTGAAAATTTGCATTTTTTGTCTAATTTGTGCGTTATTTTTTGGTTGTGATGACGGCGGATCTGCATTTGGTAGCAGTGAAAAATTATCCCCGCTTCCTTGCGATTTAAATTCGCAAATTTGCGAAAAAGAATTTAACGGCACAAAAGTTAAATTTGAAATCTCGCCAAAACCGATTTTAGCAATGGAAAAACACATTTTTAAAATTTCAAATTTAAACGCAAATTTCAAAAATCCCGAAATCGTCTTTAAAGGCGTAAATATGTATATGGGCGACATCGCTTCGCCTTTACAAAAAGACGAAAATGGCGAATTTAGGGCAAATTTTATGCTAAGTTTTTGCACCACTAGCGTTATGCGTTATCGTGCTGAAATCTATGACAATAAAGAACCAACGGGATATTTCATCGAATTTGATGTTATTAAAAGATAAAATTATGGCAGACAGGAAGGGATTTTTAATTATTATATTTAACGATATTTGGCATTAAAAAGTAACCCTAAAAGCAACTTATTTATATTTTATTTTCTGTTTTTCACTCGCTCCACAAGTCAAGCCTATCATTAATGGCACTTTTAC
>JAFUFY010000018.1 GCA_017469645.1 Campylobacter sp. | reverse complement strand
TACTATATTTGCCTGCAAATTTAGTAAAAAATTAATTTTAAAGGATTTTTATGAAATTGGCTAAACTCTTTTTAGCAAGTTCATTGGTTGCTAGTTGTGCCTTTGCAGAAGGTGCTGTTGTGGGTGTTGTTGGTGGTTATGACCGTGCTTCTTATGATGTAGTTGATGGCTATAACACACCAGATCTTGATAGTGCAGGTCATCTTGTAATCGGCGTTAAGGGTGGTTATGACTATGGTAATTCAAGAATGTATGCTCAATACAATTACAAAGCAAAAGATACAATCTATGAAGATGTCGATGTCGAAATAAAAGCAGGAGCACATCAATTCATCGTGGGATATGATTGGACACCAAGTTTAAGCGAAAGCGTAAAATTCTCAGTAGGTCCTTACTTGGGATATTCTAGATTAAATCTTAAAGATAGCGACGGCGACAGCGATGACCAAAATGGCTATGTAGTCGGTGCTAAACTTGGTATGATTTTTGATTTTGGTGTAGGCGAACTTGAAGCAGGAGCTAAGGCTGATTATTCTAGACATGCAAGTAGCAACGACTTTGTTGATTTTGACGCAGGAACAGTCGGTGGCTATATCGGATATAACTTCAAATTCTAATTAAAACTTCTTGATAAAATTTGGCGAATTTGATTAGTCTAAATTCGCCAAATTTGCTAAACTTCCATAAAGGACTTTTATGAAAAAGATTTTTTCATTGTTGCTAATTGGCATAGCGATTACTTTTTTACAGGCTGTTCGGGTGCTAGAATTTCAAATTCTACAAACACACCACAAACAGGTAGTAAAAAATTTGTTAGCACCAAAGCATATTGCGACGACGGCGAATTAAACCAAAGCCTACAAGAAAGTATAAATTCTCAACCTGAAAAACAAAAAACTGCACTCGGAGATTATTTTGCGTTTGGGCTGTGCTTTTTTGGATTATAATGAAGGAAATCGTGCCTTGCGTTATATTATTGGATTTGGTGCGGGTCGTGCAACCTCGACAACTTTGGTAAAACTTTATGATAATACAAACTCTTTGGTCGGCGAATTTGAAGTTGGTACTAATATGACTATGGGGGCTTTTGGTGGAAGCGCAGATAGCATATAAGCGATACTGCCGCGAAAATAGTAGAACATTTAATAGAAAATTATATGATAAAAACTGATTTAGATTGGTTCAACGGAACTTAATCGGATTTTCACAGAAACCTGTCTCATTTCACTTGCCGCCGCTTCGCTGGTTTTCTCTTATCAATTTTAAATGAAAAATAAAATTTTCTCTCTTACTTCCCCTAAATTTAGTCATTCTAGTCTTACAATATCCGCAAAAATTTAGTAGTCCATTGATGTGGTTTCTATCATTTGCAAACTCGTTGTTACAGTGTTTCACCCGATAATGAGCACAATGCAGCATAATCCACAAGCCAATCATAAGCTTTCCAAGCATCAGAGTAAATTGTAGAACTTTCAAGGTTAGAATATTCCCTTAAAATCAGCAATAGCTCACTTGCAGAGCAATTTTTAACGATTTCAAAGAAACATTTTTGCTTCGCAAAAAGCGCTTCGCTTGTTTCGCGTATAAATTTTACAATTTCGCTTTAAAAGCCCAAAACCAGTGAAGCGATGACGAACGAAGTAATACAGTTTTCTTGCGAGTGCGATAGCACGAAGCAGAGCAAACACAGGCGTTTTACACTTGCACCACAACCCTTTGCCACGCCCCCTTTTGTGCTCCAAAATATCTCTCATCTATTTCTATTTCGCCACTAAGTTTTGTTTGTTTTTCGCAATCTTTTAGTAAATTTGTTTAAAATTTTATCGATTGTTTTTTCTGTAATTTTACAAATTTCAGCAACTTTTATAGCTTTTAAATCAAGACAGAAACTTTAAAATTTCACAAAATTTAGCTTCCGAAATTTTGAATTTTTTATGTATTTATTTTCACTGCTGTCATAGTAACTAAAAGTTTTTTATTATGCTTTTGCTTTACTTGACCATAAAAAATCCCAAGCCAATTGTTGTGGCTTGGGATCTGAGAGCTAAATATATTAGAAAAATGTTCTATACAAATCTTCTAGCAAAAAGTATTTTTTCTCGGCACTTTCTTTATAAAACGGCACGATGTCTTCATCGAATAGTTTTTTGAAATAGCCTTCTTTGGCAAGATTAATCATCTCTTGATTTAAAAAAGATAGCATTTCGGGGTTATCTTTTCGAACGCCGATTGCCAAAAAGTCTGTTGTGCCAAGATTTTTGATATTGACTTCGACAGTGTGATCGATAACAGGATAACTCATAACTACGACATTATCATGCCCAAACGCATCGCCAACACCTTCTTTAAGCATGTTGTAGCAATCTAAAATTTTTTCGCAGTATTCTAAATCATAGCCTTTTTTCTTAAAATACGCAGCTCCTGTTGAATCTTTCTCAACAATGATTTTTTTGCCTATTAAATCTGTTTGTGTGTTTATATTATCACCTTTTCTAGTTAAAACACCAAAATTTATCGAAAAATATGGCATCGTAAAATCTATAAATTTTCTTCTTTCATCTGTTGCAGTAAAGTTTGCCAAAACAAAATCAACTTTATCTTCTTGTAACCAAGGAATTCTATCACTTGATTTTATAGGTATAAAATCAATACGGTGTTCTTTACCTTCAAACAAATCTTCGGCTATTTTTTGTGCCATTTTGATTTCAAAGCCTTCTAACGAGCCGTCTACTGTTTGTTGCGAAAACGGCGGGTTGCTGTCATAAAATGCAATTCTGACAACACCTGATTGGCGGATTTCTGCTAGGCTTGCACCAAATGCAAAACCAAAACAGGCTAGTAAAAACATAACTTTTTTCATTTTTCTCTCCTTATTTTGAATTTAGATAATTTAACTATTTTAAATCATCACAGCACAAATATTATAGTAAAAAAATAAACACTTAATAAACCAAGTCAAATCGTTTTTTTTTTTTTTTGTCCCAACGAGATAGATGCCGAATTAATGGGCTTTTGTGAAAATAAAAAATTTTTATAAAAAATTTGACAAGTTATATAATTTAAAGAAAAATTTATGAATTTTTAATCAAAAATATTGAAAATTAGCTAAATTTGGTTAAAAAATTTATACATAAAAAAGCCCGAGTTTTTGGCTCGGGCTTAGCAAATTTATTAGAAATTAGGAATAAAAATTTAACGAGAATTCGGTAAATTCTATTATAGATAGCCTTGATCTATCATCGCATCGGCTACTTTTCTAAAACCTGCAATGTTCGATCCTAAAACCAAGTTTCCTTCTTGACCAAATTCTTTTGAAGTTTCGTAGCTTGTTCTAAAAATATGTCGCATGATATTGTGAAGTCTTGCATCGACTTCTTCAAAACTCCAACTTGTCATACTTGCATTTTGCGCCATTTCTAAGCCGCTAGTTGCCACGCCACCTGCGTTTGCTGCTTTTGCAGGACCAAAAAGAAAATCTTTTTTACTAAGCATAAAATCAATCGCTTCAAGCGTGCTTGGCATATTTGCACCTTCGCAAACCATGCGACATCCGTTATTATAAAGTGTTTTTATATCTTCTAAATTTAGCTCGTTTTGAGTTGCACTTGGGAAAGCTGCGTCGCATTTTACTCCCCAAACGCCGTTTCTTCCTGCCGGATAGCTACTAACAGGCGTAAAAACTGCTTTTGGATGAGTTTTTACATACTCGGCAAGCCCTACTCTCATCTCTTCTTTTAGTTTTTTAAGAAGTGCCAAATCAATGCCGTTTTCATCATAAATAAAACCTGTCGAATCGCTAACGGTTACAGGTTTTGCTTCCATTTCATAAAGTTTTGCAACGGTGTAAATAGCAACATTTCCGGCGCCACTAACGGCACAAATTTTGCCACGCAAACTATCATCTCTTTTAGTTAGCATTTCGTTCGCAAAATAAACCGAGCCATAGCCTGTTGCTTCTGTTCTAGCCAAACTTCCGCCCCAGCTTAGACCTTTTCCTGTTAATGAGCCATCAAATCTGCGTGTGATTTTTTTGTATTGACCAAACATATAGCCGATCTCTCGTCCCCCGACACCAATGTCGCCTGCTGGAACATCGGTAACATCGCTGATTAGTCTTTGAAGCTCGATCATAAATGATTGGCAAAATCTCATAATTTCGCCTTCGCTTTTACCTTTTGGATCGAAATTCGCTCCGCCTTTGCCGCCGCCGATATTAAGCCCTGTTAGTGAATTTTTGAAAATTTGCTCAAAACCTAAGAATTTCAAAACGCCCAAATTTACGGTCGGGTGAAATCTAATACCGCCTTTGTAAGGTCCGATAGCCGAGTTAAATTCAACGCGGTATCCGGTATGAACGCAAGGTTCGTTTTTATCATTTGTATAAACAACGCGAAACATCAAAGTTCGCTCAGGAACCAAAATTCTTTCAACAATCTTATGTTTAATGTATTTGTCTTCTCTTTTTAGTAGTGGTTCAAGGCTTGTTAAAACTTCGGTGGCTGCTTGGATAAAAACTTCTTGACCCGGATTTTTTCTTTTAATATCTTCTAAGATATTAGCAACATAATTTTTCATTTAACTCCCTTTCGTCTAGGATTAAAATTGTAAGTTCTCGCTCTTTTTATAAAGATCTTAAACGCCTTTTCTTCTTTTGCGCCGATTTTATAGCTGATAAAATTTAGATATTCTAATATATCTTTTGGCGCAATCTGCCTTGTTTTGGCGTAATCTTGCAAAATGTAGTATGGAATTTTAATCTTACGGCTCAAAAATTTTCTGACCAAAACTTTATATAGGTCGCCGTTTTTCATATAACAAAATCTACCGAAGGTAAATGGCAAATTTGTCTTTTTTTTCCAAACTTCGCCAAGATCATAAAAACTCTCTCTTCCTTCTCTAAGATACGCTCGAAGTGCATTATCGCCGATAATGACTTCGCCTTGAAGTTTTAAAATCTTGCAAAGCATGTTTGAACTCATCGAAGCGCTATCGAGCTTGGAAGCAGAATTTTTCCTAACCAAAACGCTTTTAACACTTTTTTTCGCGACTATACCTAAATTTAGTTTTTTGTATTTTGCCCGTCTGCTTTCTATGCTAGAAATCACAGCTGCATCGATTTTGCGGTTGTAGAGTTTTTTGCAAAGTTCGCTTGGAACGCCTTTTTTAAACTCGATTGCCTTTTTTGCGTAATTTTGAAGTGGGTAAGTTTTCAAAAACACATGAAAGGGCAATAAATTTAGATAATCTATCTTTCCAAAAAGCATCATTTTCCTTTTTGAAGTCTGTATTCTATTATTTGTTTTCTTAAAATTTAATAAAAAAACGACTTTTATTTTACTTTAAGATTTATAAATTTTTATATAAAATCTCGTTATATCGCGATTTGATTATAAAAAATCGCTGAATTTAAGTCTAAATTTAGTCATCTTTGTATGAAATTTTAAAAAATTTCATCGAATTTTGATAAAAATAAATTTTATATTTGTTTAAGATTAAAAATTTAGTGCCTTAAAATTTGATTTTAAGGCACTTTTAAAATTAAAAATAACTTAAAATTAATCTACAAGATCAATCGTAATTGATTTATATTTATCAAATTCGACAACACCGTATGTGTTTTTAAAATGGATATTTGCTCCGTCGGCTGATTCCATATAAACACCGCTACCTGATGGTTTGCGAACCATAGAATATGATTTTTTATTTTTATTTGTTGTCATTGTTGCTGTTTCGAAATCGTCATTTGAAACCAACTTGACTTTTAAACCGTCTTCACCTTCAAAATTTAAAACTTCTTCATTGATTAAATCAATATTAGTTTCTTTATATTTTCCAAATTTAACTATGCCTTGTGAGCCTTTAAAATGGATATTTGCTCCATCTTTTGATTCCATATAGACACCGCTACCTGATGGTTTGCGAACCATAGAATACGCTTGTTTGCTTTTATTCGTAGTCATAGTAGCTGTTTCAAAATCATCATTTGAAACTAATTTAACCGTTAAGCCTTTCTTACCTGTGAAATTTAAAACTTCTTCTTTGTTTTTTTCGACACTAGAACTAGTTCCTAGACCTAAATTTGCAAGTTCTGCACAACCGCTAAGCAAAAATGCGCCTAAAAACGCACAACATAACATTTTTTTCATGTCTTCTCCTTAAAAAAGATTTTATTAATTTACTGTATTAAAAACTCTATCTCCTGCATCCCCAAGTCCTGGAACAATGTATCCGTTTTCATTTAATTTTTCATCGATTGCAGCTGTATAAACAGGAACATCTGGGTAAATTTCACTAAATTTTTTTAGCCCCTCGGGTGCAGAGATAATCGAAATAAATTTGATATTTTTAACCCCTTTTTCTTTTAAAAATTTAACCGCATCGATCGCCGTTCCCCCTGTGGCAAACATAGGATCGATGATAATCGCGGTGCGATTTTTGTAATCTTTTGGCAATTTTGCGTAAAAAAACTCTGCTTGAAGAGTTTTTTCGTTGCGCTGAAAGCCCAAAAACCCGACACTTGCATCAGGAATTAGCTTGAAAATCGCATCAAGCATACCAAGAGCAGCTCGTAAAATCGGACAAATCATAATCTTTTCATCAAGCTTTTTTGCGTTCATTTTTGCAACGGGCGTCGTGATTTCTACACTTTTAAGCTTTAAGTCATTACTGGCTTCAAATAACATTAAATAGCTAATTTCATCGATTAGCATACGAAATTGAAACGGATCGGTTTTTTTATCCCGCAAAATAGATAATTTATGTTCTATAAGCGGGTGCGAGATTAGTTTTACATTTTTCATTGTATTCCTTTCCTATGCTCGTTTATTAAACTTTCTCTGAGTTCATAAAGTTTTTTAGAGAGATCGACTTTGTAAGTTTGTGGGTGAATATTTCTTAAAAATTCGTCCCAAATGCTCTCTTTTTCGGACTTTGCAAATTCGGCGATTTCATTAACGCTATAAATTTTTCCTACAAATTCGCCATTTATAAACAGCGGTTCAAGCAGTTTTTTAGCGTAAAAATTTGAAATTCGTTTTCGTTTATAAGTATAAAGCGGGTGGAAAATTTCAAGTTCCCTACTCTCGTCGATAATCTCATCATCAAGCGTGATAAGATCGGCAAGTGCTTTATTTGTCGCTTTATCATAAAGTCTAAAAACTTGCTTATAAGCAGGATTATTTATTTTGCGTGGATCGTTTGAAATTTTAATTTTTGGAATTTCTTTACCATTTTTGATAATCGCACTTAGTTTATAAACACCGCCAAGACTAGGAGTGTCGCTAGAAGTTATGAGCTTTGTACCAATCCCCCAGCTATCGACTTTTGCACCAAGAAGTCTTAGTTGATCGATTTTATATTCGTCTAAATCGCTTGAAGCCGTGATTTTAGCGTCAGTAAAACCAGCATTATCTAGCATTTTTCGTGCTTGTTTAGTGAGATACTCAATATCGCCTGAATCAATGCGAATTCCAAGCGGTTTATAGCCATTTGCTGCTAACTCTTTGAAAACCTTTATCGCATTTGGGATACCGCTAGCAAGGGTATCGTAAGTATCGACAAGCAAAAGAGTGTTATTTGGATAAATTTTTGCATACGCGCGAAAGGCATCAAGTTCGCTATCAAAGCTTTGTATCCACGAATGCGAGTGCGTTCCAAGCGCCGTGATACCAAATTTTTTAGCCGCTACTACATTTGAAGTTCCAACGCAACCGCCCACCACAGCAGCCTTTGCGCCGTAAATTCCAGCACTTTTATCTTGCGCTCTTCTTAAACCAAATTCCATTATCGGCGCGTCCCCTGCACTTCGCACCATGCGTGAGCTTTTTGTAGCGATTAGAGTTTGAAAATTTATGGTATTTAAAATGGCAGCTTCCATGAGCTGGGCTTCCATGATATTTGCTTTTACTCTTATTAACGGCTCATGCGCAAAAACAACGCTTCCTTCGCGCATGGCATAAATTTCGCCGTTAAATTTGAAATCTTTTAGATAAGCCAAAAATCTTTCGTCAAAAATTTTCAAACTTCTTAAATATGAGATTTCTTCATCGCTAAATTTTAAATTCTTAACATATTCGACTACTTCGTTTATACCACAAAGTATCGCATAGCCACCACCACACGGAGCTTTTCTAAAAAAAACATCAAAAACAGCAACTTCATCTTTTTTCTCAAAAAAATAGCCCTGCATCATAGTAAGCTGGTAAAAATCGGTAAGTAAAGCAAAATTTTGCATAACGCCTCGCCATATAAAAAAGTCTGGTAATTATAATAAAAAAATGTTAATAAATATCTAAATTTAGGGATAAATTTCCGAATTTGCCGTGACAAATTCGGAAAAGTATAAAATTATTTTAAAAGCGTTTTTAAGCTCTCTTTATAGGCTTTTTTATCAAAATTTTTCACTAATGCCACGCCGTCATCAACGGCAGCTTGTGCCACGGCAGGGGCAACTTCAAATAAAACTCGTGGGTCAAAAGGTTTTGGTATGATATAATCTTTACCAAATTTTAGCTCACTCACGCCATAAGCCTTTAAAACCTCATCAGGAACTTCTTGCATAGCTAGTTCTGCCAAGGCATTTGCTGCTGCGACCTTCATATTTTCGGTGATTTTGGTCGCTTTTACATCAAGTGCGCCACGGAAAATAAAAGGGAAGCCAAGAACATTATTTACTTGATTTGGAAAATCTGTTCTGCCTGTTCCCATGATGACATCGTCTCTTACGGCTTTTACTTCATCAGGATAAATTTCAGGCACAGGATTTGCTAATGCAAAGATAATCGGATTGTTTGGAGCCATTGTTTTTACCATTTCGCCTGTTAAAACGCCCGGTTTTGAAAGACCCAAAAACATATTTGCACCTTTCATCGCATCTTCAAGGGTTCTATCTTGCGTATCGATAGCAAATTCCTCTTTTTCAGGTGTTAAATTTGGTCTTCCTTTGTAAATCACGCCCTTGCTATCGAGCATTACGATATTTTTGACGCCTAGATTTCTATACATTTTCGCACACGCAATACCAGCTGCACCAGCGCCACTTACTACGATTTTAAGGTTTTCGGGTTTATCGCCTGTGATTTTTAGGACATTTATTAGACCTGCTGTCGTGATGATAGCCGTGCCGTGTTGGTCATCGTGCATTACAGGGATATTTACGCTTTCTTGGAGTTTTTTCTCGATATAAAAGCATTTTGGTGCGCCGATGTCTTCAAGGTTTATACCGCCAAAAGTAGGTGCTAATGCTTTGCAAATTTCGACGATTTTATCAGGATCTTTTTCATCAAGCTCAATATCAAACGCATCGACTCCTGCAAATTTTTTAAACAAAACCGATTTGCCTTCCATTACCGGTTTTCCGGCTACTGCACCGATGTCGCCAAGCCCAAGCACTGCCGTTCCGTCTGTGATAACTGCTACAAGATTGCCTTTATTTGTATATTTATAGGCTAGTTCATTGTCTTTTTCTATCTCTTTGCAAGGCTCAGCCACGCCCGGAGTATAAGCCAAACCCAAATCATCTGCACTAACGCAAGGTTTTGTTACTCTAATCTCAATTTTACCGTTTTCATGGTATTTCAAAGCTTTTTCTTTCAAATCCATTTTATGCTCCTTAAAATTAAATTAAAAACTAATTTTGGAATTATACACCATTTAAGATAAGGTAAAAATAAAATTCTTCTGAATTTATAGCATTTAAGTAGGAATTTAAAAAAATTTTATAAATTTAAGCCGAATTTTAAAAATAAATTTCAAAATTCGGCAAATTTTGAATAAATTTAAAATCTAAATTTATCGATTTACAATGCGAACATTTGCGTTTGAGCGAAGTCGTTCGTTAAATTCTTTTAGCATTTGTTGGCGTTTTGAAAGCACATAGGCTTCGATCGCTTTTTCTTGCACACTTTCAAAGTCAGCAGTTTGCACGCCAGATTTCGAATTTACATAAAATGTTTCATATCCGTTTGCAGTAGGAATCACCGGCGAAAACTCGCCTTGAGCGACATTTGTGATGATATAGCGCAAACCTTCGTCCATTTGCGAATTTTTAAGCGTTCCTTTTTGGACATGAACGCCGCTTGGTCTGGCGTTTGGATTTTTTAGCACAGCATTTAATCTATCGGCACTTTTTGCGATAAATCTTGTAAGTGTAACGCTATCAAATGTCGTAAATAGCGATAAATTTTGATTGTAAAATTGTCTAACATTTTCAGGTGTTACGCCTTTTCGAATTTCGTTTTCAAATGCGCCGTAAAGCTTCTCTTCTTGCAAAGATTTTTTTACATCTTCTCTAAATTTGGCTTTGCTTATGCCGTCTTTTGCGGCGGCTGCGTGCAATGCTTCCACGCTCATATTATTTTGTGCCGCAATAGCTGCGATTCGTTGGTCGATTTCATAAGAATTTACCATGATACCGCGTTTTTTGATTTCAGCTGTTTTTACTTTTGAATTTATCAAAATTTCTAACGCCTCAGCGTCGCTTACTCTTCGCTCTTTTTTAACTTGGGCTAATTCATAATTTGTAATCGGCTCGTTTTCGACAACGGCGATAACGCTATTTACGACTTCTGCATTTGCGCTTACAAAAGCAAACGCTAAAATTAATAAAAATTTTTTTGTCATTTTCAACCTTTATTTATATTTTTTTACTTATAATTAAAGTTTGAATTATAACATTATTTAGTAAATTTAAGGAAATTCTATGATTGTAACTCGTTTTGCGCCAAGCCCGACAGGCTATTTGCATATCGGTGGACTAAGAACTGCGCTTTATAATTATCTTTATGCAAGAGCAAATGGTGGTAAATTTTTACTTCGCATTGAAGATACCGACTTAAAACGAAACTCAAAAGAGGCCGCAGAAGCCATAGTTCAGGCATTTAACTGGTGCGGGTTAGAATACGACGGCGAGATTGTTTATCAAAGTTCAAGATTTGATTTATACAAAGAGTATGTTGCAAAACTGCTTGAAAGCGGAAAAGCATATAAGTGCTATATGAGCAAAGAAGAACTTGACGCTTTAAGAGCCGAACAAGAAGCTAGAAAAGAACGCCCAAAATATGATGGACGATATAGAGATTTTACAGGAACGCCGCCAAGCGGAATCGAGCCTGTTATTCGCATAAAAGCCCCTACTAGCGGTGTTATCGAATTTGAAGACGGCGTAAAAGGAAAAGTTAGCTTTAACGCAAATGATATACTAGATGATTTTATTATCGCTAGAAGCGACGGAACGCCGACTTATAACTTTACCGTTGTAATCGATGATGCGCTTATGGGCGTAACGGATATTATCCGCGGGGACGATCATCTTTCAAATACGCCAAAACAGATTATTTTATATGAAGCTTTGGGATTTAAAATTCCAAAATTTTATCATGTTGCGATGATAAACGGAAGCGACGGCGCAAAGCTATCAAAAAGACACGGCGCAACCGATGTTATGGAATACAAACGCATGGGCTATCTAAGCGAAGCGTTGTTAAATTTCTTGGTGCGACTTGGTTGGAGTCATGGGGACGATGAAATTTTTAGCATAAATGATATGAAAAGGCTTTTTGATCCAAATCATCTAAGCAAATCTTCAAGCACATTTAACCAAACAAAATTGGAGTGGTTAAACGCTCACTATATAAAAACGGCAAATTTGCAAAGAATTTTGGACGAGCTAGATAATCTTGGCGTAAATGTGAAAAACCACGCTAAAAAGGAACTTTTGATAGATCAATACAGAGAGCGAAGTAAAACTTTGCTAGAAATGGCTAACGGCATAAATTCGCTACTAAATGAGCCACAAAACTATGATGAAAAGGCATATAATAAATTTATAAATGAAAATTCTTTGCAAATTTTGGCTGAATTTAGCGAAATTTTAGAGCCAAATTTGGTTGCAATTGACTACGAAGAAGCCACTATGAAATTCCTTGAAAGCAAAGGCGCAAAGCTAAAAGATTTAGCCCAAGCCGTGCGAGTTGCGATTACCGGCACAAGCGTAAGCCCAAGCATTTTTGAAGTTATTGAAATTTTAGGAAGCGAGTGCGTAAAAGAGCGAATTTCAAAACTTTTAGCCTACGCAAAACAATAAATTTAAATTTGCCGAATTTTGAAATTTATTTTTAAAATTTGGCAAGTTTATAATTCTACTTAAATATTCTAAATGGCTTTAAGAGCAAATAAAAGTAACTTTGAGTTAAATTAATCTGAAAATATTATCATGTAAGCAAAGTAGAATTTAGGGAACCTGCAAATTCCCTAAATTTTAAGAATTTATTGAAGTCTTGCCAAAACCTGTCCGCTATCTACGGTTTCGCCTTGTTTGACTAAAATTTCAGCTATCACGCCGTCTCGTGGGCTTTCTATGTTGATTTCCATTTTCATGGCTTCTAGTATTACCACGGTTTGCCCTGCTTTTACATGTTCGCCCTCTTTTACGACGATTTTAAAAACATTGCTTGGCAATGTTGCTTCGATTTCATTTCCATTACCACTAGAAACGGCTTTTGGTGCTTCGCTTTGGGCTTGTGCTTTTGGTGCTTCTACTTTTTTGATTTGTGGATAATTATTTTCACCTACGCCAACAGCCACTTCGTATTTGTTGCCATTTACGCTTACTTCATCGCCGTTTAGCGCGACTTCGTATTTGCTACCATTTACCAAAACGCTGTATTTTCTAGTGCCTTTTTTAGGAGCACTGGCAGCTTTTGGCATATCTGAGTTTTTGCGAACCATAACCTTGCCTTCGCCTTTTAAGAAAGCAATTCCTTTTTCTTTACAAGCAAGAGCGATGAAAATATTTTCTTCATTTGCTTCAATGCCTTCTTTTTCAAGCTCGGCTTTTGCATAGGCAATAGATTTTTTCTCATCTTTATCGGCAATATCAATCGCATTTTGCGTTGTCGGTTCTAGTTTTAGTTGCTCACTAGCCATTTTTACAATCTCAGGATCTGGCGCAACAGGAGTTTTACCAAAATATCCTAGCACCATTTTGCCGTATCCGTCTGCGATTTTTTTCCAGTCGCCAAACATTACATTATTAAATGCTTGTTGGAAGTAAAATTGACTTACAGGTGTTACACTCGTGCCGTATCCGCCTTTTTCAACTACCACACGCATAGCCTTGATAACGGCGTTAAATTTATCCAAAATATTATTATCTCTCATCATTTGCGTATTTGCCGTTAGCGCACCGCCCGGCATAGGCGAAAATGGTATCAACGGGCTTACTTGTGTAGCTTCTGGCGGCATAAAATAATCTTTCAAGCAATCATTTAATGTCTCTTCGTAAATTAAAACTTTTTCAATATCAAGTCCGCCAAGATCGTAGTTTTTGCCTTTTACTGCATGAAGCATAGTTAAAATATCAGGTTGGCTTGTTCCGCCACTTACAGGATGAGCTGCAAGGTCGATTCCGCTAACTCCTGCTTCAAGTGCTGCTAAATAACAAGCCACGCTAACACCGGCTGTTTCGTGTGTGTGAAGTCTGATATGAGTATCTTCGCCAAGCAATCTTCTAGCCATTTTTATGGTTTGATAAACTTTTTCAGGGCTACTTGTGCCACTTGCGTCTTTAAAACAAAGACTATCAAAAGGAATTCCGCTATCTAAAATTTGACGCAAAGTTTTTTCATAAAATGCCGTATCGTGGGCGCCTTCACATTTTGGAGGAAGATCCATCATAGTAATTACAATCTCGTGTTTTGCGCCGTGAGCTTTGATTCTCTCACCACTATAACGCAAATTTTCAACATCATTTAGCGCATCGAAGTTTCTAATGGTAGTCGTGCCGTGTTTTTTGAAAAGTTTTGCGTGAAGATCGACGATTTCGCGACTTCCTGTATCAAGAGTAACGGTATTTACGCCCCTTGATAAAGTTTGCAAATTTGCGCTTTCGCCGACGATTTCTCTAAATTTATCCATCATATCAAAAGCGTCTTCATTTAGATAAAAATATAAACTTTGGAACCTAGCCCCGCCGCCAAATTCGAAGTGATTAATCCCTGCTTCTTTTGCGGCAGCCACCGCGGGCAGGAAATCCTGCATAAGCACTCTTGCACCAAAAACAGACTGAAACCCGTCACGGAAAGTCGTATCCATGACATCGATAAATTTTTTCGCCATTACAAGCACCTTTTTTGAAATTTTTTAATAATCCTAAAATTTTAATGTTTCAAAATTATTTTTGGCTTAAAAAATTTAATTTTCAGCAAAAATTTATTTGCAATTTTTTACAAAAATTGATATTAATTTTTAAAAATACTGCTTTGCAAATTTAGCAAAAAGTCGCTTTATTGGATAAATTTTAACAATATAAATTTATAAATTTAAATGCTAAATTTGCTAAATTTATACAAAATTTGTCTAAAAATAACTTTTTAAATTTGTAACAAGTTGTAACAATTTACTTTTATCGTTTATGAATTTATTGTAAAATACGGAAATTTAATCGAAGGATTGATTGTGAAAAAGAGTTTTTTAAAAGTTATTTGTGCGATTTTTTGCCTTTTTTCTTTTGCATTTTGCGAGCAAGATGAACGCTATATCGTGCTTGAAAATCCGATTGAAAATGCCGAAAATTCGCTGATTGAGATTTTTAGTTACGATTGTCCGTTTTGTTATAAATTTGACGAAGTTATTAAAAAAATAATGTGTGAAAATACAAATTTAAAATTTATCCCTTATCATTTAGCAACAAGGGGCGAATTTGGAGTTTTAGGAAGTGAAATTTTTGCAAATTTGATAGCTTATGACAATAATAAAAGCATTGATCTCTTTGATGAGATTTCCGAATTTAATAGAGCCAAAAAGGCGATTTTCGCGGCATATCACGAGAAAAAAGAGCGTTGGGGCGGTGTGGCTGATGAAAACGGAAAAAATGCTTTTTTGCAAACCGCTTTGGCAAATTCGCAAATATCAAATTTTAAATTTGAAAATAACAGCACCGCCGTTAGCGAAATTCTAAATTCTTGGGGGTTGGATAAAAACGGAAAAGCCTATGAAATAGCAAAAATTTTAGGCGTTCCTGCCTTTGTAATAAACGGAAAATATCTTATAAAAACAAGCTCTTTGCGTAGTTTTGAAGATATGGATAAGCTTGTTAAAGAACTAAGTTTAAAGGATTAAAATGAGCTTAAAAGCGATACTAATTAAAATTGGAAATTGGCAAAACGGGC
Organism: Campylobacter sp.; assembly: GCA_017469645.1. GTDB lineage: Bacteria > Campylobacterota > Campylobacteria > Campylobacterales > Campylobacteraceae > Campylobacter_B. The sequence continues at coordinate 192 of JAFUFY010000018.1, read as the reverse complement.
GTGATTTTTGGATTTATTTGGCGATAATTTCGGGCTTTTGTGTGTTTTTTTCGCACTATTTTTTTCAAAAATATCTTTTTATGTTGCCGTGTGAGCAATGCGTTGATGTGCGTATTGCTCTTGGTGTGATAGGCATTGGTGCCATTTTTGGAATTATAAATCAAAAAAATATCTTTTTAAAAATTTTAGGAT
>JAFUFY010000004.1 GCA_017469645.1 Campylobacter sp. | reverse complement strand
CTAAAAAAATGCGAACAAAGCACCATAAGGCATATGTTTGAAGCATAGGCTAAAATATCTCTCTAATAGAAAAAAGGAAATTCCTTTATGCTAACTATTACCAAAATATCTAAATCCACAGCTTTATTTTTTATTAAAATTTATCTTTATGAATTTAAAATAATTCCGTTTAGAGCTTAAAATTTGACCCACTTCAAAAAGCATAAAGCAAAAGAGCAAGAGCAAAACACAAACAAGAACAAAAACAAACGCACCACAAAGCAAGATAAAAACAAACGCACCACAAAGCAAGGTAAGGCAAACAAAACATAAAGCAAGAACAAAAAAGCAAAGCATTAGCCAAAAATAAGAAATGCAAACGCACAAAATCACAATGCGAATAACTAAGCAAAGATAAGAGCTAAACGCAAAGACCCGCCCACACCCCTACAAAAAATAAAAATAAACTTAAATATATCCATAAGAATTTTTTAGCAAATTTTGAATTCAAAGTCCGATTTTATTATGATTTACAAAAAAAGTAAGGTATAAAAATAAGTAAAAATCTAACAAAATAAAAAAAAGTTTGTTATATAAGAAATATTTTTTATTTCCACATTTTAGTAATATTTTTATACTAAATCGTAATACTGATAAAAATATAATCCTTTACAGAGTAAAAACAGAAAAAATAAAATCATTTGAGAAGTAAAAACCGAACAAAAACGAACACACAAAAGCCATAAATACCAAAGCCACAAAGCAAAAGCGAACAGCACAAGGCGAACGATAAAGCGAACGCATAAATCACACCAAAACAAAACGCAATGAGCCTTTTTATTATCCATTTAGCTACTTATGCTATAATGCGACCTATGGTAAAAGATTTTGATTTGAGTAAATGCGATTTTTTACCACAAAGCTTAATTAAGTTTAGCGTTAAAATTTGAGCGAATTTTGAGAATTCTTAAATCAAATTTACCACTTTAAGCAAACGAAACTTAAAAAAGTGAATTTCACTTTTGCAAAAAGCCTAATTTATGGGCTTTTGTGTATTGTAGTTTTGAAAACTAAACTTTTCAAAAGTAGAAAATTTTACATTTTAAACTTAAAGAGTAACAGCTACATAAAAAGCACCATAATTTATTATTATTTTTAGTTGAAAGGATTATATATAAGTGTTTTAGAGCTTTATAAAAGACGCCTCTAACCACCACTTTTTATTCAGATAAAATTATGCAACGATTTGAAATCTATATTAGCGATAAAATCTTTAAATTTGATAAATCAAAACTCAGCAAAAAAGACAAAAAATTATATAAAATTCGTGGGAATTCGGCGGATTTTTTGCTTTCTCGCTCTATAAAATCGCGCATTAAAAAAAGGGGCAAATTTTGCATTTCGCATAAAAAATTTGATCCAAATTTACTAAATTTAGCCCCAAATTTCGCAAATTCGCAAAACTATCATATCGCTACTGTTGGACTATCAAAGAAAAAATTTGGTCTTGATTTAGAAGTTTTGGCTGATCGAAACTACGAAGCCGTTATAAATTTTTGCTTTAATGAATTTGAAAAAAATTTAATGCAAATTTGCAATAAAAACGAAAAAAAAATCCTTTTTTATCAAATTTACACTATCAAAGAAGCTATTATAAAGCTTGAAAATCTCGCATTTAGCGACCTTGCACGGGTCGGGCTTTGCCAAGATAATTCTACTATAAAAGCCAAGAATCACAAGGGAAAATTTATAATATTTAAAACTTATTTACTCTATAATAAATTTCTAATTTCTGTTTGTTTCAAGGGGTGAAAAATGTATGATGTTTTGGTGATTGGTGCTGGACCTAGTGGAAGTGTGGCAGCAAGTTTTTTGCATAAAGCTGGGCTTAAAGTGCGAGTTTTGGAAAAAGAAACTATGCCAAAATTTGTTATCGGCGAGAGTTTGCTATCAAACTGCAACAATATCCTTGAAGAAGCAGGGCTTTTAGATGCCGTTTATAACTACGGATTTCAATACAAAAACGGTGCTGCATTTTCATGGGGCGAAAAATACACATATTTTGACTTTTGCGATAAATATAGCATTGGAAGTGGAACGACCTTTCAAGTCCCAAGAGCCGATTTTGACAAGCTTTTAATCGATGAAGTTCAAAAGTTGGGCGTTGAAGTAACTTACAAATGCGAAGTTAAGGCTGTGGATTTTAGCGGACAAAATGCGGTTTTAAGCGTAGAAAATAATGGCAAAAGCGAAAATTTACAAAGCAAATTTGTTCTTGATGCCAGTGGTTATGGGCGGATTTTACCAGGGCTATTAAATTTAGAAACGCCGTCGCATTTACCGCCTAGAAGTGCGTATTTCACCCATATAGAGGATAACATAACCGAGCCGCTTTATGATAGAAATAAGATTTTAATCACCACTCACCCGGTTTATAGAGATGTTTGGATTTGGTTAATTCCGTTTTCAAATGGGCGTTGTTCAATCGGCGTGGTCGGCGAAAAACATATCATAAATCCATCAAATTTAGAAATAAATCCTGAAAATAACGCCGAAATTCTTAAAAAATGCGTTTATGAATGCCCTATGCTAAAAAGGCTTTTAAACAATGCAGTTTGGGATACGCCTGTGCGAAATCTCAACGGATATTCAAAAAATGTGAGCCGTCTGTATGGCGATAAATACGCACTTTTGGGCAATGCGACTGAGTTTTTAGATCCTGTATTTAGCTCAGGCGTTACGATTGCTTTGTATTCAGCTAAAATCGCCGCAAAGTGCGTGATAGACGAGATCAAAAACGGCAAGGCTGATTGGGAAAATGATTACGCAAAAGAGCTAATGAGCGGCGTTGATACATTTAGAGTTTATGTCGATGGCTGGTATGATGGCAAATTCCAAGATGTGATTTATTATCCAAAAAAAGATCACAAAATCAAACGCTACATAAGCTCGGTTTTAGCGGGTTATGCGTGGGATAAAAGCAATCCTTTCGTAAAAGATGCAAAAAGGCATTTAGATACCTTGGCTGAGCTTTGCAAATGAAATTTTTGATTGCCGTTTTTTCGGTTTTTTTGTTTTTTGGGTGTGCTGCTAAATTTACGCTTAGCGATACGCCCAAATTTAGCCAAAAGCATTTTTTAGTAGAAAAGGACGGCGTAAAAAGCCAAATTTTTGCTAGAAGCGGCGAAGGATTTTATCATTTTATCTGGCTTGATATGCTAAAAGCCCCGATTGCAAGGAAATTTTTGCGTTTAAATAATTGCGGTGAAAAAATTTGCGCAGAGTTTGAAAACGACGGATTTTTACCGCCAAATAAAGGGGCTGAAAATTTATTTTTGAATTTGCTTGAAAATATCGAAAAAAGCGAATTTGAGATAAATTTGCAAGGTCAAATTTATAGGGTTTTAAATGCAAATTTATCTAAGTAATCCGGGTCTTATAACCGCAGTCGGAAATAATAGTAAAGCCGTATTTGACGCAGTTTGCCAAAAAAAATCTGCTATTAGAAAAATAGAAAATTTTTATGAAAATAAAAGCTTTATGCTTGGGAAAATTGATTTAAATTTAGATGAAATTTGCCCTAAATTCCAAAGCAAATTTGCCAATCGCACAAATCAAATTTTATTTCTTGCTCTTATGCAAATTGAAAATGAGATAAAAAACGCTATTGCTAAATTTGGCTCGCACCGCGTCGGCGTGGTCATTGGCACGACCGTAACAGGCGTGCAAAGCAATTTTAAAGCCTTTGAAAATCATGCAAAAACGGGCGAATTTAAAGGATACAACGCAGAGCAAAACTCTCAGGGAAATCCTGCAAATTTCGTGAGAGATTTTTTTGGCTTAAAAAGCGTTGCGGTGGGGATTTCATCAGCTTGCACTAGCGGAAATAAAGCCGTAATCGAAGCTGCAAGGCTTATAAAAAGCGGGATTTGCGACGCTGTGATTTGCGGTGGGAGCGACGGGATCGATACTTTGACTGTTTTGGGATTTGAGAGTCTTGGAGTGCTAAGCGATGAGAGATTAAATCCGTTCTCTCTTAACCGAAAAGGCACGAATTTGGGCGAAGGAGCGGGAGTTTTTTTGCTAAGTCGTGATGAGATTTCAGACATTGCTTTGCTCTCATACCATGCAAACTCAGACGCTTTTCATATAACCAAACCAAATCCAAATGCCACTATGCAAATTGAGGCGATAAATTTAGCCTTGCAAAAAGCGGGTTTAGACAAAGTGGATTATGTAAATTTACACGGCACAGGCACAAATGCAAACGACATTATGGAAAGCGTGGCGATAAGTTCGACGCTAAAAAACACGCCGTGTAGTTCGAGTAAGCCGATTTTTGGCCATACGCTAGGAGCAGCAGGAGCCATAGAGCTTGGAATTTGCTTTCAAGCCATAAAAAACGGCATTTTGCCGCCTCAAATTTACGATAAAGAGCAAATTTTGCCAAAAATAAATATAATAGATAAAAAAATACAGACGAACATAAAAACTGCAATGAATTTAAGCTTTGCTTTTGGCGGAGATAACGCAGTTAGCGTGATAGGAAAAATATGAATATAAAATCAATTTTGCCCCAAAGCGGATATATGGTTTTTTTGGACGAAATCAAAGAAATCAGGCAAGGCGAGATAGTATGCGCTGTGAAAATTCCGCCTAGTTCGCCATTTGTAAAAGACGGACGATTTGAAAGCTACACATATATCGAAATAATGGCACAATCAATCGCGGCGTATGCAGGAAGTAACGATAAAATCGAGCTTGGATTTTTGCTAAGTTGTCGCAAAATGGATATTTTCCGCCCTTTTGTAAATGTGGGCGACGAGCTAATCATAAAAGCAACAGAAAGCCTAAGTGACGGGGCTGGAATGTTTGTGTTTGATTGTGAAATTTTACGCAAAGACGAAATAATCGCAAGGGCGAGTTTGAGTGTGTTAAATCCGAGCAAAGAATTTTTAGATAAGGCGATAAATGAATAAGCGAGTTTTGATTACAGGTTCTAGTGCGGGGATCGGCAAGGCGTGTGCTTTAAGACTAGCAAAAGCCGGTTATGAAGTGGTTTTGCACGGGCGAAATTTGGTAAATTTACAAGCCGTAGCGGATGAAATTTGCAAATTTAGCGGCAAAAAGCCTGAAATTTTAAATTTTGATGTCGCAGATACTGCCAAAGCTAAGCAAATTTTGCAAGATGATATTGGGGCAAACGGCGTATATTACGGCGTGATTTTAAACGCAGGAATTACGCGAGATAACACATTTGCTGGACTTGAAGAGATTGAGTGGAAAAGCGTAATTGATACAAATTTAAATAGTTTTTATAATGTGCTAAATCCCGTGCTAATGCCGATGATAAGGGCTAAAAAACCTGCTAGGATTATCGTAATGAGCTCAGTTAGCGGTATTATGGGAAATCGCGGACAGAGTAATTACGCCGCAAGTAAAGCAGGTCTCATTGCGGCGGCAAAATCTTTGGCGATCGAGCTTGCAAGTAGGAAAATAACCGTTAATTGCATAGCGCCGGGGCTAATAGATACGGCTATGACAGATTTGGGCGAATTAAAAGATGAGATAATCAAGCAAATCCCGGCTCGTCGCATCGGGAAAGCAGACGAAGTGGCTGCTTTGGCTGAGTTTTTGCTAAGTGGGGACGCTAGCTATATCACAAGACAAGTAATAGGAGTAAATGGCGGATTATGTTAAATAGGGTTGTTGTTACGGGTTTTGGAAATGTTTGTGCATTTGGGCGTGAGTGGAGCGAGATAAGAGCTAGATTTGAGGCTAAGCAAAATGCCGTTAAATTTATGAGCGAGTGGGATAGATTTGGGAGTGAATTAAATACTCGCTTAGCCGCTCCGATAATAGGTTATGCACCACCCAAAGAGTGGGATAGAAAACAACTTCGCTCTTTGGGGATTGTGTCTCAATACGCCGTCGAAGCCGCAGGACTAGCCTTAAAAGATGCCGGGCTTTTAGAGAACGAGAGCATAAAAGACGGGCGAATGGGCGTGGCAGCTGGTTCTAGTACAGGAAGCACAGAAGCTATGTCTCAGGCGGTTACTTTGCTACTTGGCATGGAGAGCAATTTTAATGCAAATACCTACATAAGAATGATGCCACACACCACAGCTGCAAATATTTCTATTTTTTATGGGCTAAAAGGTCGTATGATTCCGACAAGTTCGGCTTGTACGAGTGCAAGTCATGCCATAGGATACTCTTATGAAGCCATAAAATACGGACAAATCGATATGATGTTAGCAGGTGGTGCAGAAGAGCTTTGTCCTAGCGAAGCCTTTGTTTTTGATAGATTGTTTGCGACAAGCTGTAAAAATGATGCGCCAAAAACCGCTCCTGCGCCGTTTGATGCGGATAGAGACGGACTAGTTTTGGGCGAAGGCGGATCGATGCTAGTTTTAGAGAGTTTAGAAAGCGCAAAAAAAAGAAATGCCAAAATTTACGCTGAGATTGTGGGTTTTGGATCGAGTTGCGATGGCGCTCACATCACTAGACCGCAAAGTGCCACGATGAAAGAAGCTATGCGTTTAGCTTTAAAAGATGCAAATTTGACGCCTGAAAAAATCGGCTACATAAACGCTCACGCCACGGCCACCAAGCAAGGCGACATCGCAGAAAGTATCGCTACAAACGAGCTTTTTGGCGAAAAAACGGCAATTAGTTCGCTAAAAAGCTATCTTGGGCATACTTTGGGTGCGTGTGGGGCGTTGGAGAGTTTTTTAAGCATTATGATGATGAAGCAAAGCAGGTTTTATCCAAATTTAAATTTAAATTCGCTAGATTTGCAGTGTGCAAATTTGAATTATTTACGCGATATTACCGAGATAAAAACCGAATTTGTAATGAATAATAATTTCGCATTTGGCGGGGTTAATACATCTTTGATTTTTAGAGATTTTAAAGAGTAAATTTAAAGGAGATAAAATGAAAAAATTTGTTTTATTTTTAGGTGCAATGCTACTTACTAGCAGTGTTTGGGCGAAAAATGATGTAATGCGATTTTCTATTCAGGGTGCATTAAACGACCCAAGAGCAAAAGAGGTGCTAGATCCTAGTATTAAGTTATATTTTGGTAAAGACGGCGGCAAAGCTAAAAAAATTACCCAGCAGCTCTCAGCCAACAAAAAGACAAACGGCGTAGGCAAAAGCGATGAAGCAGCCTGCAACTGGGCGTTTTTATCTGCGATTAAGACTTTTCAAGAAAGAGCCAAAAGAGAAGGCGGAAGCAAGGTTGTAAATCTTTCTAGCTACTATTATAAAAATGAGTTTATAAGCAGTAAAGAATTTGAGTGTGGTGTCGGAAATATAATGGTCGGCGTTACACTTCGTGGCTATATTGCAAAATAAATTTAGTAAATTCGGTGCGATATTGTATCAAATTGCACCGAATTTTTTAATCCAATAAATTTTCATAACATAAAATCAAATGAAATTTTATTGTCATGACAGGCATTTAAGGTAAAATTTTGAGTATTTACGAGTTAGAAAATTTTAGAGTTTCGAATTTAAAAAAGCTAAAAATGCTTAAATTTTTTATGCCTTTATTTATTTTGATTCCGCTTTGTGTTAAACATACGATTGGCTCGGTAAATTTATTGTATTTCGGGGTCGGCGTGGCTGTTTTTGTATCCGAAATGAAATATAAATTTTATATTTTGGGTGCTTATCTAATTTTATACATATTTTTATTTAGGCTAAATTTGCTAAACGATTTTACCATAATTTTTGCATTAAATATTTCTGGACTTTTGTTTTATTGTGCTGTTTTTCAGACAACTAAACACGAAATACAAAATAAATTCACAGAGCATTTTCAAAATACATATTTGGAATCTTGCGTTGAAAAATTCGGTTTTGAATTTGAACGATACGGCAAAATAAAATACGGACTTATTCGGGATAGTAAAATTTTTAAGCAAGGTTACAAACTACATGCTGATAATAAAATTTTTGGCAAATTTAACGGGCATGATTTTGAATTTGCAAGGCTTTTCTTATATGATAAAGATAAAAAAATTGACCCAATCTGCGGAGCATTTTTTCACGCTACATTTGATAAAAGTATTAATTCTAAATTATTTATCGTCGCTAATGACGCCAAATTCAGTGCTACGAAAAATTTGAAAAAATTTGCTACCAATGATAGTAAATTTGATGAAATTTTTAGTGTTCATTCAAACGATATTCAAAATGCAGAGTATATTTTAACTCCCGCTTTTATAAAACGAGTGATAAATTTAAAAAAGCAGTTGAATTTTCCGATTTGCATAAGTTTTATAAATGAAAAAATTTGTATTTTTTTAGACACAGGCGAAGAAATTTTTAACCCAAATATAAATAAAAGCGTTTTAAATAAAAATCCGGCATTTACCATAAAACGAGTGATTTTACAATGTTTGGCTATAACAAAAATGCTAGATTTAAACAAGAAAATTTTTGATTCTTAATTAAATTTTTTTGAAAGCATACAAAATTTGTTATTTTTAAAATGCCAAAAAATTTAAACTCCATTATTTAATAACAATTCTTATCTATAAAGTTAAAACAAGCATTTTTTAGCTATAATTAGAGCTGAATTTTTTGAATTTTGTCTGAATTTTTTTGACAAAATTCAATCTCTTAGCAAATTTAAAGGAAATTACGATGATTAACGACTTGGACAAGTTAGGCTTGGAAGGCGTGAAGGAAGTTTATTATAACCTAAGTTATGACGAACTTTTTGAGCATGAGGTGCGAAATGATGAGGGCAAGGTTAGCTCAAACGGAACCTTTATGGTTGATACTGGAATTTTTACCGGACGAAGCCCAAAAGATAAATATTTCGTCAAACAAGACCCGAGCCAAAAATATATAGCTTGGGGCAAAATCAATCAACCTATCACAAAAGAACTTTTTGAAAAACTTCTAAAAAAAGCAAAAACTCAACTTTCAAATAAAAATATCTATATCCAAGACGCATTTTGTGGATCTAGCTTAGAGAGCCGAAAAAGCGTTCGTTTTGTAACAGAAGTGGCGTGGCAAGCGCACTTTGTAAAAAATATGTTTATCCGCCCAAGCTCTGATGAGTTATCAAATTTTCACCCGGATTTCGTCGTTTATAACGCTTGTAAATGTGAAAATGAAAATTATGAAAAAGACGGATTAAACTCAGAAGTTTTTGTTATTTTTAATGTCGAAGAAAATGTCGCTGTAATCGGCGGAACATGGTATGGCGGAGAGATGAAAAAAGGAATTTTTTCTATGATGAATTATTGGCTTCCGCTTCAAGGTAAAATGTCAATGCACTGCTCAGCAAATGTCGGCAAGGACGGCGACACTGCACTATTTTTTGGGCTTTCAGGAACTGGAAAAACAACACTTTCAACAGATCCAAATAGAGCGTTAATCGGCGATGACGAGCATGGCTGGGACGATGAAGGTGTGTTTAACTTTGAAGGCGGTTGCTATGCAAAATGTATAAATTTAGACCCTGCTAGTGAGCCTGAAATTTACGCTGCTATCAAAAGAAACGCACTTTTAGAAAATGTCGTTTATGACGAACACGGGGTTGTAAATTATGCTGATTCATATAAAACCGAAAACACACGCGTTAGCTATCCGATAGAACACATTGAAAATCATCAAAAAAGTCTAAAAGCAGGGCACCCAAAAAATATCATTTTCCTAAGCGCTGACGCTTTTGGCGTTTTACCGCCTGTTGCGAAGCTTACAAAAGAACAAGCGATGTATTATTTCCTAAGCGGATATACTGCCAAAGTCGCAGGAACTGAACGCGGTATTACCGAGCCTGTGGCGACTTTTAGTGCTTGTTTTGGTGAGCCGTTTATGCCGCTTCACCCGACAGTTTATGCAAAACTTCTAGGCGAGAAAATCGACAAACACGGCGTAAATGTATATCTAGTAAATACAGGTTGGAGCGGTGGAGCTTATGGCGTTGGCAAACGCATGAGCATAAAGGCAACTCGTGCTTGTATAAATGCAATCCTTGATGGAAGTATTACAAAATGCGAATTTGAAAATTTTGAAAAATTTAATCTAGCCGTTCCAAAAGAGTTAGCGGGAGTTGAGACAAAACTTCTAAATCCAGCCAACACTTGGGAAAATGCTGATGAATACGCAAAAACTCGCGAGAAATTAGCGAAAATGTTTGTAGAAAATTTCAAACGCTACGAAGATGTCAAAGAAGGAATAGAATTTGCAAAAGCAGGTCCGAAAGCTTAGATTTTTTTTGCTTTTGGGCGCTGCTTTTTTGCTTATTTCTTGCGAAAAAGCCCCAGATAATCTTAAAAAACCGCTTGAATCAAAAAGCGGTTTTTTAGTTTATGATGAACCGCTTAATTATCTAAATAATCTTCGTATAAAATCAGGACTTAATCAGCTAAAACAAAATCAAATTTTAGATCTTGCCGCGCTTAATCACGCAAAATATGTTGTTGCAAATTCAGTTATGTCGCACGATGAAATTCAAGGGAAAACCGGTTTTACAGGAGAAAATCCGAGCAAAAGAGCTGAGTTTGTAGGGTATAATTCAAGCGTTAGAGAAAATATATCTTTTAATGCTGATGATTTGCAAAGTGCGATTGACGGGCTTATGAGTGCGATTTATCATCGCTTTGCATTTTTGGATTTTGAAATCGATGAGGTCGGCATTGCCTACTTTAAAAACGAAAAAGACGCAAGTTACGCCTTTGAAATGGGAAATTCATCGCTTGAACGATTTTGTAGCGCAAACAAAAACGACGAAGGCAACGGCAGATTTATACTTGGTATGTGCAAGGATAAAACGCTAAAAATGAAATCCGATAAATTTGAAATGGCAAATAGATTAAATTCCACGCCGTTTGTTTATTTTCCAAATTCGGAACCCCAACAAGCCTTTTTTAGCAATGAAATTCCAGATCCTATTCCGGAGTGCAAAATCACGGCAAATCCGATAAGTATCGAATTTAATAAATTCGCCAAGCCCGTTAAAATGCAAAGTTTTAAAATTTACAAAAACGGCGTAGAAATCACAGATACAAAAATTTTGGATAAAAAAAGCGATCCAAACGGCATTTTAAACGACCGCCAGTTTGTGCTTTTTAGTAAAAGCATTTTTGAATTTGACGCGGAATACGAAGCCAAATTTAGCTACACGCAAGATGGAGAAAATAAAACTCATGCGTGGAAATTTAAAACTTCCACACCAAAAAACAACTATTTCGTAGCCAAAGATGGCGATAATTTGGGCGTTATGCCTGATATTTATTATGATATTTTTATCGCACCAAAAGATTGCAACGACTTGTTAAGTTCATATAAGGCAAGTTCTTCATTTATGAATAAACCTGAAATTTCAAATCCACACGCAAATACTTTGCGAGTTAAACTTAGCGGCGCAAAAGGCTCGAAACTAAAAATTACGACAAATGACGGCAAAGTTATCAATGTGTTTTTAAAAGAAAAATCAAAAAATTACAAGCAAGATCAGCTCATCTACGCTGTGGGCTGTATAATTTTGGCTATAATTATATTTTATTTTTTAGCAAGGAAACGACGATGAAAAAAATGTGGGAAGGCAGATTTAGCGAAGCTAGTAGCGAACTTTTAGAAAAATTTAACGCTTCGATAGAATTTGATAAAAATTTATATTTTGAGGATATTACAGGCTCGATTGCCCATGCTACGATGCTTGGTGAGTGCGGGATTATCACAAAAAATGAGAGCAAAAAAATCATAAAAGGTTTAGAACAAATTTTAAAAGAATTTGAAAACGGCAAATTTGAGATAAAAATTAGCGATGAAGATATTCACATGGCGGTTGAAAAACGCCTTGGCGAGATAATCGGAGCAGAACTGGGTGGCAAACTTCACACAGCACGAAGTAGAAATGATCAGGTTGCAACCGATTTTAGGAGATTTGTGCTTCGTTCAAATTTGGAAATTTCAAAACTTTTGCTAAATTTAATCACATCTTTTAATGAAATCGCAAAAGCAAATTTAAACACGATAATGCCCGGTTACACACACCTGCAACACGCTCAACCGGTAAGCCTAGCACAACATTTAATGGCGTATGCGTTTATGTTTAAAAGGGATTTTGATCGCCTTATTTCAAGTTATGAGCGAAACAATTTATCTCCTTTGGGAAGTGCGGCACTTGCAGGAACACCACATAAGATAAATCGCAACCAAACTGCCGAGCTTATGGGCTTTAAAGCGCCTTTGTCAAATTCTATGGACGGCGTTAGCGATAGAGATTTTGCTTTGGAGATTTTATTTAACATAAGCGTTATTTTTACGCACACTTCAAGGCTTTGCGAAGAGCTTATTTTGTGGAGTTCGCAAGAATTTGGATTTATTACGATAAGCGATAAATTTAGCACAGGTTCAAGCATAATGCCACAAAAGAAAAACCCAGATGTCGCAGAGCTAATTAGAGGCAAAACGGGCAGGGTTTATGGAAATTTAATGGCGCTACTAACCACGATGAAAGCCCTACCTTTGGCGTATAACAAGGATATGCAAGAAGACAAAGAAGGCGTTTTTGATAGTGTGGAACAAGCTAAAAATTCGCTTGTTATTTTAAATGAAATGTTAAAAACAACCAAATTTAACGAAGAAAATATGCTAAAAGCAACCAAAACAGGTCATTTAAGTGCGACTGATTTAGCTGATTTTTTGGTGCGAGAAAGAAATGTGCCATTTAGACAGGCTCATTTTATCACAGGAAAGTGCGTAGCAAGGGCTGAAAAACTTGGCATTGATTTAAGCGAAATTAGTCTAAAAGAGCTTAGAAAAATTTACGCAGACTTCGATGAAAGCGCCATAGAAGTGCTAAATTTAGCCAACTCAAAAGAAGCTAGAACTTCATTTGGCGGCACGGCAAATGCAAGTGTGAAAACACAAATCAAAGAGATAGAGCAATGGCTAAAAAGCAAAGCCTAATCTATCTTATCTCAAATACGCCTTGTAGCGATGAACGCATAGCACATTTGCAAGTTTGCGAAATCAAATTTTTTGAATTTGCAAACTTGGGCGAATTTGATAGTATTATTATAACTTCGAAAAATGCGATAAAAGCTTTGGAATTTAACCAAATTCGCATAAATTTAAACACACAAATTTACGCTATCGGCGAAGCTTCCTATGAAGAAGCTAAAAAATTTGGATTTAAAAATATATATTTAGCCAAAAACTCGCACGGAAGCGAATTTGCGCGTGAAATTTTGCCGTTTTTAAAAGGAAAAGTTTTGTATCTAAAAGCCAAAGAAACCGTTTCAAATTTGGATAAATTTTTGTTTCAAAACGGCGTAAATTTAAGCGTTATTACAGCTTATGAAAATGTAGAATTAAATTTGCCAAATTCAGCCAAACCGCCAAAAAACTCGGTTTTAATCTTTACTTCACCAAAAAATGTCAAATCTTTCGTGCGAAATTTCGGGTGGGACGAAAGCTACAAGGCAGTTAGTATCGGAAATACAACGGCACAAATTTTAAAAGATTTTTGCGAACCTAAAATTTGCGAAATTCAGTCGATAAATTCGGCAATAAATCTTGCTTTACTAATAGTTTAAGTATTTTTTTAATATAATTATCTAACGCCTGAGTGATGCGACAGCGTTTTTATGAGGGTCCAACATAATTGTGATAGCGACGATGTGAAAAAGTCCGTGTGACGCGGCTCGGTTTGAGGCTCTGAGCTTACGGGTTGCGACCTAGAAGACCTTTCCTACTCGCAAGATTTGGCTTGTTTTGGGCCGATTCTTTCTACGCAACGCTCACTTGGGTTTTTTATTTTTTGGAGAATTTGCTTTGAATATACTTATTATCGGTAACGGCGGCAGAGAATACGCCATCGGATTAAAACTAAAAGAAGACTCTAATGTTTTAAATTTATACTTTGCTCCCGGTAACGGAGCGACCGAAAAACTCGGCAAAAATGTGAATTTAAACGACTTTGAAGATTTAGCTAAATTTGCAATAAAAAGAGATATAAACCTAACTATCGTAGGTCCCGAAGACCCGCTTACAAAAGGCATTGTCGATGTTTTTAAATCTCATAATTTAGCCGTTTTTGGACCTAGCAAAAATGCTGCAAGGCTCGAGGGCAGTAAGGCCTTTATGAAAGATTTTTTAAAGCGAAAAAATATAAAAACTGCTAGATTTTTAAGTTCAAGCGATTTTAATGAAATTTGCGAATTTATCGATAATTTGGGCGAAACAATCGTTGTTAAAGCCGACGGACTTTGTGCCGGAAAAGGCGTAATCATCGCAAAAAGCAAAGATGAAGCCAAGAGTGCTGTAAAAAGTATGCTAAGCGGTGAAAGCTTTGGAAATGCCGGTAAAACTGTGGTTGTAGAAGAATTTTTAGACGGATTTGAACTTAGCTTTTTTGCCATTTGCGACGGCGAAAATTTCGTATCACTTCCTGTGGCGCAAGATCACAAAAGGCTACTAGATAATGATATGGGGCCAAATACAGGCGGAATGGGCGCTTATGCTCCAAGTCCGTTGGCAACGCCTGAACTAATAAAAAAAGTAGAAAATGAAATCGTAGCACCAACTCTAAAAGGAATGAAGGAAGATGGAAATCCTTTTTGCGGGGTGCTTTTTGTAGGACTTATGATAGTCAAAAACGAGCCTTTTGTGCTTGAATATAATGTCCGTTTTGGCGACCCTGAATGCGAGGTTTTAATGCCGTTGATTGATGGAAGTTTGAGTGAAATTCTTTATAATGCCGCAATCGGCAAACTTCAAAGCATAAAATTAAAAGACGAATTTGCCGTGGGCGTTGTAATGGCTAGTAAAAATTATCCTTTTTCTTCTAGCGAACCAGCACTTATCAGCGTGAGCGAAATTGAGCCAAATTCGCACATTTGCTATGCCGGTGTCGGTAGGGAAAATGATAAAATAATCGCAACAGGCGGTAGAGTTTTAGTAAGCGTAGCAACTGCAAAAAGCATAAAAGAAGCAAGAGACACAGCTTACAGGCTTTGTGAAAATATCAAATTTGAAGGCGCACAATATCGCAAAGATATAGCGTATCAGGCGTTAAAAAATGGCTGAAAACGGAAAATTAAGCCTAGCCACAAACGGACGCAGGATACTTTCTTGCGGTATCGATGAAATGGTTTTGGCGATTTTATTTTTTCTTATTTACATGGGCGAATTTTCAAAAGCCGCAAATCAAGAGCAACTTCAAGATATAATGATGAATTTTATAGTGCAATACTATATCATAAAAATTCTTTATCACACGCTTTTTGTCTATTTTTACGGAGCGACTTTGGGTAAATTTGTTTGCAAAATTCGTTGCATAAACCAAGACGCTCTTGTGCCAAATTTTTATGAATCGCTAATGAGAGCCGTTGTTAGGATTATTAGCGAATTTGCCTTTTATTTGGGCTTTGTGTGGGCATTTTTTAGCGAATTTAAGCAAACTTGGCACGATAAATTTGCGACAACTTTGGTGGTGCAAGTTGATTAAAATATTTAAATTTTTATCCGTTACTTTGCTATTTTGCCTAAATTTACTTAATGCAAAAGTCCAAAATGTCGAGCTTATCGCCGATGATGTAGTAAAAAACGGAGACATAATAACAGCAACTGGAAATGTAATAATATATTCGCAAGATTATTTCGTAACCGCAGATCGCGCCGTGTATGACCAAAAAAACGAAGTTGCCGAGCTTTTTGGCAATGTAAATTCTATGCGTGGGCTAAATGAGACTTCGCGGGCAAACTATGTCAAACTTGATTTTAAAAATAATTCGCAAGAAGCCGATGCAAATTTTATCATGGATAAAGACGGCGAAATTTGGATGCAAAATGATAAAACCTGCGTTGATAGCGAGTATTATCGCATAAAAGGCGGCGCAGTTTCGAGCTGTAATGTCAGCGATCCTGACTGGAAGATTAAATTTAGTAGCGCAAAAATGAATAAAGAGAGCAAATTTTTGCATATTTTTAACCCTGTTTTTTATGTTAGCGATTATCCTGTTTTGTATCTGCCATATTTTGGCTTTCCGACCGATAAAACACGCAGAACTGGGCTTTTACCGCCTGAGATTGGCTATATTGGAAGCGAGGGTGCGTATTATAAACAGCCGATTTATTTTGCTCCTTATGAAAGTTGGGATTTTCAAATCGATCCACAAATTCGCGCTCGTAGGGGAGCAGGTGTTTATGGCACATTTAGATTTGCCGATTCGCCTTACTCTTATGGCGAAATTCGGGGTGGCATGTTTGAAAATAAAGAAAAGCATCAAAAAAGACTTGAACTTGCAAATAAACAACATCATGGATTCGAGATACAATACGATAGAAGCAGGCTCGTAAAACACCTAATCGACGGCGATTTCAAAGAAAATTTATGGCTTGATTTTACCAAACTTAATGATTTGGAATATTATGATTTAGTTAGCAAAGGCGGGATTGACGACGATAGTGCAAATTCGCTTGTAACTTCAAGACTAAATTATTATCTAACGACAGACAATCACTATTTTGGGCTTTATGCGAGATATTATTTGGATACTGCTAAATTAAACGAAGAAAATATTTTCAAAAATGATGATACGGTGCAAGAGCTTCCAACGCTTCATTATCATAAATTTGCAAATGATTTAATCTTGCCAAATTTGCTATATTCTGTTGATACTAAGGCTCATAACTTTATCAGAGAAGATGGCGTAGAAGCAAGACAGTATGAATTAAGTATTCCGATTAGCTACTCGGTGCCGATTTTTGATGAATTTTTAAATTTGGTTGTTGGTGAAAATTTATATTTTGCCCATGTTGATTGGGATAAAAAATATAACTTCGTAAATAACGAATTCATAAAAGATAATTCTAGCATTTATGCAAATAATTATCATCAAATTTCTCTAAAAGGCGATTTGGCAAAAGCTTATGATAGCTTTTTTCACACTATCTCTTTTGGTACTGACTTGCTAATACCTTGGTATCAACATGGCGGATTTGACGATAGGCTTTTTAAATATCACAGATACGAGCATGATAAAGCTAACGGCAAAGTAAGTCAATCAGAACTTAGCGATATACAAAATTCGCTTTATTATGAAGATAATTTTATAACAGAGCTTAGTGATGATTATACTCATGATAGCCTTGTCGGGCATGTTACGCAGTATTTTTATGATAGCGAAGGCAAAAAATTTATTCGCCACATGGTAAGACAAAGATATGATTTTGATTTAGATGAATTTGGAGATTTAGATCACAGCATTGATTTTTATTTTAAAAATGGTTTGAATTTGGGAAATAGATTTTTATATTCGCATAAATATAATAGTTTTGACAGGGTGCGAAGCTATGTCTCGTATTATAATAAATATTTTAGTGGTTCGCTTACTCACTCGTATGAGCATAGAAAACTTGATTTAAGCAAAGATAGATTTACGAAAGAAAATTATTTCATTGCAAATGTAGCGTTAAATTTGCCAAATTATTATAAACTTTTTGGTAGGGTTGATTATGATTTGCAAAGAGATTATACTAAAATGTGGCGAGTCGGCGTTACGCATAACCGAAAATGCTGGAATTTCTCATTTGTGTATCAAGAAGATATTGAGCCAAAAAATACAAACAAACAAAATTATGAAAAAGCGAGCAAAGAACAAGGATTTTATTTCTTTGTAAATTTCTATCCTTTTGGCGGTGTTGGCTATGATTTTTCTATAAATCACGATTATACGGAGCAAAACTGATGATTCCAAGAGAAAATTTAATGTTTGAAAATCAAATTCAAGCTGCCGAAAAGCTAATAGAAATTTTGCCTGTAAGTGATTTTAAAAAAGATAATTATATTATTATCTGTTCGTCGCTAGATTCCGTTATTTTAGTAGATGAGATAGCTAGAAAATTAAAAATCGGTTATGAAATTTTATTTAGCGAACAAATTTTTGCGCCAAATAACCCTGAATGTGCCATTGCTTGTGTTAGCGAAACGCAAGAAATCGTTATAATGGACGAATTAGTTAAATCTTTTGGCATAAATTTAGACTATATTTACGGACAAAGTAATAGAAAATATGAAGAAAAAATTCTAAAAAGCGTTTATAAATATCGCAAAGGCGAACTTTTGCAAGATTTTGAAAATCGTAATGTTATTTTAATAGATGAAGGTTGCGAAAGCGGTATGACGGCTCTTGCGTGTATAAAATCGCTTACAAATTTAAACGCAAAAACGATAATTTACGCAACACCTTTAATACCAAACAGCGTTGCTAAAAATTTGGGCGTTTTGGTTGATGAGCTTTTTTGTGTTCATAATATTGCCGATTTTGTTTCGGTTGATTTTTATTACAAAGAAAAAATTGAGCCAAAAGTTGATATTATAATGCAAATTTTAGAAGAAAGTCCGTATTATTTACCTTTACATAAAGAAGTATTAGAAGGAGAAGAAACAAATGCAGTGTTTAGTTGATGTGAATAACAATTTAGAGATTTTTGATATTAACAAAGTCGCCAAACAAGCAGCAGGAGCTGCACTTTTAAGAGTGAAAAACACAGTTGTTTTAGCCACAGTCGCAAGAGAAGAAAGGCAGGTTGAAGAAGATTTCTTGCCATTAACCGTGCAGTATATCGAAAAACAATACGCAGCAGGTAGAATCCCTGGTGGCTATATAAAAAGAGAGACTAAGCCCGGAGATTTTGAAACGCTAACGAGCCGTATAATAGACCGCTCTTTAAGACCGCTTTTCCCAAAAGGTTATGCTTATCCTACACAAATCGTAGTTTTTGTGTTATCAGCCGATCCGGAAGTTGATTTACAAGTTGTAAGTCTAAATGCCGCAAGCGCAGCACTTTATCTAAGCGATATTCCTATGAAATCCCCTGTTTGCGGTGTTAGAGTAGGTAAGATCGACGGCGAACTTATTATAAATCCTACAAATTCGCAGCTTAAACAAAGTTCGCTTGATCTTTATGTCGCAGGTGTCGGCGATGAGCTTTTGATGATAGAGATGAGATCTTTGCCACAACTAAACGGCGAAAATCAAAATATGAACGAAGTAAATGAAGATGATATGGTAAAAGCCATTGATTTTGCAGGACAGGCGATTTTAAAAGGCTCTTTGGCTTATGAAGAGGTATTTTTACCACATAAAAAAGCAGATGCAAATTTAGAGTATAAGCCTGAAATCGAAAACGAAGCAATTGCCGAATATATCGATAAATTCTATAAAGACGATGTTAAATTTGCTATAAATCAAATGGCAAAAAGTGAGCGAGCAACCGAGCTTGATAAAATCGTTAAAAAAATCATAACTGATGATGAAGCGATTAAAAATGAGTGGGAAGAAGGCGTTATCTCAAATGTCATCGGCAAGTATAAACGCAAAATCATTAGAAGCCAAATCATAAATGAACGCCGTAGAGCTGACGGCAGAGCGTTAAATGAAGTTCGCCCAATCGACATAGAAACAAATTTGCTTCCAAACGCTCACGGCAGCTGTCTTTTTACGCGCGGTCAAACTCAGGCGTTAGTTGTTACTACGCTTGGCGGCGATAGCGATGCCCAACTTAGCGATAGTTTAACGGAAAACTCGGCAATTACTGAAAAATTTATGTTTAATTACAATTTCCCGGGATTTTCTGTCGGCGAAGCAAGTCCTTTAAAGAGTCCTGGTCGTAGAGAACTAGGACATGGAAATTTAGCCAAAAGAGCGCTTTTCCCAAGTGTTGCGATAAATTCGCCGTGGGCTATTCGCGTAGTTAGCGAAATTTTAGAGAGCAATGGTTCTAGCTCAATGGCGAGTGTTTGTGGCGGTTCTTTATCTATGAGAGCAGCTGGAATTTCGACACAAAAGCTAGTTGCAGGAGTTGCTATGGGCTTAGTTTTTGAAGATGATAAACACGCGGTCTTAACAGACATTATGGGTTTAGAAGACCACGACGGGGATATGGATTTTAAAGTTGCAGGTAGCAAGGACGGGATTACTGCGCTTCAAATGGATATAAAGCTTGGAGGAATTAGCCTTGAAGTGTTAAGCGAAGCCCTAAATCAAGCAAAAGAAGGTAGAGAGCATATCTTAAATTTAATGGAAATTGCAAATGATAAAATTTGCGTAAATGAAGAAATTTTGCCAAAACTTGAAATTTTTAGCGTTGATCCTAGCAAAATCGTTGATATTATCGGTCAAGGCGGAAAAACTATAAAAGAAATTACCGACAAATTCGGCGTTAGCATTGATTTAGATAGAGAAAAAGGCGAAGTTAAAATTCACGGCGTTAAAAAATCTGGTGTTGATGGCGCAAAAGAGCAAATTCTCTCTATCGTCAAAGGCGGCGGACGAGATTTCAAAAAAGGCGCACCGAGAAAAGATTTCAAAAAAGATGTTAAATTTGAAATCGGCGAAGAATTTGATGGCGTGGTGCAAAAAGTAATGGAATTTGGCGCATTTATCTCACTTAGAGATGGCGTAGATGGTCTGCTTCATATCTCAAAAATCAAAACAAAACTAAACGAAGGCGATAGTGTCAAAGTAAAAGTGGCAGAGCAAAAAGGAAGCAAAATTTCACTTGAATTAGTTAGCGAAAATTCATAAGGAGAATAAAAATGGAGTTAAAAAAATTATTTTTCCCAATCGGTGGCGGAGAAGAGCTTAGAGAGCGAATTCGTGGGGCTTTGCTTGTGAATAAATTTTTTGGGACACACTTAACTATTATGGCAGCTCAGTTAGATCCAAGAACGATTTATAATGTCAGAATGACGCTAAAAGGTGGCGTTTTGATGGACGAATTTTTAAAATCCGCAAATGATGAGCTAGAAAAGGAAAGAGAAAATTTAAATCAAATTTTTAAAGAAGAGTGCGAAAGCGTTGGACTAGATATAAATGATGAAGTAGGTATTCCAAATAGTGCTAGACTTAAATGTTTAACCGGAGTTAGATCTGAACTTGTTGAGAAGCACTCTCGCTATTGCGATTTGGTTATCGCTTCTGTCCCACCGACAGGTAGCATTACAGGTACTTTTGAAGCAGCCGTTGTTAAAAGCGGAAAAAGTTGTATAGTAATACCGCGTGTAATGAATCAATTTAAAGCCGATAAAATTTTACTTAGCTTATCTGGAACGGCAGCGAGCGCAAGGGCACTTACAAATTCGATTTTCTTGCTTAAAAAAGCAAAAGTCGTGCATTGCGTTATCGCTAGACATTATTTAGCAGATAGCGAAGAAGAAACAGTGGGTAGAATTCGAAACTATTTGAGTTTGCACGGCATAGAAAATGTCGAATTTGAGTGTTTAGATACCGAAGGGAAAGTACCTGGACAAATGCTAGTAGAGCATTCAAGTAAGGGCGAATACGATCTAATCGTAGCTGGAATGCACGCAGATAACGGTATAAAAGAGATTTTCTTAGGCGGAGCGTCAAAATATTTCCTAAAAAATACTAAAATTCCAGTATTTATG
Source organism: Campylobacter sp. (assembly GCA_017469645.1). GTDB lineage: Bacteria > Campylobacterota > Campylobacteria > Campylobacterales > Campylobacteraceae > Campylobacter_B. Next base: position 27,074 of record JAFUFY010000004.1, on the reverse strand, counting down.
TAGGTTTGATAAATTGAATTTAGCCTAGCTTTTGCGTGATTTTATGATTGTCTTGCTAGATAGCTTATTTACGCTCAAATACCATAAAAACGCGCAAAATCGTTGGCATCAATAATCAAATTTAAGTTGAATTTTTAAATTTTAACACTACGCTAAAAAAATAAATCAACCAATTTAATCAAATAATTATAAAATTTTAGATAACATTATTAATTACAATATTTTTAGGAGAAATTTAATGAATAAAGACGATATTAAAGAACTTATGAGCTTTTTTGATGAACAAAAAAGCATAAATAAGCTAAAAATCAAAGATAAAGATTTTGAAATAGAGATTAAAAAATACGGAGCAGACGGCGAAAATTTGGCACCACAAATACCTGTTGCCCCACAACCAGCACCAAGCGTAAATGTGGTTGTAAATGAAAAATCAAGCTCAAAAGCCACCACCGATACGATCGATAGCCCTATGGTGGGAACTTTTTACAAAGCTCCAAGCCCTGGTGCAAATGCGTTTGTAAGTGTCGGTCAAGTCGTGCATAAGGGCGAGACTATCGGTATTATCGAAGCTATGAAAATTATGAACGAGATTGAAGCCGAGTTTGATTGTCGTATCAAAAAAGCACTCGTTGAAGACGGACAGCCGGTAGAATACGCTATGGCATTATTTGAGGTTGAAAAACTATGAAAGAAATCAAAAGAATTCTCATAGCAAATCGTGGCGAAATAGCTCTTAGAGCGCTTAGAACTATCCAAGAAATGGGCAAACAAGCCATTGTCGTGCATTCGACAGCCGATCAAGACGCCCTTTATGTCAAATACGCAGACGCTTCCATTTGCATAGGCGGACCTAGGTCAAGTGATAGTTATTTAAACATACCTGCGATTATTACAGCTTGTGAGCTAACAGAAGCAGACGCCATTTTCCCGGGATACGGCTTTTTAAGCGAAAATCAAAATTTTATAGAAATTTGCGAAAAACACGGCATTAAATTTATAGGACCAAGCGTTGAAGCTATGACTTTAATGAGCGATAAATCAAAAGCAAAACAGGTTATGATGAGAGCCGGAATTCCTGTTGTTCCAGGATCTGACGGCGCAATCGCCGATGTCGAAGAAGCTAGAAAATTAGCCGAGAAAATCGGTTATCCTGTTATTATCAAAGCTGCTGCCGGTGGCGGTGGTCGCGGAATGCGCGTGGTGCAAAAAGAAGAAGATTTAGAAAAACTTTTCTGGTCGGCTGAGAGCGAAGCGGTGAGCGCATTTGGTGACGGGACAATGTATATGGAAAAATACATTACAAATCCACGCCATATCGAAGTTCAAGTTATCGGCGATGAGCACGGAAATGTGCTTCATATCGGTGAGAGAGACTGCTCTATGCAAAGAAGACACCAAAAACTCATCGAAGAAAGCCCTGCTGTAATACTAGATGATGAAACTCGCAAAAAACTCCATGAAACAGCGGTAAAAGCGGCAAAAGCTATCGGATATTTTAGCGCAGGGACATTTGAATTTTTATATGATAGCAGTGACAAAAAATTCTATTTTATCGAGATGAATACTCGCTTGCAGGTTGAACACACAGTTAGCGAAATGCGAAGCGGTGTTGATTTAATCGAGCTTATGATAAGAGTGGCGCAGGGTGAAAAACTGCCAAAACAAAGTGAGATAAATTTAAGCGGACACGCTATCGAGTGCCGTATCACAGCAGAAGATCCAAAAAGCTTCACGCCAAATCCGGGCAAAATCACAAAATATGTCGCACCCGGTGGCAGAAGTGTTCGCATGGATAGTCATGTTTATGAAGGTTACAGCGTTCCGCCGTATTATGATAGCATGATAGGCAAACTAATCGTGCATGACAAAGATCGCAACAAAGCCATAGCCAAGATGAAAGTGGCACTTTCACAACTGATGATTCAAGGCATAAAATCAACGCGTGATTTTCATTTGGCGATGATGAATAATCCTGATTTTATCAATAACGAATTTGATACAAATTATCTAGCAAAACACTAAAATTTGGCAAATTTAGAGCAAATTTAAGCTCTAAATTTGCTTTTTAAGGATTTTTACTCAATGCAAAAACACGCCGTGCCTTTAATTTTAGCTACTATTTTTGTGGCGATGTCGCTGTGGGCTGGAATTTCGCCAAATGATAGAGCAGTTTGGTATGCAGAGACTACGCCACTTTTTATCGTATTTTTGGCTCTTGTTTTTACATATAAAAAATTTAAATTTAGCAACACGGCTTATATTTTGATGAGTGTTTGGCTACTTTTGCATACAATCGGCGCAAAATATACATTTGCAGCTGTTCCGTTTGAATGGGGAAATGAGTTTTTAACGCCTATTTTTGGTGACGGACGCAACCATTTTGATCGTTTGGCGCATTTTTCCATTGGATTTGACGCTTTTGCGATGAGCGAGTGGCTACTGCGAAAGCACAAATGCACTTTTGGCACGGCGCTTTGGTTTGGGCTATTTTTTATGATGAGCGTTGCAGGAGCTTATGAGATTATCGAGTGGCTTTATGCCGTTATCAAAGGCGGAAACGCAGGAATTGAGTTTTTAGGCTCACAAGGCGATATTTGGGACGCGCAAAAAGATATGCTTTGCGATACGCTAGGAGCGATTTTTTCGCTGATTTTGTTTGTATTTATTCGCCCTGATAAAAGAGAAAATTTATGAAAGAAGCATTTTTTGTATTTTTAGGAAGCGGTTTGGGCGGAGCTTTAAGGTATCTAATTTCATTTAGTAGCGAAAATATTGTCAAATTCGCACCAAATTTTAACGCAAATTTCGGCACTTTCCCTTTTGCGACATTTATCGTAAATTTGTTTGGTTCTTTTTTACTTGGATTAATTTTAGCAATTTTTGGCAAAAATAATGCCTTGCAAAGTGAGCTATTTTTATTTTTGAGCGTTGGATTTTGTGGCGGATTTACTACTTTTTCTACATTTTGTAAAGAAAGTTTAAATTTGCTCCAAAACGAACTTTATTGTATGTTTGCGCTTTATGCAGTTTTAAGCGTTATTTTTGGAATTTTAGCTATATTTTTTGGATTTTATTTAATAAAATAAAATTTCCAAGCCGAATTTAACGGCTTGGAAATTTCTGAATTTTTACCGATCTTCCCCGTCTATTTTATCTGTAAAAAACTCTTCAACTTCGTTTGAAAAAGCATTTTTATACCAGTCGATTTTGCGTGTAACAAACATTAATATCGCTAACACTGCAAACATTAGAATGCTTCCTAGTAATAGTGCATAATCTTCGGATTGCAAAATTCCATAAAGTGTGATATATGAAATCAAATGAACGATTGCGATAAATGCGCCGTGTTTTTTGGATTTAAAAATCGAACTTGCGTATAAAAATACCGTCAAAGTTACTGCAATTCCTGCTAATGCGTAAGCAGCGAAAAACGCCAAATGCTCTGAAATCGATAAAATAAGCAGATAAAAAAGCACATCTGCTGCGCCGATTAGGAAGTATTGGACTGGGTGAATTCGTGTTTTAGCCCAAATTTCGCACAAGAAAATCGCCAAAAACGGCACAACTAAAAATAAAAGTGCGTAGGTTACGCAACGCTTCACGAGCGAATAGTTGTTGATTGGGCTGATGAAATTTACATCTATCATTTCGTAATGTGAGCGTTCGTTTGGCTTTACTATCCAAGCAGGAGCAAAATTTGTGCTAAGACCTGAAACTTCCCAAACGGCGTTAAATCCGTCTTTGTTTATTTGGCGTGTTTTTGGTAGCCAACCACCGCTAAATGACGGAGATGCCCATGTAGATTTTAGTGCAAAAGTGTTGTTTGTAGCAAGTGGCGTAAAGCTGATTTTAGCTCCGCCTTGCACGAAAAGCGAAGCAGAAATTGTGAAATTTGACCTTGCCATATCATAAGGCAGTTTATAAAAAATGCTTTGACTAAAAGGTGAATACTCAGGTGCTGCAAAAGACTGCACGAGTTCGCTTTTGGTGGCATTTGCATCTGAATTTGCAACTAGTTTTGGAAAAGCTGTGAAAGTTTTTTTATTTCCGATACCCAAAATCATCACGGCTTCGTCAAATAAAATATCGCTCTCTTTGACGCCCAAATGCTCGAAATCAATCGGTTCAAATTTGGCTTCTAACGCAATTTCGCCGTTAAAAATCGGAACGCTAAAAATGCCTCGTTTTAGGTATTGTGGGTCAAGTTCGGTTGAAATTTTATAATCTTTCGGTGTTAGCAAAATTTGCTTTGTTATGCTTTGCGTAGTAAAACGACCGTCGCTATTTTGGGTGCTAACGAATTGTTTAACAGGAAGCGAAAGCAAAATTCCACCGATTTCGAGTGTGCCACCAACGGGACGCATGATAGAGCTTTCGGCTTCGCTTTTTACGACTTGTCGATCATAAAGAATAGACTTGATGAAACCAAGCGGGATTAGCATTAGTAAAAGTAAAATAAAGATTATAACGGGCTTTACCCAGAGACTGTTTTTATTTAGGTTTAAATTTTTACTAGCCATAAATTTCTCCACAAAAATAAATTTAAAAGCCCGATTTTATCTTAAAATAGTAAATCTTAGGCAAATTATATGCCTAAGACAAGGGAATTAAGGATGTTAGAAAATCTATATAAAGTAAAAAGCTGTATCATCGCTTACCCCACAAAATATTTTTTAACTTCATCTTTGCTTTTTAACGGCGTTGCAGTGAATTTTTTTTCATCGATTTGCACTTCATACTCCTTGTCAAATTCGCTTTTAGCGTAAGTTAAAGCGATTTTTGCTGCCGTTTGTAAGTCGTCATAACTAGCATTTTTGCTTATCAAGCTACAAGCACCAATCAATGGAATTTTAATCTCATCAAATTTTTCATTTGCGATTTGACGCAGTTTTTCGTTATCGGTTTCATCTTTTCCGACAACCATTTTTGCGCCATTTTCTAAGCGTAAATGACGACCGAATTTAAGAATTTCGGTATCTTTCGAAGTCTCGATTTTTTCAAATTTAATCATATCTCTTATTTTTTCGGCAAAACTTTCAATCGTCAGCAAACACCCACCGCCCGGCGTTTCATAGTCGCTAAAACCATAAATTTTAGCAAGCTCCATTTGACGCGTCCTACTGCGACCGCTAATATCAAGCAGTTTTTCTCTATCGACCCAGCCGTTGATTTCAGCCATGCTTGGCTTTAAAAGTTTGGCACAAAGTGGTCGCAAAATAAGATTTTCCGTATCGCCACTCACGCTTAAAACCTGATTTAACGCAGCACTTCGCTGACTCATCGGGCGTTGCCCGACTACTTCGCCTGTGATGATAAATTTTGCTTCTTCGCTTTCTAGCATAGATAAAGCCGTTTTTAGCATAAATCCATGACAATCAATGCAAGGATTAAAATGCTTTCCGTAGCCGTATTTTGGGCTAAAAAGCACCTTTTGGAGATATTCGTTGCGAATATCAACTAGCTTAAATTCGCCACCTGCTTGGTTCGCTCTTTTTTTCATAATCTCGCTTTTATCTTCTTTTCCGCCAAAGCCTATGTTAAAGTGAAGCGCAGTTACGCTGATACCAAGATCGCTGATAATTTTTATCGCTAACATAGAATCTAACCCGCCGCTAAAAAGTGCTAAACATTTCATATTTTACCTTAATTTTTTTGATTTTAACGCTCGTATGAGATTTTCAAGCTTCATTATTTTACTTAATTTATCCGGATCATCTGAGCGTTTTAGAATTTCGATTTCGTCTCGATAGCGATTTTCACGCAGAATTTTAAGTGCCATGATAAATTTATCATCTTCGTTAAATTCCAAAATATTTTCATCGAGTGCTAGATTGCGAAAAATCGCCTTGTTTTCGTCATTTTCATCGCCCGATAAAACTATGCCAAGCAAATCTTTATGCGCCTTAAAATCATCATTTTCGCCGTAATCATAAAAAAGTTGCAAATAATCTTTATTTAAAATCATCGATTTTAAAATTTGCAACTCGTTTATATCTTTTTGGCGTGAAAATGCACCATTTTGCACCGAATTTTGAGTTTTTTCGTTTTTAAATTCGCTAAAATTTGTGTTTTGTTGCGAATTTTTGGTAAGCCTAAACGAATTTATCGGAATTTTTAGCAAATTTGCTACCAAATCCTGATATGATCCCGCAACAATCGGGTTTAGCGTGGTAGTATAGGCTATGATTTCATTTAAGGCTTGATTTTTTACTATCGGGCGTGAGATGTCATAATTTTTAACGATATTTCTAATCAAAAATTCCCCGCTTTCGACCGAATTTGCATAAATTTCTTTTAGTTTTTTTATTTCGCCACGAAATACCATATCGGCAGGATCTAATCCATCTTGTATGATGACAACACCGCTATCTATGCCGTTTGTGCTAAGAAGTTTTGCTGATTTTATGGCTGCATTAATACCTGCGCTATCGCCGTCAAAACTAAGGATAACTTTAAAATTTCCCCTTTTAATAAGCGGCAAATGAAGCTCGGTTAAAGCCGTGCCTAAAACCGCCACAGCATTTGTAAATCCTGCTTTGTGGAGCATTATGACATCCATATAGCCTTCTGTGATGATAAGTTCTTTTTTATCATAAGCTGATTTTTTAGCCAAATCAAAAGCGTAAAAAATGCGAGATTTATCAAAAACGGAGCATTGTGGCGAATTTACATATTTTGCAGGGTGATTTGAAATGGTTCGTCCCCCAAAACCCACCAAACGCCCTGTGTGATTGCAAATGGGAAATGTAATGCGTTCTGTAAAACTAGCGTAAAAGCCCCGTTCGTTTTGTTTTATAGCGCCGACATTTAGGGCTTCACTAGGCTCGATTTCTTCGTTTTCAAGCAATCTAATCGTATTTTGCGACGCAGGAGCCCAACCTATGCCAAATTTGCGAATAAGCTCATCGGTTATGCCACGCGAATATAGATAATTCAGCGCTTCTTGGTTCGAATAGAGCAAATTTTGATAATATCCGTTTAAAAGCTCTAAAATTTTTTTGCTCTCTTTTTTGGTTTCGCCAAAATGGTTATTTTCGTATTCTAGCGTAAAACCGACACTTGCGGCGAGTTTTTCTATGGCTTCTGGGTAGGAAATTTTTTCATATTCCATTATAAATTTTATCGCATTTCCGCCTGCCTTGCACGAAAAGCAGTGAAAAATTCCCATCTGCGAATTTACGCTCATGCTTGGGTTTCTATCGTCGTGAAATGGGCAAATTCCCACAGAATTTCGCCCCGAACGCTTCAAAGGCACATATCTTTCTACAACTTCAACAATATCAACAATACTAAGTAGCCGTTCTATGCTTTCTTCTTTAATCATAAGCCAAATTATACACAAGATTTGCTATAATCCTTTTGAATTTTTTTAGGAATTTTAGGTGGAAAATTTTTTTGTAGAGTATCGAGATCCGATTTTTGGTTTGATTGTTTTGATTAGTATTATTTTGCTAGTTGCGGTGTTAAGCTACTTGTGGGGGATTTTTAGCAAAAATAGCGAACAAGAAAATATCGAAAAATTTATCAAAAAATTTGATATTTCTAACGGACTTGATGACGAGCATAAAAAAATCTTGCAAAATTTGCAAGTCGGAGCCGATACGCTTGGCTTTTTAGCCCTTACATTTGCCAAAAGCGGAGATTACGAAAAAGCCATAAGCGTTTATCTCATCGCCCTTGAAAAGGTAAATTCAAACAAAGAAAAAAGATTTATTTTAACAAATTTGGGAAAAATTTATTTCAAGGCTGGATTTTTAGGTCGTGCAGAAGAGGTTTTTTTAGAAAGCTTGAAACTTAGCCCACGAAACACAGAGAGCCTAACTCATCTAAGCGTGATTTATGAAAAACTTAAAAAATTTGATCGTGCGCTTGAAGTTTTAGACGCGCTAAGGGAGCTAGGAGCCGATACTAGAAGCGAAACAGATTATATAAAATCGCAAATCATCGCAAACAATGTAAAAATGCCGTTTAGCGAGAAAATAAATGAGATTTTGCGACTTGAAAACGGCTTTAAAAATGCGCCAAGATTTGCCTTAGAGCTTTGTTTGCAACACAAAGAGCCGTTTTCAAATTTAAGCAAATTTCCACCGCTTGAAAAATGTGTGGATATGTTAAATGATTTTAAAGAAGCCGTAAATTTAGAAGATAGCGAGTATGCGGCGTTTTTTGACGCAAAGGGGCTTAGCAAAAATTCGCAAAAGAGCAAATTTTTTGAAATAAATGCCCTAAGAGAGCTTAAAAAATCAAATTTAAACGCTGATTTAGCATTTGAGTTTGTCTGCACCGAGTGCAAAAATACAATCCCGCTCTTTTTTTACCGCTGTCCGATTTGCCACAAACTAGATACTTCCTGCATTATCCCAAAAATCACGGAAAAACGCATTGAAATCAGTCAAACTTTTTAGCGACGGAAGTTGTCTGGGGAATCCGGGCGTTGGCGGTTGGGCGTATATTTTAGAATACGGCAAATTTAAAAAATCCCAAAGCGGGGCAAAGTCTGAAACAACAAATAATCAAATGGAGCTAACAGCCGCCATAATGGGCTTAAAAGCGCTTAAAGAGCCTTGCAATGTCGAGCTTTACACAGATAGTAGTTATGTGGCAAATTCTATAAATTTGTGGCTTGGTGGCTGGGTAGCAAAAAATTTCAAAAATGTAAAAAATGTGCCGTTGTGGTTGGAGTATTTAGAAGTCGCAAAAGCCCATAAAATCACGGCTTTTTGGGTAAAAGGACATGCAGGACACCCACAAAATGAAGAATGCGATCGCCTAGCAAGGAATCAAGCAGAAAATTTAAAAAAGGCAGAGCAATGAATTTGGAAATCTTACAAGAAAAATTGGGTTATAAATTTAAAGACACAAAGCTTTTAAAGGCGGCGCTTACGCACAAAAGTTCAAATTCAGGCTACAACAACGAACGCTTGGAATTCCTAGGCGATGCGGTTATGGATTTGGTCGTGGCTGAGTATCTTTTTAAAAAGCTAAACACATCAGAAGGCGATTTAAGCAAACTTCGTGCTGCTTTGGTAAATGAAAAAAGCTTTTCAAAATTTGCAAATTTGCTAAATTTGGGCGAAAATTTAATCCTTTCGCAAGCCGAAGAAAAAAACGGCGGAAGAAGCAAGGATTCTTTGCTGTCTGACGCTTTTGAAGCGATTTTTGGGGCGATTTATTTAGAAAGCGGGATTGAGCCGTGCAAGGAAATCGCCGTTAGAATTTTAGAAGAAATTTACCCAAAAATCGATCCAAAAACGCTTTTAAAAGACCACAAAACTGCACTCCAAGAGCTAACGCAGGGCGAATTTGGCGTTACGCCTGAATACCGCTTAATCGGCTCAAAGGGTCCAGATCACATGAAAGAGTTTGAAATGGCTGTGATTTTGGGCGATAAAGAACTATCCCGTGCAGTTGGCAAAAGTAAAAAAGAAGCCGAGCAAAAAGCGGCAAAGATTGCGATTGAGATTTTAGAAAAAAATTAGGATAAAAAATGACACAAAAACAGCAAGAATTTGAGAATTTAAAAAATGAGTTTGATAGTTTTAAACGAGCAATAGATGAATATGATAGCTCAAAAATTACTGAGCAAAATAGACTTGAAGAATTTGCAAAAGTTAAAAAAATAAATTTGTATGTAGAAAAATTTTTAAACATCATAGATATAGATTTAATACCACAAGAATTTATCAGTGGAAGACCAGCGAAAAATACTATTTCTAATACAATTCTTCAATTAAAGAATAATCAATCAAGTTGGCTTACAAATGCAATATCTATTTCAAATGGCTACCTTAGACAAATTTCAATATATTCTAGTGTTTATATTCCAAAAAAAGAAATTCCACAAATAATAGATGAATTGATAAAAAGTTATGAGAAAACTATTTTTCAATCCATTGAAAATATAAAGACAAAAAATTTAAAAATAGATGAAAAAAGTGAAGAATTTAATAAATTTATAGCAGAAGAAAAAGAAAAAATATTAAAATTAGAAGAGTTAGCTAATAAATTATTAGAACAATCTACAAATGCTAGCCTCGCTTCTGCTTTTCAAAAATCAAAAGGCGATTTTATACTTCCAATATCTGCTTGGACGGGAGTTTTTATTTGCTCTATCATTTTTTTTATGCTCTTCGCTCACGATGGCATAAATGAAATTAGAAGCTTTCTAATAGAAAATGATTACAAAAAAGCAGTTATTGCATTAGCTGGTAATTTATTAATATATATTCCTTTGTCTTGGTTGGCTATTTTTGCTTCAAGGCGAAGAAATGAAAATAAAAAATTGCAAGAAGAATATCGTTATAAAGAAACTATTGCAAAAAGCTATATGGGATATAAAGAACAAATCAAAGAGCGAGATAATTTAGAGAATGAACTAATACACAATTTATTAGATACGCTTAAAGATAATCCAAATAATAAATTTGCAAATAGCCATAATAAAGAAAATATTCCTATAATTGAATTTATGGATAAAATTTCCAAAATGCCGTCGGATAACATAGAAAAAATTTTAAATTTTTTAAAAGGCATCAAATGACCTACAAAATAGCTGATATTTTTTGCGGAGCTGGTGGGCTTAGCTATGGTTTTAGCAAAAATGATAAATTTGAGATTGTTTTTGCTAACGACATAGACAAAGACGCCGTAAATTCATACAAAGCAAATCACAAAAACACAGCTATTTTATGCAAAGATATAGCAAATTTAAGCCAAAATGAAATCGAAAAATTCAGACAAATCGACATTTTGTTAGGTGGTCCGCCGTGCCAAAGCTACTCGACACTTGGCAAAAGGCAAATGGATAGCAGAGCAAATTTATTTAAAGAATATTTGCGAATTTTAAAAATTTTATCCCCAAAAATGTTTATTTTTGAAAATGTTAGGGGAATTTTATCTATGCAGGGCGGAAAATTATTTAAACAAATTTGTGCTGAGTTTGAAAATTTGGACTATAAAACGGATTATAAAATTTTAAATGCTGCCGAATTTGGTGTCCCGCAAATCAGAGAGCGAGTTTTGCTTGTCGGCACAAAAAAGGGAGAATTTAAATTTCCACGCCCCACACACGGCGAAAATGAGCGAGATTTATCAAAATTTATATCGCTAAAAGAAGCGATTGATGATTTGCCGATTATTGGGAGTGGCGAAAATGGCAACGACAGGTCGTATCGCCACGCACCGAATAATGAATTTTTAAAATTTGTTAGAAATTCATCAAATTTAACCGAACATTCTAGCCCAAAAAACAATCCAAATTTAATCAAAATTATGCAAACGCTAAAAGACGGCGAGTGCAAGGACGATTTGCCGCCTGAAATTCGCCCAAAATCAGGCTATACCAACACTTATGCCAAAATGTGGTGGAATCGCCCCGCACCTACAATCACACGCAATTTCGCCACCCCGTCAAGCTCTCGGTGTATCCACCCGCGAGATTCAAGAGCTTTAAGCATTAGAGAAGGTGCTAGGCTTCAAAGCTTCCCTGATGATTACGCTTTTTGCGGAAGCGACCAGTCGAAAAGACTGCAAATCGGAAATGCCGTCCCGCCGCTTCTTAGCATTGCTTTGTCAAAATCGGTTTTAGAGTTTTTAGGAGAAAATTATGTTTAGTAGCGACGATTTTAAAGAATACCGAAAAAAACTTGGCTTTTCATCAAAGGTAGATTTTAAAAATTTTTTATCGGCAAAAGATATTGAAGCTAGTATCGATTTTGCCTATATCGGAAGCCTAAATGATAGACTATGTGAAATTTTTACGAAAATAAATGAAATTTATTATGCTTCGTGTGATATTGATAGATTTCTGCAAAATAATCTGTTTGCAACCTTTGAAAAACTCAAAAATAACGGAATTTTAAATAAATTAAACAATCAAGGCAGACGAAAAGAAGAAGTTTATTTTAGTTGGATGCGTGGGTTTTTGAGCCTTGAATTTTTTAAAGGTGCGATTACTGAGATTTTTGAAGTCAAAATTTCGCAAATAAAAAACATAGGCGATGATAAATTTGATAGCTTGGATTCTTTTAAAAGAACGCCAAAGGCTGATTTGGAATTTAATGCTTATAGAATTGAAGTTCAAAGCGGGTTTCAGGGCATAAATGACATAAAACAGCACAAGGTCTTAGAAGCAAAACGAGTTTTTGCCGAGAGCAAAATTCAAACTCTTGTTTTACATTTTGATTTATTTAACGGACAGGTTGCGTTCGTGGATATTTCAAATATCGCCGATGATGATTTGAACTGGATTACAAGACAGCAAATGGAAGGTCAAACCGTATTCAACATAGACCAAAACTATTTTAAGTGGCTGATAGATAAAAATCCGCCAAAATTCACAGATATTTTATAACGGAGATTTGATATGAATACACTAGGTATAAAACTCAGACTTACGACTTTTGGGGAGAGCCACGGCGTGGCGATAGGTGGCGTATTAGACGGCTTTCCGGCGGGTGTGAAAATCGATACTAAATTTTTACAAGCCGAACTAGACAAACGCAAACCCGGCGGTAAATTTGCCACTTCTCGCAAAGAAAGCGATGAGGTGCAGATTTTAAGTGGTGTTTTTGATGGGCTTAGCACGGGCGCGCCGATAGGATTTGTGATTTATAACGCAAATCAGCACTCAAAAGACTATGAAAATTTAAAAGAACTTTTTCGCCCGGGACACGCTGATTTTGGCTATTTTAGCAAATACGGCATTAGGGATCACAGAGGAGGTGGGCGAAGTTCGGCAAGAGAAACGGCGATAAGGGTCGCAGGTGGGGCAATCGCACAAATGCTTTTAAATGAATTTGGCGTGAGCGTGAAAAGCGGAGTTTTAAGCGTGGGCGAAATAATGGCTGAGAATTTAGACTTCGAAAATGCTGATAATAGCGAGATTTTCGCACTGGGTAAAGGCGTAGAAGAAGCACAAAAAGAGTTAATCGCAAATTTAAAGAAAAAAGGCGAGAGCGTGGGGGCAAGTGTGCTAACAATCGCAAATGGCGTGCCAAAGGGGCTTGGAGAGCCACTTTACGCTAAAATTGACGCGTTAATCGGCGGGGCGTTCATGGGGCTAAATGGCGTAAAAGCCGTAGAGATCGGCGAGGGCGTGGAAAGCTCACTCAAATTTGGCTCACAAAATAATGATTTTATGGATAAAAATGGTTTTAAATCAAACCACGCAGGGGGCATTCTAGGCGGTATCACAACGGGCGAGCAAATCATCATAAAAACGCATTTTAAGCCGACCCCTAGCATTTTTGCTGACCAGCCGACGGTTGATAAAAACGGAAGCGAAGTCATTTGTGCTTTGCGTGGGCGTCATGATCCGTGCATTGGGGTGCGTGGCAGTGTCGTCTGCACTGCACTTTTACGGCTAATCTTGGCTGATTTGCTTTTGCTAAATGCAAGTGCAAATTTGGGGAATTTAAAGAAAATTTACGGATAAATTTGAAAGGGTAAAAATGAGAAAAATTATTTTAATTTGCATAGTTTTTGTGTTTTGTTTAACCGGTTGCATTGGCTCAAAACAACCACAAAAAAATCTGAATTACTGCGATGATTTGTATATCAAAGGCGAAATAGCCAAAATGATAATGGATAATCAAAACATAGATGAAGAAATAGAAATTAAAAATGTATTTTGTGAAAACAATATGATTGTTATGCAGTTTGATATTGATGTAGATAGGACAGAAAAGATACTTATGAAAGCTAGTCAAAAAGATTTTAATAAGGGCATATCCGATGATTTAAGTCAATATTACTGCACGGACGGGGATTTGAAATTATACAGAAAACGAAATATGCTTTTTAAATGGCAATACTTTTTCAAAGGCGAAAATGAACCGTATGGCGAATTTATCGCAAATAACGATATTTGTAAATAAATTAGGATAGATTATGTTGTCAAACCCAAACCAAATTTTTCCCTTAAAATCGGGCTTGAAAAGCGTAACCTATATAAAGCCGACTATAAAAAATAAAAATATAATTGTGGGCGAATTTAGCTACTATGCGGGGCAGGATTTTGAGAAGCAAGTTACGCACCATTATGATTTTATCGGCGATAGACTGATTATCGGCAAATTTTGTCAAATCGGAGCTGGGGTGGAATTTATGATGAACGGCGCAAACCACGCTATGGGCGGTATTAGCACATTTCCGTTTTATATTTTTAAGGGTTTTTCGCAAAATGCACCTAGTCTTGATAAACTGCCGATTAAAGGCAACACGGTGGTCGGAAACGATGTGTGGATAGGAGAAAATTCGCTTATCTTGCCGGGAAGCAAAATCGGCGATGGCGTGATAATCGGTGCTAGTAGCGTAGTGGGCGGCGAAATACCGCCGTATAGCATAGTCGCCGGAAACCCTGCAAGGCTAATTCGCAAACGCTTTGATGATGAGATGATAAATTTGCTTTTAACTCTTAAATGGTGGGACAAAAGCGTGGCTGAAATAGACAGGCTGGGCGAAGTTTTTTTAAATGATGATTTGCAAAAAGTGAAAGAAAAAATCAAAAAAATGCTAGGGAAATTGTGAATTTAACAATGAATTTAATGAAAAGCGGAGAGTATTATATCGGCGATTTGGCGTGGATTTTGCAGTATGAAAATTTGGAGTTTGTAGGCTCGTTTGAAGACGGCGAGATCGGCAAATTTGATGATGGAAGCGAGTTTGTTAAATTTGAGGTCGTCATTGGCGATTACGCCGATAATACGGGCTTTTTATATAGCGTTAAAAGCGAAGTTTTTGGGATAATCCCAGCTAGATTTATAGATAAAGAATTTCTAAGCGAACAAATGCTTACACTTAAAAACGGCGTGATTTGTAATAAATTTAGTGGCTACGCAAACGCAAAAGTGCATGAATTTAAAGACGATTTTAAAGTCGAGCGTGGAGAAAATTTTATTAAATTTGGCGAGATTGTGATAAATTTGACAAAATAATTGTAAATTCTGACAATAAATTTGCTACGCAAATTTTAAATTAAATTGTTTGGGAATTTAAACTTTGGCGATTGCTTCGTTTTTGCTTTGCAAAAACTCGCAATGACAATGGAAGTAATTAAAAAATAATTCAACTTAAACTTGATATGCGTATGCCGACGATTTTGCACTAAATTTGCATAAGATAAGACTTGGGTTTGTCTATCGTTGCAAATTTAGTGCAAAGCTAGGCTAAGTTCAATTTGCAAAAATTTTAAGGCATTTTTATGATTTTTACAATTTCGCCTTTTTTCAGTCCGTCTGTTCGTTCGGCAGGGCAAACTAGCAAATTTGCATTTTGCAAAAGATTGTTTAAAATCGCGCTACTTCCTTGCCTTTTGCCTTTTGTGGTGGCGTAAATTTGCCCGTTTTCGTTTATCAAACTAACGGCGCTAAATTCCAAAAACGGCGATTTTTTGGCATAATCTTCTGCTAAAATCGCCGAAATTTCGCACTCTTCGCTCACTCCAAAAGCCGAATTTAAAAACTCACGCAAATATAAAACGCAAGTAACCACGGCAGAAAACGGAAATCCCGGCAACGCAAAAATGTATTTTTCGCCAGTTTTGGCGATTTTTATGTGGCGACCCGGTTTTATGGCGGATTTATCGACGATGATTTCGAAGTTTTCTTTGACGATTTCTTTGACAAAATCAAAATCCCCCACGCTTACTCCGCCCGTGCTAAGCACTATGTCGGCACTTTTTAGCGCTGAGAGTATCGAAGCTTTTAGCAAATCTTTTTCGTCTTTGACAACGGGCAAAATGATACTTTCGCAGCCCATTTTTTGCACTAAATTTGCAATCATTATGTGATTTGAGCTATAAATTTGCGCCCCGTTTTCTAGGCTTTCGCCAAGTTCTTTGATTTCGCTTCCGGTGGAAAAAACGGCGACTTTGGGGCGAACAAAAACGCTTATATATGAAATGCCAAGTTCGGCTAAAAGCCCGATTACAGCGTAATTTATGCGTGTTCCTTTTTTGATTAGGATTTCACCTTTGGCGTAGCTTTCGCCTATTTTTCTGACGGCAAAGCCTTGTGATACTGGCTTTATAACTTTGATAAATTCGCCGATGACTTCGACATTTTCGATAGGAATTAGCGTGTCAGAGCCACCAGCCATAAGTGAGCCTGTAAAAGTTTTTATACACTCGCCGTTATGAATTTGAAGCGAATTTTGCGTTCCTGCCGGAGTTTTGCCTAAAATTTTAATTTCAGCGTTTTCTTTTAAATCGCTAAATTTAAGCGCATATCCGTCCATAGCAGCAGTTGGCTGTTTTGGGTAGTCGTGCGGGGCGATTATGTCGGTGGCTAGAACTCTATCCAATGCCTGAGTTAGGGCGATTTTTTCTATACGATCCCATTTTGTAACGCTTTTTTTAAGATTTGCGATTGTATCTTCAAATTTCGGTAAATTTGGCATTTTTTTCCTTTCAAATTTAGCGAGTTAGCCCTAATTTTTTTAAAATTTGGTGTTTGCTGATGCGTTTTCTATTGTATTTGACGATGAAATTTTTTTCAGTTTCGTAGCACTCGATGATGCCGTGCGTATCGCTAAGTGCGGTAAAATTGGCTTTTATGTTTTTATCGAAATATAAATTTTTAAAAATCATCGGATTTGTCAAATTTAAAAGTAAAATAAACCAAATGACGGCTAAAACGACCACGACAAGGGCAAGGTAAAAAAGCCCGATCTCTTTTAACGCAATGCCGCCAAAAACGCCACCCACAAAGCTTCCTAAAAATCCAAATGAGTTAAAAACCCCAAGCGCAGAGCCTTTTTGGTGTGATTTGGCAAATTTTGACGCTAGGCTTTGCATAATCGGCTCGTGCATGTTAAATCCGATGAAAAATAAAATCACGGCGACAACAAAAACACCAAGCGAATTTTCTGTGGCAAAAAGTGCGTAAGAAGCGATAAAAAATGCAATGCCGCTTAGTAAAATTTCCTTTGCCAAGCCCCGTTTTTCGCCGAGTGCGCCACTTAGTCCCATGGCAACTAGCCCAAAAATCATCGCCGTAATGTAAATTTTGTAAATTTGACTTTTATCAAAGCCAAGATTATTTACCAAAATGATAGGGATTATGAAAAATGCTGTGGTCATTAGCATTTTTTGCAAAAAGTTGCTCAAATTTAAAAGCAGTAAATTTTTGTCTTTTAAAATCTCGCTAAATGGCGTTTTTACGCTTTTTGTGGTGATTTTTGGCTCTTTTGGGACGACTGCATAAAGCAAGATTAAACAAATCAAAGTCAAAAATGCGCTTAGATTAAAAATGCTAGAAAGTCCGAATTTATCGCTTAAAATTGGGCTTAAAACAATCGCACTTGCAAAAGCTATGCCGATCATCGCGCCCATTATGCTCATAGCTTTGCCGCGTTCTTCTTCTTTTGTAAAATCGCTGATGAGTGCGGTGGCGACGGCTCCAACAGCCCCACAGCCTTGCAAACAGCGACCAAAAATCATAGTGTAAATTCCGCTACTATAAGCGCAAACGATAGAGCCAATGATAAAAATCAAAAGCCCGATAGCAAGGGCATTTTTGCGACCGATTTTATCGCTTAGGATCCCAAATGGAGTTTGAAGTGCCATTTGCATAAAGGCATAAATTCCGATTAAAAAACCGACTAGTTTTTCGTCTGCTCCGTCCAAATTTAGAGCATAAAGGCTTAAAACAGGCAGAACTATAAAAAGCCCGAAAAATCTTGTTGCGACAATAAAACTTAAAGGTAAAACATTTTTTATCATAAAAATCCGTTTCTTAAAAAATTTAAATTCGCCACAAATTTCAGGGGCGAATTTATAAAATTATAGGTGATATTTTTTTATCAAATTATCAATCGTTCCGTCGTTTTTAAGCTCCGAAATAGCCTTATTTATTCTACCTTTTAGTTCATTTTTTGAACCGTCATTAGGAAATAAAATAGAAGTTTCAGCACTACCTACATCTTCTTGATAAAGAATTTCTAAATTTTTTCCATAGCCTACACTTTCATATGCGGCAAGTTTATCTTTATCGGCTTGGCTCATGTGTTCATAATCATTTGAAAGTATAGGCATACTTCTAGAATCAATCAAAAGAGCATCTGCTTTGCCGTCTTGCATAGCGGTAAATAAATTTATTAGCGCATTTCTATCTCGTCTGATAGGCTTTGCACCAAAAGCTTCTATCATCTCTTTTGCTACATCATCTCCGACATAGCCGACTTTTTTACCGACTAAATCATCGGTTGAATTTATGGGGCTTCCTGAAATTTTTAGAAAAATAAATCTTGGATTATAATACGAATCGCTATAATCGCAATCTTGTGTAAATTTATCGTGCGTAAAAGCAGAGATTGCTATATCGACACTTTTTCCATTAACAGCACCACAAGCGCTATCGTGAGCTGTTTCTACAAAAGTATAGTTAAAACCTGCTTTTTGAGCGATAGCTGCGATTAGTTCAATATCAAAACCGACTAGTTGATTGCTTGTATTTTTGTATTCAAATGGCGGATAAGTCGGGTCAATAGCGATTTTTAAATCTTCACCATACAAGAAATAAGTCAAAAACAAGAGCGAAAAAAGTACCTTTTTCATAATTCTTATCCTTATATTGATTTTACAGGTTTAAATTATACCACTTTTTTAATGAATTTTTGCAATAAATTTTTAAATTTAAATTCAACGAATTTGCCGAATTTTTCGGCAAATTCAATTATTTCAAACCGTATTTATTAAGTAGATTTTGTATAGTTCCATCATTTCGCATTTGCACGATTGCGTCATTTATTTTATTTTTTAAATCTTCCTGACTACCGTCTTTTGGAAAAATGACGAAAGTTTCGGAATCGTCACCTGGTTGTTCGTGATAAATTGTAAAATTACCCAATCCGCCACTAATTAAATCTAATCTATTTTTATCAGCAGGTGTTAAAAATGATAAATTTCCTTTCAGGACAGGTGCATTACAACTATCTATAACTACACTATCAACTTTTCCTTCATGAAGCAACAAAAGCGTAGCAATAAAGGTTCCTGATTTTTTTGGAACAGGTTTTCCGCCTAGATTTATAATAGCATCTTTTAAAGCACTATTAGAATCATAAGCTACTTTCTTGCCGTTTAAATCTTCGAGCGAATTTATATCGTTTCGACTTTTATCTTTTACAAAAAGAAGTTCGCTTTCAAAGTATGAGACTCCATGATCACAAGCAGCTGTGGCTTCATCGTCTCCAAAAGCAGAAATTCCTATATCTACTTTTTTTTCATTTATTGCTTTACAAATACTGTCATAATCTAGTTTTATTATTTCATATTGAAAACCTACTCGTTTCGCAAGTTCTGCCGCAAGATCGACATCAAATCCGATTGTTTTGCCACTACTGTCGGGATATTCAAACGGAGGATATAGGTTATCCATTGCGATCTTTATAGGATCTGCACTTAGAAAAATCCCGAGTGTAAGTAAAAATAAAACTTTTTTCATTTTAAGCACCTCGCATTCTTTAAGTTAATTTTTGTCTGAATTAGCATTATACCACTATTATTTAAAAATATATATAATTTTTGCCCCAAATTTAGTAAATTTGATGAAAAAATTACAAATTTTGGTAGAATTCTACCAAAATTTAATAAAAGGGTAGAAATGAAAATTTTACTTGCAACGGGAAATCACGGAAAAGTCAAAGAGATAAAAGAATTTTACAATGAATTTGAAATTTATGCGTTAAATGAAGTTTTAGAGCCGTTTGAGATTGTCGAAGATGGAAAAACTTTTAAAGAAAATGCTTTGATAAAGGCAAGGGCAGTTTTTGAAAAACTAAAAGAGAAAAATTTGCAAGATGAATTTGTCGTGCTAAGCGATGATAGCGGTATCAGCGTGGAAGCCTTGTCATGGCGACCGGGGATTTTTTCGGCTCGTTATAGCGGCGAAAACGCCACTGACGCAACTAACCGCGCAAAGGTAATTAGCGAACTAAATTCGCTAAATTTGAGCCAAAGTAGGGCATTTTACACTGCCTGTATCGCCGTTGTGAGTAAATTTGGCGAATTTAGCGCACACGGATTTATGCACGGAAAAGTGATAAACGAAGAAAGGGGAGAGCATGGCTTTGGGTATGATTTTATGTTTATTCCAAATGGATTTTCACAAACCATCGGCGAGTTGCCGCTTGAAATAAAGCTTAAAATTTCGCACAGAACAAAGGGGTTAGTATTAACCAAACATATTTTATATATGCTGTTTAAATATTTTTTATAATGTAACGCAACATTTTAGAAATTTTTTTATTAATATATTTTTTATCCTATTTTTGTATATTTTCAAGACCCGTAAAATTCGTTATTTTCTAAAAAATAAAAAAATCGTTTTTTTTTTGTTTTTTCTGCTATAATTTCAAAGCTCAAAGTAACATATCACAATTTAAGCAAGGAGCTTGTTATGAAAAGATTTCTTCTTTGTTTATTTGTTTTGTCTTCATTTGTTTTTTCTGCATCATTGCAAGAAATTAAGGCTTCTAAAAAAGTAAAAATAGGTATAAGAGCAAAACTTCCGCCATTTTCAAACCAAGATGAAAATGGAATAAGCGAAGGTTTTGAGGTTTCCTTAGCCAAAGAAATCGCTAAAAAACTTGTAGGTAAAGATGGCGAAGTCGAATTTGTAGTTTTAAATGCAAAAGATAGAATTCCTATGTTAGAAAGTGGCGAAATCGACATTGCCGTGGCAAACTTTACAAAAACACCTGAACGGGCGAAAAAGGTTGATTTTTCTACGCCGTATCTATCAAACACACAAGCAGTTATTACTCGCAAAACAGATAGAATCGAAAATATAAAAGATTTAAGCGGTAAGCGAATGTTAGTAACCAAAGCCACTACAAGTGATGATTGGCTACAAATAAATGCCTAAAAATACGGACTTGAAGTCGTGTATTGCGATAGCGTTAAAGAGTGCGGTCAGGCATTAGCCGATAATGAAGGCGATGGTTATATACATACAAATATCCTTAATGCCGCCGTTCCACTTAACAATGATGATCTTGAAATGGGCGTTAAAAGCATAGGCGGGTTGGATTATGTTTGTGCGGGAGTTGTTAAGGGAAATACGGACTTGCTTAAAGTGGTAAATGACACAATCATCGAGCTAAGTGCGACAAATTTTTTCAAAGATGTCTATAATGATACTTTTGAAGCGTTTTATAAAGGAACTGTCGATAGAAAGCATTTGTT
The DNA here is from genome assembly GCA_017469645.1 of Campylobacter sp. Lineage (GTDB taxonomy): Bacteria > Campylobacterota > Campylobacteria > Campylobacterales > Campylobacteraceae > Campylobacter_B. Next base: position 5,887 of record JAFUFY010000004.1, on the reverse strand, counting down.
GCTTGATGATTTGTATAGAGTGTTATTATATTGATAAAGTGGGTTTTTTGAGTTTTTGAGCAAGTTTTAATGTAAATTTGCCAAATCGAGAGATTTGGCAAATTTACGAATTTATTTTTTAGCTTCTGTAATTTCTTCGCTAGTTTGTTTTTTAGCCATACACTCTTTATATTCTTTTACAACTTCGGCATTTTGTTCGCCTTTTTTGGCGACAACGCTATAAAAATTTAGTATCGCATCTCGACATTTTGTGTCATCGACATCAATACCGCGCAAATCGTCTGTTGCCATGTTAAAAAGAGCAATTTGATTGTCTGAATTTTCAGCGCTTAATGAACTTGCCAAAAACAATGCAGTTAAAAGTAGAAATAGTTTTTTCATTTGCTATCCTTGTTTTAAGTAAAAATTTATGGGATTTTTTAATTGTTTTGAAATAGTATCAAAAATTAAATAAAAATTTAATAAAAATATAAATTTTATTAAATAACATTAAATTTAGCAAATTCGCAAATTAGATTTTTTTACTATGTTTTAAGTGGAAGTTTTACACTCCCATATATGCAGCCCACATCGCAAAATAGCAGGAAAAATATATAAAAATACCAAAGAGAAATAAAATTCCGCAAACGGCGATAATGAATTTATATTTTAATGTCTGTTCGCCTAATTTGCGAAATTTTTTAAATTTAATCACGCCAAAAACAAAACTAATCCAAAAAATCACAAAAAATAGAACTAAAAAAATTTCAAAATAGGGATTATAGGTAAAAATTAAGCCTTGCAAATATACAAGAAATTTAGTCCAAAGTGTCGATTCGTAGGGCAAATTTAGTCCTTTTTTAAATTTAAAATTCAGCAAATTCGGCTTTAAATTTGCTGAATTTGCCGAATTTTGTCTATAAATTCAGTGGAATTTAGAAAATTCCACTCATAAATTTACTCTACAACCCTGCTCTCGTCTGGATTCATTTCGATGATTTCCCAAGGAAGTCCTTGTTTATTTAGCTCGTCCATAAATGGTTTGGCATCAAATTCTTCCATATTAAATACGCCTTTTCCGCTCCATTTGCCAGTTGCTATCATCATCGAGCCTATCATAGCTGGAACGCCAGTTGTGTAGCTGACAGCCTGTGCGCCAGTCTCTGCGTAGCACTCTTCGTGGTCGCAGACATTGTAAATATAAACTTTTCGTGGTTTGCCGCCTTTAAAACCTTTTATCACGCAGCCGATATTTGTTTTGCCTTTGGTGCGTGGTCCTAAACTTGCTGGGTCAGGCAAAAGTGTTTTTAGGAATTGAATCGGCACAATTTTCATGCCGTTATGCTCAACTTCGTCAATGCGAAGCATGCCGACATTTTCTAGGCAACGCATGTGCGTAAGATAGCTTTGCCCAAAGGTCATAAAAAAGCGAATTCGCTTTAAGCCTTTGATATTTTTAACCAAACTTTCCATTTCTTCGTGGTAAAGCAAATAGCTATCTTTCACGCCGACTTTTGGATAGTCCCATTTCATCATTATTTCAAGCGGTTTTGTGGTGATCCACGAGCCATTTTCCCAGTAGCGACCGTTAGCTGAGACTTCACGCAAATTAATTTCTGGGTTAAAATTTGTCGCAAACGCGTATCCGTGGTCTCCTGCGTTGCAATCAAGTATATCAATCTCATTTATTTCATCGAATAAATTTTGCTGTGCATAGGCGCAAAATACATTTGTAACGCCCGGATCAAATCCGCTTCCAAGCAAAGCTGGAATTTTAGCATTTTTAAAATCGTCATTTTTCGCCCATTGAAGTTTGTATTCAAAGTGTGCGGTGTCTGGGTGCTCGTAGTTTGCGGTATCGATATATGGGATACCAGCTTTCAAACAAGCGTCCATTAGTGTGAGATCCTGATACGGCAAAGCCACATTTAAAAGCAAATCTGCTCCGATTTCTTTTGCAAATTTTGCCACAGCTTCGGTATCATCGGCATCGATTTTAGCTGTTGCGATCTCTACGCCAAGGCGCTCTTTTATAAATTTAGCAATCTCATCGCATTTGCTTTTGGTTCTACTTGCTAGTGTGATTTTTGTAAAAACCTGAGAATTCATCGCACATTTCACGGTTGCTACGCGGCTTACTCCACCTGCTCCGATAATCAAAATATGGCTCATTTTGTTTTCCTTTTATCAAATTTAAATTGCGAATTTATATCGATTTCCAAAATTTTCATCGATTTTATCATATATTTTTTTATTTGCGTAGTAAATTTTCTCTCCGTTTTCAAGGTCAAATTCTTGATAAGCTCTGATTATTACCCATTTTCTACCGATTTCAGCGACTTTAAGATGAATTGTGCTTTTTTTACCGGTTGTCATCACCATGGCATATAGCTGTCTGTAAAACGGAATTTGCTCTTGCATTTTTTTTGTATCTTCTAGTAGCTCTTTGTATTTCATGGCTAACATGGTTTGCCCTTGTTCTAGGTGTTTTCTGTATTTTGTGTTATATTTTTCTATCTCTTTTGCAAGGTCTAAATTTAGATGATTCTCAAAAAAAGTTAGCATTTCGTTACGAAATTTACCCCTTGCATAGGCGTAGGCTTCTTGTATGTTGTTTTGAATTTCGCAATCATAAACATTGCATGTATCGCTACCTATGTAAATGTTAATTCCTGATGTCAAAACCCCGTCTTTATATTCATCTTCGAGCATTTTTTTTATTTTTTTGACGACGGTATCGATTTTAGTGCCGTTTTTGACAGATAATCGCATTTTTTTATCCTTTTTAAATTCAAAATTAAAATCTTCATTTTATCTAAATTTATTTAAATTTTTAATATAAATCTTATCAACAAAAAAGCTATATAAAGCATAAAAATACCGACTACAAAATCAATAATTCGCCAAGCTTTTGCGTTCATAAAAAGTTTTGAAAGTTTCATAGCACCGTATCCGAGAGAAAAAAACCAAATAAAAGATGCAAGAACACTTCCTAACCAAAAATAAATTCGCTCCTGCAAATTTAGCGTGGTTCCTATTCCGCCTACGATAACAACGGTATCTAAATAAACATGCGGATTTAAAAGCGTAACGGCAAGGGTTTTGAGCGCTGTTTTTGAGAGTTTTTGCGGAACGGCATTTTTGATTTTAGCGAAATTTGAGCCACGAAATGACGAAATAAAAGCGTTTAAGCCAAAAGCAAGTAAAAATAAAATGCCACACACGCCAAGCCAAAATGATAAATTTTCATTTTTTGCAAAAACTCCGCCGATACCAAAAATCCCACACGCCATCAAAATCGCATCACAAATAAAGCAGATAAAACAAACAACAAAAACATGGTTTTTCATAAGTCCTTGTTGTAAAACAAAAACATTTTGTGCGCCGATGGCGATGATTAGGGAAAAGCTTAAAATCGCTCCATTTAAAAACGAAACAAACATAGGCTAAATTTGTTCGCTCTTTTCTTTAAATTCGATAAATTTATTTCTTAAAATTCCGCAAATTTCATAAAATGATTTTTCGTAAATGTTTGGCAAAGTAGCTTCGTCTTCACTATAAAATCTAACGAAATTAAATCTATCTTCGCACGAAAAATTTTTTTTGAATTTGAAATTTAAAACCTGCACATTTTTTGTCGTGTGAAATGTTCTTATGCCTATATCTTCAATGTCCTTAAAATTGAATTTCATCTGTTTTTTAGAGTGTTCAATCATAAATCCGTCATCATAAATTTCCATATAATTTTTACTAAGCAGTTTTGCTATGCAAAATCCTATACAAGCAACCCCCACGATGAGTGCAAAAATGTAAGCCCCGCCTTCGTTGTTTAGCGTTCCAAGTGTTCCTGCGACTATGAGAATAATCGCTCCAATTAGCGTGTAAAGTGCAGATTTTTTGTTTTCTTTAATTGTCATTATTGCCTACTTAAAAATTGTGAAATTTGTTGATAAACTTTGTAATTAAACGAATCGGTTACTCGTGCGATACCACCGGCGTCCGGTTCGCTTTGATAGTTTAAATTTGTTGCGTAATCTTTAAATTCTTTGCCGTTTTTAACCCTGATCAAAAGGCTTAATTGCCCGTCATAAATATAGCTTGTTACACCATAATAATCATCGTCCCAACCCCAGCCAAACGGAAATCCTATACCAAATCCTGCGTGTCGTGAAAATCTACCAAAACCAAATCCAAAGCCAAAAGTCGGACGAAATCTATTATCTTTATAAGCAATGCGTCTAAAATAGTTTAAATTTCCTTCGATTAAAACATTTGCTTTGTCTTTTGAAACAACGCTATATCCGTCTTGTGTAAGATATTCTTCAATTGCAGTGGTTAAATTTGAATCAAAATTGCTAGTGTTTGTAAATGCGACATTTACGAGCTTTTTATCTGGTAAATTTGTGATAAAAATCGGATCGCTAGATTTTATAATGCCTGAATTTCGCGCAACACCGTTACTAGCACAACCTGTTAGGAAAAAAGTCATAAGAGCTGCCAAAAATAAAACTCTAAATTTATTCATTGCAAATCCTTTCATCAAATTTAGCGATGATTTTACCAAATTTTATAAAATAAATTCAAAATTCGTGTAAATTTGCAATAAATTTAATCCTTAATTCGTTCGATATGTGGAATTGCTAGGCTCGTTTCAATCGAGATTAAATTAATAGAAATTTAATGCGTCGCAAAATACTCTTTGATTTTTGCCTTATCATCTGTTTTACTTAAAGCCGTCATCAGCAAAACTCTCGCTTTTTGCGGATTTAAATTATCCCCGCTTAAAAATCCGAGTTTTTCATCATCTACTTCGCCGCCGACACTAGTCGAGCCACTTCCCGTGCGAGATGAGCGAACTACGATAACGCCATTTTTTGCAGCATTTTCAAGTGCTTTTTCGACACTTGGATATGGATTTCCGTTTCCCATACCAGCTAAAATAATCCCTTTTGCGCCTTTTGCTACCGCAAAATCGACAAAATCGGCCTCATCATTTGTGTGAGCATAGATTATATCAACTCGTGGAAATTCTTTTATATCTTTTATGTTAAATTCGCTATCGACCGTGTGTTTGCGTGTGCTTTGCATATAATAATTTACAATGCCAAAATTTACACTTCCGATTTTACCCGAATTTGGCGAAGCAAAAGTAGCAACCGAAGTTGTATTTGTTTTGCTTACTTCTCTTGCGGCGTGAATTTCATCGTTTAAGACAACCAACACACCTTTTCCCCAGCTTTTTGGATTTATCGCGACATTTACGGCGTTAAAAATATTTAGTGGTCCGTCTGCGCTTATGGAAGTTCCTGAGCGCATGGCTCCCACAAAAACGATAGGTTTTTTGCTTTTTACTACCAAATTTAAAAAATACGCACTTTCTTCCATAGTATCGGTTCCATGTGTGATAACCACGCCGTCGACATCGTTTTTAACCAAAAGCTCATTTACTCTATTTGCGAGTTTTAGCCAGACTTCGTTATTCATCTCTTGTGAGCCGATATTTGAAATTTGCTCACCTTTTATAGTTGCAAGTTCTTTTATTTCAGGAACAGAAGCTATAAGCTGATCTACGGTGGCCGTGCCTGATGTGTAGTCTCCGCTAAGTGTGCTTTCGCTGCTTCCTGCGATCGTCCCGCCGGTAGCTAATATATAAATAGTAGGTTTTGCAACAAGCGTTGAAGCAGCTAGAAATGTAGTTAATGCGACTTTGTTTAAGAAATTCATTATAATACTCCTAATTTTTATTTTAAATGCTGAATTTTAGCATACAAATTTAACAATTTGTATTAAATTTGTGTAAATAGCGTAATTTTAATCAAATTTGGTATCTTTATTTAAAATTCGTAATTTAATTATATCACAAATTGCTTTTTAAGGGGGAAGTGGGCTGACTTGCGAAGCGCCCCCT